>NZ_CP089096.1:0-312051 GCF_021172165.1 Flavobacterium channae | reverse complement strand
CATTAATACAAATACAACATCAAGTTATTCATTTAATCACACAAACATTACCACTAATACTAGTTATGATTTAGAGGTAACTTTAGGAGCATCAACCATAACAAGAAGATTTTCAGTTATTGTAAATCCTGGAATAATTTCTCAAGCTATGCCTAATGGACTTGAGAACGGAATTAATTACAATATCTCTGATAACACTAGAGCCACTTTAGTTTTAGAAGCTCCAGGAAAAGATTTTGTATATGTTGCAGGAAGTTTTAATAATTATACTCCAGACAGTAACTATGCAATGAAAAAAGATCCTTCTACTGGAAAATTTTGGTTAGAACTAACGGGACTTACTGCAGGTGTTGACAACACGTATCAATATTGGGTTGTTGATCAAACTCCAATTGCAAATTCGCCTTCATTAGTAAAAACAGCTGATCCATGTTCAAAAATGGTTTTATCACCATATGATGATTCATGGATTTCAAATACAACTTTCCCAAATTTACCAACTTACCCTGCGGGTCAAGAACGTGAAGTAACTTGGTTTAAAACCGGAGTAGCTCCATACAATTGGCAAGTAACAAACTTTGCAAAACCAGACAAAGACAAATTAGTAGTTTATGAATTATTAATCCGTGACTTTGATGGTGATAGAAACTTTCAAGATGTTATTGACAAAATTCAATATTTCAAAGATTTAGGAATTAATGCGATTCATTTAATGCCGATTATGGAATTTGAAGGAAATGAAAGTTGGGGATACAACACCGCTTTTCATATGGCGTTAGACAAATTCTATGGAACACCAGAAAAATTCAAAGAACTTGTTGATTTATGTCATCAAAATGGAATAGCTGTAATTTTAGACCTAGCATTCAACCATGCTTTTGGAAGAAATCCTATGGTTAGAATGTGGATGAATGACCCAGAAAATGATGGTTGGGGTGGTCCTGCAAGTGACAATCCTTTTTTTAACACTTCTGCTAGGCATAGTTATAGCGTAGGAGAAGATTTTAACCACTCTTCTACACTAACTAAAAACTATGTAAAACAAACCATAAAACATTGGATTACAGAATTTAAAATAGATGGATTCCGTTGGGATTTAACAAAAGGATTTACACAAAACTGTACTTCTGGAGATGATGCTTGTACAAATGCATATCAACAAGACAGAGTTGATGTATTAAAAGAATATGCAGATTATTCTTGGAGTTTAGACAACAATCATTATGTGATTTTTGAACATTTAGGAACAGATGCAGAAGAACAACAATGGGCAAATTACAGATTAGGGGAAGGAAAAGGAATCATGATGTGGGGTGAAATGTATACACAATACAAAGAACTAGCAATGGGATTCTCAACTCAAAACATTTCTAGAATGGGTCACGATAGTCGTGGTTTTGCTGGAAAGCGCTTAATGGGATATCCTGAAAGTCATGATAAAGACAGAATGATGTATGAAGCTGTAACTTACGGAAATGGTGGTGGAACAGCTCCAGTAAATGGAAACCTAACAAATGCTTTAGCAAGAATGGGAGCTATAGGTGCTATGAGTATTTTGGTTCCTGGACCAAAAATGATTTGGCATTTTGGAGAACTAGGAAACAACCAATCTATTTATACTTGTTCGAATGGTACAATTAACGATGAAAGTGCCTTTTTTCCTGGCGATTGTAAACTTGATACTAAAGAACAAGTACAATGGACGCAAAATTGGTTAGCAGATGCTAGAAGAACTGCTATTTTAAGTGATTGGTCTAAAATGATTAATCTTAAAACAACTGAACCTGTATTTAGTTCTGATTTTGCAATTAGTCCTGATGGAAGTAATATTCGTCAAAGATTATATGTTTACAACAATTCCTACCCTACTACACAATTGCGAAATGTAGTAGTAATTGCAAATTTCTCTGTTGGTAGCCAAAATATTAATCCAAGTTTCCCAACAGATGTTTATACCTATCCAATGACTTGGTATAATTTAATGGACAACACGCCAATTACTATTACTAGTCCAACAGCTACAATTGCCTTAGCTCCAGGTCAATTTAGAGTATATGGAAATAGACCTTCAACATTATCTTCAGATGATTTTGTAACTAATTTAAATAACGTTAGTCTTTATCCAAATCCCACAAAAAACAGTTTTGCTATTTCAGCAGATGTTAGTAATGTAGAAATCTATAATATAACTGGGCAACTAGTTAAATCATTTACAAATGTAATTTCAGATCAAGAATTAGATATTACCAATTTAAATAGTGGCATCTACTTGGTTAAAATGACAAATGGTAACGGTACAAGCCAAACAAAAAAATTAATAAAAGAATAAATTTATAGTTAGTTAACAAAAAAGCCGCTTACAAAATAAGCGGCTTTTTTAATATAATGATATAATAAAAAAAGCTCCAACCTAAGTTAGAGCTTTCAAGTGCGGGTAAAAGGACTCGAACCTTCACACCTTGCGGCACCAGATCCTAAGTCTGGCGTGTCTACCAATTTCACCATACCCGCGATAATTGGAGTGCAAATATAGATATTCGAATATATATATCAAACAAAAATGAAAATAATTTCATTAAAATTGATAAACTACTCCTACTCCTAATAATTGTTTCAATTGAATCTTAGGTCCTTTTATAACCTGAACACCTCCTTCTTCTTCCTTTGACTTAATATCATCGTCATATACAAGGTGAGTTCCTATGTTTGCTTTTACATATTGATTAACAACCATATCAAATTGCATTTGCCAATCAACATCTACATTTCCAAAGTTATTTAGATAATCGGTATACAGTGATATTCGGTGTTCAAAATTAATATTCTTATAAATTTCAGTTTTCCATTGATTTGTAATCAAAATACCGGTTTCGTTTCTAATATTTTTTCCTTCCCTAATTAATACTCCAAATTCATCATAAACTGCTTTTTCAACCCCAAAAGCTCCTTGGTTTGCCAATCTTTGATCAAAAACCATAGTAACTTTTTGTGTTAATGGAGATAAATATACATTTAGATTTAAATCTTTTCTAGAATATTCTGCTCCAACACCCAAGAAAGTATAAGCAGGTGCAAATGGTTGCGAAATTGCTAAATCAGTGTTTGGATAAGCATAACCGTTTGCAAATTGTGTATTAAAATTAAATTTTCCAGCATAATACCAATTTGAAATTGTATCAGTTCTATATCCAAAAGTAGAATTCAATTGAAACTGGTCATCTGTTTTTCTAACATCTTGTTTCTCTTGCTTATTTATTCCATAACGAGCAATTAATTCGTTTTTCCAAACCAAGTTATCATTAGTATACGTTCTTAAGAACTTCCCTTTTAATAATCCTGAAATCGAATTATTACCTCCAGCATTCCAGTTTACAAAAGTAATCTGAGAGATGTCTAGCCCAATAGCATTCTCCTTTTTCCAATTAGATGTTGAATCTGGTAATTTTGTTCTAACAATTTGTGATGAAGCTTGTAAGCAAATAAAAAATAATCCTAAGAAGTAAGCTTTTTTAAGCATTTGAAAAAGTATTAAATATTTGTATTAAATGATTAACGTCTATTTTGCAAAGTTGTTGTAACTCAAAAACCGTTCCATGTTCTACGAACATATCAGGAATTCCGAGATTTAAAACCTTTTTATTTAAATTATGATTAGCAACTACCGAATTAATTTGTTCTCCAAAACCTCCTTTAATAACACCATCTTCAATCGTAATGATTTCATCATGAGAATTTACAATTTCTTGAACAGCTAAATTGTCTAAAGGTTTTATAAATGGAAAATGATAATGTGAAAACAATTCTGAATTTCTCACTTCACTTAATGCTCTTGAAACATTATTAGCAATAGTTCCTGTTGATAAAATCGCAATTTTACTTCCTTTTTGAAGTGTTTTAATTTTACCCATTTCGATTTTCTCAAAAGGTTGTTTCCAATTTACATTTTCACCTCTTCCTCTCGGATATCGAATCGCAATTGGATGACTCAATCCTTCTGAAGCTGTAAACATTATATTTCGTAATTCCACTTCGTCTTTTGGAGATGCAATAATTAAGTTTGGAATACAACTTAAATAAGCAATATCAAAAACACCATGATGAGTTGCACCATCTTCACCAACCAATCCTGCTCTATCCAAGCAAAAAATTACGGGTAAATTCTGCAATGCTACATCATGAATTACTTGATCGTAAGCACGCTGTAAAAAAGTCGAATATATATTGCAAAAAACGACCATTCCTTGCGTTGCCATTCCTGCAGATAATGTAACTGCATGTTGCTCAGCAATTCCAACATCAATTGCGCGTTTAGGATAAGCTTCCATCATATATTTCATTGAACTTCCAGTTGGCATTGCCGGTGTTATTCCAATGATTTTTTCATTTTGTTTTGCTAATTCCACCAAAGTAAATCCAAAAACATCTTGAAATTTTGGAGGCAAATGCGATTCATCTTTAGGATGGATTTTTCCCGTTTCTGCATCAAATTTTCCTGGAGCATGATATTTTACTTGATCTTCTTCGGCCAACTGTAATCCTTTACCTTTTGTAGTAATAACATGCAAAAACTTAGGACCTTTTACCGTTTTTAATCGTTCTAATTCAGATATCAATTTTGGCAAATCATGACCGTCAATTGGTCCCGAATAATCAAAATTTAATGACTTGATAATGTTGTTTTGCTTTGGATTTTTCCCATCTTTAACTGCGGTTAAATAGTCTTTCAATGCTCCAATGCTTGGATCGATTCCAATCGCGTTATCGTTTAAAATCACTAATAAATTGGCATCTGTAACTCCTGCATGATTCAATCCTTCAAATGCCATTCCACTTGCAATCGAAGCATCTCCAATTACCGCGATATGTTGTTTGTTAATCTCACCTTTTAATTGTGATGCTAACGCCATTCCTAAAGCTGCCGAAATTGAAGTTGAAGAATGCCCAACACCAAAAGTATCATAAACACTTTCACTTCGCTTAGGAAAACCCGATATTCCATTTAATTCTCTATTGGTATGAAAAATAGCACGCCTTTCGGTTAGAATTTTATGTCCGTAAGCTTGATGACCAACATCCCAAACCAGCAAGTCTTCTGGCGTATTAAAAACGTAATGCAATGCGATTGTTAATTCAACCACACCCAAACTTGCTCCCAAGTGTCCTTCTTTTTTTGAAACAATATCAATGATAAAATCTCTCAATTCTTTGGCTAATTGAGGTAGTTGATTTTCAGGAAGTTTCCTTAAATCATTTGGGTTGTTAATTTTTGAAAGCAAATTTTTCATCACAGCACAAAAGTAAGAATTGGTTGTTGTATTTTTGTACTTATGGAGAATATTTTTACCGATGATTTTTTTATGAAAAAAGCCTTACAGGAAGCTGAAATTGCTTTTGAAAAAGGTGAAATACCAGTTGGAGCTGTTATTGTGATTAACAATCGTGTTATTGCTCGAACTCATAATTTAACAGAATTACTTCATGATGTTACGGCTCATGCCGAAATGCAAGCGATAACTAGCGCAGCAAATTTTATAGGTGGAAAATATTTGAAAGATTGCACTTTATATGTAACCTTAGAACCTTGTCAAATGTGTGCAGGCGCTTTGTATTGGTCTCAAATTTCTAAAATTGTTTTTGGCGCTTCAGATGAAAACAGAGGTTATCAAAAAATGGGAACGCAATTACACCCTAAAACTCAAGTAATATCAGGGGTTTTAGAGAAAGAATGTTCTGATTTAATGAAAGCTTTCTTTAAAAACAAGCGATAGTTTTTGTAAGTTTTTTATTTAAAAATATTTTTATCTTTACTGTAAGAATTTGCACGGTTTTTGTAATACTCAAATTGTGAACAAAAACAAACTAACTCTCTAATCTCTTTCCAAATGAAAACAAAACGTTTTTTACAATTAATGCTTGTATTGATTGTAGCTTTGTCGTGCTCTAAAAACGCTAAAGATTTTAATTCTGATTTCTCTCTTTTTAAAGCGTATATCCTCAACTTTAGCTCAGGATTGGTCTCGGCAAGTAGCGACATTAGAGTTGTTTTAGCATTTGATAAAAAAGAATGGACTGCAAATGAAGAGTTAGATGAAAATTTATTTAGTATCAATCCAAGTGTTAGTGGTAAAGTAGTTGCGCTTTCTAATAACACAATTGCTTTTATTCCTGAAAAAAAATTAGATCAGAACAAAGAATACCAAGTTACGCTTCATTTATCTCAATTAACGAATGTTCCTGATAAACTAAAGGATTTCAATTTTACAATCAAAACCATAAAGCAAGATTTTATGGTTACTACAAACGATTTACAATCGTATAGTAAAGATTATCAATATTTGAACGGAGTCATAACATCGAGCGATGATTTGGATTTTGAAACTGCTAAAAAGTTAATCTCTGTTAATCAAGAAGATAAAACAGTAAAAGTTAAGTTTGTAAAAGAGTTAAGCAACAAAAAAGAATACAAATTTGTAATAGATAGTATTAAAAGACAAGTTGAAGATAGTAAAATCAAAATTTCTTGGGATGGAAATCCTTTTGACATAGACCAAAAAGGCGAAATGCTTTATGATATTCCTGGGAAAAACAACTTTAAAATTGTTTCTGCAGAAGTTGAAAAAGACAACAATCAGGTATTGTTATTAAACTTTTCCGATCCTCTAAACAGAGATCAAGATTTTTCTGGCTTGGTACAAGTTGAGTCGGCTCTTAATTTACGTTTTGCAACTGCGGGAAATTTGCTAAAAGTCTTTTTTAATGAACCTTTAAAAGGAGAACTTTTAGTTGAAGTCTTTCAAGGAATAGAAAGCGAAGACGGCTACAAAATGAAACAAAATTTTTCGGAGAAAGTCACTTTTGAACAAGTAAAACCAGGAGTTCGTTTTATAAAAAGTGGAACTATTTTACCAAGTTCAAACAACTTAAAAATTAATTTTGAATCGGTAAATTTGAGTGCAGTTGATATTAAAGTGTACCAAATTTACAAAAACAACATTCTACAATTCCTTCAAGACAATGAACTGAACGGAAGTAGAAATCTAAGAAAAGTAGCGCAACCAATTGTTAAAAAAACTATTGCTTTAAATAAAAACAAATTGCAAAACTCGAGCAAATGGAATGCTTATGCTGTTGATTTATCTAAAGTAATAACACCAAATCCAGGAGCTATTTATCGAGTTGAAATATCTTATAAGCGTAAATATTCACTTTACAAATGCACCTCCGCATATGTTGACGAAGAAAACAACGAAGAACAAGAACAAGATGATGAAGTAAGAAGCAATCACGATTATTATGATGATTACTATTACGAAGGTTACGATTGGTATGAAAGAGAAGATCCGTGTACCGATTCGTATTATTACAACAATACCATTTTTACAAATGTTATTGCTTCAGATTTAGGCGTTATTACAAAACGTGGTGAAAATGGTTCTTATGTTTTTGCCGTAAACAATATCGTATCAACGCTACCAGAAGCAGCAGCAAAAATTGAGTTGTATAATTTTCAACAACAACTTTTAGGAACTATTACAACGGATAGCGATGGAATAGCTAAAACTGAATTAAAGAAATACGCCTATTTTGCTATTGTTACCAAAGATAAAAACACAACTTACGTAAAACTCGATGAAGGTCAATCTTTATCGGTGAGTAATTTTGATGTAAGTGGCGAAGAATTACAAAAAGGTTTAAAAGGCTTCATTTATGGCGAAAGAGGTGTTTGGCGTCCTGGCGATACTTTACACTTGGCTTTCATGCTAAATGATGTGGAAAGCAAATTAGAAAAATCGCATCCAATAACTTTTAGACTTAGCGACCCACAAGGAAAAATGCGCTACCAAATGGTTCAAAAATACAACAGCTTGAATCATTACAAATTCAAATTAGCTACAAAAGATAGCGATCCAACAGGAAATTGGGAAGCAAAAATTTCTATTGGTGGTGTTCATTTTTACAAAAGCATCAAGATTGAAACCATTAAGCCAAATCGTTTAAAAATCAAAAATAGTTTTGCCGACAAACAACTATCTGGTAATAGACTAAACGGTGGCGAAGTTGAAGTTGCTTGGTTACACGGAGCAATTGCAAAAAACTTAAAAGTTGAAATGCAAGCTAAATTCTTAGAACAGCAAACCGTTTTTAAAAAATATGAGAAATATGATTTTGATGACGAAGTACGCAAATTCCGCACTGAAGAAGTAAATGTTTTTTCAGGGAAAGTTGATGAGTTTGGAAAAGCAAAAGTAAATATTCAACCTAAAATAACGAGTCAAGCACCTGGAAAACTAAAATTGGTTTTTCAAACAAAAGCTTTTGAAAATGGTGGCGATTTTAGTACAGATGTGGCTACTTCAGTTTATTCTCCATATAAAACTTATGTTGGAATAAAAGCACCTGAACCAAACAAATATGGCTTGTTAGAAACCGATAAAGTAAATCGTTATGACATTGTAACTTTAGACGAATTGGGTAAAGCAAAATCAGTTAAGAATTTAGAAGTTCGAGTGTATAAAGTAGAATGGCGTTGGTGGTGGAATTCTGATGGTGATGATTTATCGCGTTATAATTCTTCAGAAGTAACAACAGCATACAAAAACTATGTAGTTTCTACTGATGCTTCAGGAAAAGCAAGTTTTCAATTTGTTGTTCCAGAAGCAGATTGGGGAAGATATTTAATTCGTGTAGAAGACACAAACGATGGTCATGCAACAAGTTTAACTTCGTATATCGATTGGCCATATTGGTCTGGAAAATCACGTCAAGGAGGAAGTGAAACGGCAAACATGTTAGTATTTACATCCAATAAAGAAAAATACAATGTTGGAGAAAAAGCAATTGTTTCATTCCCATCAAGCGAAGGTGGAAGAGCATTAATTTCAATTGAAAATGGTTCTAAAGTAATTAAAACGCTTTGGGCAACCACTAAAAAAGGAGAAACACAAGTAGAAATTCCTATCACCGGTGATATGGCGCCAAATGTGTATTTTCATATTTCGTTGTTAAAACCACATGCTTCTACTATAAACGATACTCCGATTAGAATGTACGGAATTTTACCAGTGGAAGTCATTAATAAAAATACTGTTTTAGAGCCAGAAGTAACCATTCCATCTGTTTTAAAACCAGAACAAAAGACAACTTTAAAAGTTAGTGAAAAATCGGGTAAAGAAATGACCTATACGATTGCTATTGTAGATGATGGTTTGTTAGATTTAACGCGATTTAAAACTCCAAATGCTTGGGATAAATTCTATTCTAGACAAGCGCTTGGTGTAAAAACTTGGGATGTTTATGATGATGTAATTGGTGCTTATGGAGGAAAAATAAATCAAATTTTCAGTATTGGTGGTGATCAAGATTTAGCTGGTGGAAATGCTAAAAAAGCCAATCGTTTTAAACCGGTCGTTATTTATTTAGGTCCGTTCAAATTGGAAAAAGGACAAACCAAATCACATACCATTACCTTACCAAATTATGTTGGTTCGGTGCGAACAATGGTTGTTGCTGGTGATGCCAAAACAAGTGCTTACGGAAGTGTAGAAAAAACATCTTTTGTGAGAAAACCGGTTATGGTTTTGGCTTCGGTACCAAGAAAAATTTCTCCAAACGAAAGAATCATGTTGCCAGTAACCGTTTTCGCAATGGAGAATCAGGTAAAAAATGTGAATGTTCAATTAAAAACAAATAATGGTGTAAGAATTATTGGGAATGCTACTCAAAATGTAAGTTTCAGTTCGCCTGATGAAAAAGTGGTGTACTTTAATTTAGAAGTGGGCAGCGCAACAGGAATTGGAAAAATTGAAGTTATTGCTACTTCTGGAAAAGAAAAATCAACCTATGCAGTGGAAGTTGATATTACGAATCCAAATCCAGTAACCAATGATTTTGTGGATATGGTAATTCCTGCAAACAGTTCAAAAACCATCAATTGGAAAACATTTGGAGTTTCAGGAAGTAACAAAGCAAGATTAGAAGTTTCGTCTTTCCCTACGATTAATTTCAACGGAAGATTGAGTTATTTGATTCAATATCCTCATGGCTGTGTGGAGCAAACGACTTCGGCGGTTTTTCCACAATTGTATTTATCTGATATTATGGATATTGATGTTAACAAAAAAGCAGAAATCCAACGAAATATCAATGCTGGAATTCAAAAATTAGGCAATTTCCAATTGTCAAATGGTGGATTGAGTTATTGGCAAGGAAATAATTATGTGGATGATTGGGCAACTTCATATGCGGGACATTTCTTAATTGAAGCAGAGAAAAAAGGCTATGTTTTACCAATAGGATTTAAAAACAAGTGGATTTCGTTCCAACAATCTGAAGCTAAAAAATGGCGATTCAACGCACAATATCGTAACGATTTTGCTCAAGCCTATCGTTTATACACATTAGCATTAGCAGGTTCGGCAGATATGGGTTCTATGAACCGATTAAGAGAAACTACTGGAATATCGAATGAATCGAAATTACGATTAGCTGCAGCTTATGCATTAGCAGGACAAAAGAAAGCAGCATTATCTTTGATAGGAACAACAACGAGTCAAGAAGACAAACGTTTTGTAAATTATTATTATGGTTCAGAAGAACGTAATAGAGCTATGATTTTAGAAACCTACATTTTGGTAGACAACAAAACGAAAGCCTACGAAATAGCTAACAAACTTGCTAAAGATTTATCTTCAAATCGCTACATGAGTACGCAAACTACAGCATTTGGTTTGTATGCGATGTCTAAATTTGCACTTAAAAATGGCGGAAAAGGCGTAAACATGACCTATACAATAGCTGGAAAATCGGAAACCGTGACTTCTAAAAAAGCAGTTGTAGATAGAAATTTAGTTGCAAAAACAGGTTCCAATTCGGTTACGATTCAAAATAAAAATAATGGAACACTTTATGTTCGTTTATTAAATAGCGGTATTTTACCTGTAGGAGAAGAAAGAGAAATTCAGAAAAACTTCTCTACTTCAATGGTTTATAAAGACCGACAAGGAAATGTTCTCAACTTAAGTTCTGTAAAACAAGGAACTGAAATTGTTGCGCAAGTAACTATTAGAAATCAATCGGATGAAACATTAGAAAATGTAGCACTTTCGCAAATTGTTCCTTCTGGATTTGAAATCATGAATTCACGCTATAGTGATTTTGGAAGTTATGCTGAAAACAAAGCCGATTACATTGATATTCGCGATGATAGAACGCAATTCTATTTCGGAATTAGAGCAGGAGAAACCAAAACGTTTACCATGCTATTAAACGCCTCATATTTAGGAAAATATTATTTCCCTGGCGTACAATGTGAAGCGATGTATGATGACAATTATTTGGCAAGAACTAAAGGACAATGGGTGCAAATAGTGAAAGAGTAAGTTGGTTTACTCGATTAAAAACTAAAATCAGGAATAATAAAATTAAAACTGCCATAAGCTTATTGCTTGTGGTAGTTTACTATTTTTCACTTCCAAAGCAACTTTTCGAAAACAAGTATTCAACCGTAATTGAAAGTCAAGACGGACAGCTTTTAGGAGCCAAAATCGCTTCCGATGGGCAATGGCGTTTTCCTGAAAGTGATAGTGTTCCGTATAAATTTCAGAAATGTATAATTGCTTTTGAAGATCAACATTTTCATAATCATTTTGGGTTTAACCCAATTTCCATGTATCATGCTTTTAAGCAAAATAGAAAAGTAAATCGTGTGGTTCGTGGTGGAAGTACTTTAACCCAACAAGTGATTCGTTTGCACCGAAAAGGAAAATCGCGTTCATATTTTGAAAAAGCAATAGAAATGATTCTCGCAACCCGATTAGAATTTCGTCATTCGAAAGATAAAATTTTAGAGTTATACTGCGCTCATGCTCCTTTTGGAAGCAATGTAGTAGGCTTAGAAATGGCTTCTTGGAAATATTTCGGATTGCAACCACATCAATTGTCATGGGCTGAAGCGGCAACTTTAGCGGTTTTACCTAATGCACCAAGTTTAATTTATCCTGGGAAAAATCAAGAACGTTTATTGGCAAAACGCAATAGATTACTCAAGAAATTATATGAAGACAAAGTCATTGATAAAGCAACTTACGAATTATCGCTACAAGAAAGTTTACCTCAAAAACCGTTTGATGTACCACAAATTGCACCACATTTAGTTCAAAAAGTAGCTAAAGAACATCCATCTGAAAAAATAAAAACCACTATTCAATTAGACTTACAAGAACGAACTAACGAAATTGTAAAACAATATTATAATTATTACAAACAAAATCAAGTCTATAACATTTCGGTTTTAGTCGTTGATGTAAAAACGCGTAACATAATTACTTATGTGGGGAATAGCCCAACAGACAAAGAACATCAAAAAGATGTTGACATTATTGAAGCGCCTCGAAGTACTGGTAGTATTTTAAAGCCCTATTTATATACTGCTATGCTAAATGATGGTTATATTTTACCGCAAACTTTAGTTCCAGATATCCCAACGCAAATTTCAGGGTATTCACCTCAAAATTTCAATTTAACTTATGACGGAGCGGTTCCAGCGAGTAGAGCTTTAGCACGTTCATTGAATATTCCGTCGGTTTTGATGTTACAAGACTATTCGGTGAATCAGTTTTATGAAAAATTGCAGCAATTGAAGTTACGAAATGTCAATCGACAACCTTCTAATTATGGTTTATCCTTGATTTTAGGAGGTGCTGAGTCTAATTTATGGGATTTATGCAAAGCGTATGCATATATGTCGTCTACACTAACCTATTTCAATCAAAATGATTCGAAATATCGAAAAAATGAAATGCTAAATTTGAATTACGATGCCAATATTAAACCTGATTTTGGAAGTAGCTCACGAAAGAAAAACATTTTTGGTGCTGGTGCTATTTGGCAAACATTTAATGCAATGAAAGAAGTTAACCGACCAGAAGGTGATGAAGCTTGGAAATTCTACGATTCTTCTTTAGAAATCGCATGGAAAACAGGAACAAGTTTTGGAAGTAGAGATGCTTGGGCAATTGGTGTTACCAAAGATTACGTAGTGGGAATTTGGGTTGGAAACGCCACAGGAGAAGGTAGACCATCTTTAACCGGAGTTGACAGTGCTGCCCCTATATTATTTGATGTTTTTAGGTTGTTGCCAAAATCAAAATGGTTTGAAATTCCATATAACGATTTAGATCCTGTAGAAGTTTGTGAACTTTCAGGATATTTAGCACAAGATCATTGTCCAAAAATAAAACAATGGATACCTAAAACAGCAAAAAAAACAGCTAATTGCCCGTATCATAAAATCATTCATTTGGATAAAAATGAGCAATTTAGAGTCAACAGTAATTGCGAAAGCGTGGATGATATAATAACCAAATCCTGGTTTGTTTTACCTCCGGTTATGGAATGGTATTATAAAAGTAAAAACACTAATTATCAAAATTTACCAACCTTCAGAAGTGATTGTGTAGATGCCTTACAAGACAAGCGCATGGATTTTATTTATCCAAAAGCCAATACCAAAATTATATTAACTAAAGATTTTGAAGGCAAACTACAACCTACTATTATCAAGGTTGCTCATTCCAATTCTAATTTAGAATTATTTTGGTATCTAGATAATCAATATGTAGGAAATACAAAAACCTTTCACGAGAAACCAATTTTTGCTACAACCGGATTTCATATCATTACTGTTGTAGATGAATTTGGTAATGAGATAAGAAGAAAAGTTCAATTTGAGAGTGAATAAAAACAAAAAAACCGCTATTCTTTCGAGTAGCGGTTTTTGTTTAATCGATTTTTTCATAATCTACTTGTAAAATATCATCGTTTGTAAAGGCATCATATGTTACTGTGTAAGTTGCTAAATGTTCTGTTTTAAATTCGTCTGAATAAATATGAATTAAATAACCATCAATAAAATTTCTTGCCCAAACTAATTCTTTAATAGATATAAAATACTTATACCATTGTCTTTCTCCAATTTTATTAGGATTGAGTTTGTTGGTTTTTAGTGCATTTAGAATTTTGGTTTGAAGGTTACTCATAAATATCAATTTGAATAATCAAAAAATAAATGTTTTATATTTCTTTGCGAATGAGATGATTCGTAGATTTTATGATTATTAATAATTAACTCTTTAAAGTCTATTTTTTCAGAACTGTTCTTTTGTAACTCAATTTTATTGTTTATTTTCAATAATAAATCATCTAATTTTCCATTTACAACATAGCCTAACATACACCCATTTTTGTCTTTAAAATGACCCGTTAAAAAACGTTCTATACCGTTGGTAATATATTCTGTTTGTTGTTGTGATGCATTTACTTTTTTTCCATTTGACTTTTTCCATTCAGTTGATGAAATATTTTTTGCTTCTATATTATAATCTAATCTCAAATTTTGCCAAATATTATGAAACCTAATATCAATTGGATTAGCTACCTTTGGAGATTTTAAACCGTTATCTATATCTTTATCCTCTAATTCTTCTTCTTTTGTAATTGTTAAATTATATTTTAAAGCCATTTCACAATCTTTCATTAAACTTACTAAATGTGAGGAGAAGGTTTTTTCTTCCCAATCTGAACTTACCTTGTTTAATATCTTTGAAGTACTATAGGATTTGATTAAAACTTCCAAACATTTTAATTCAAAACTTAAATTTATGGACTCAATTAGAAAATTACTTTTAGCCATTACCTTTTGATATTTCTATTAGTAATGTTCTATAATCTTCCATAGCAGCAGTTTCACTCCAAAACCTTCTCTGATTTGGTTTTATGATGTAAACATCTTCGTTATCATAATAATTTAATTTCTTTCTGAAATAAATATTTTGACCTTCTTCATACCAAAGTTTTTTTTCTATTTTTTTAAGTCCGAAATAAATATCTTCATTTGAAATTTTAGTTTCTTTTAGCTCATTTCCAAACGACAGTTTCACCATATATAATGGACAATTTGAATTGATATTATAATGCGTTGCTGAAACTTTTAAATTAACATCATCAAGCCATTTATTTAGCTCTTTAGTTATTCTTTTGGAATAAGTATCAATATCAATCACTGGAAAAACTGCTTTTGATTTTTCTTGGTTTTGAAATAAATCTAAACTGTAGTCTAACGTATCTTGAATGATGATTTGTTCGTCTTCTGTTAATTTTAAAATATCATTATAAATGATTTGGTCTATTTGTTTTTCTAAATCTGAAATGTCTGTTTTTGAACCATTCTCATTATCGATTTCTTTTACTTGAAAAATTTCATTAAATACATCTACTAAATTTAGCTTAACGTCTTCATTTATTGTATATGGTAAAGAAAGAAACTCACTCTTCATAATTTGTTCCCTCTCAATTCCATATGAAGATATAGTTAAGAACAGTAAGTAAGAACTGATTTTTGAATTTAGTAATGTTGTTAAAGCTTTTAAATAATTTTCGTTTTGGTCTTGTGAATAAAAACCATATACTCCATCTCTAAAAGTACAAATTTCATCTAAATATGAAGCACAAATTTGATTATCAATTAATCCTTTTTTAAGTAATAAATGTGGTGCAAAATAAGCTTCTAAATCACCTAATCTTCTAAAAAAAGATATATTTTTAAATTGATTTTGGTTTGTTAACACATTTTCAAAACCATAAAATTGTTTTGCTTTTTTCGTTTTTATTGAAGTATTTATTCCGTTTAAATTTGAAGAATTAGATGTAAATCTTTCAATATAATCTGCATCTAAATACTTGTTTTCGGATATAAATTTACTCTCCTTAATTTTATCTTTCTTATTTGTCAATAATTGAAACCCAACACCATTCTTGATATTGTTTTGTATTAGATCACTTTTTAAAGTTTTTGCATTAAATAATTTTTCAATCAACTCAAAATCAAAATAGCTTCCCCACATTGCTATTTTCCAAATTTTAGTATTAGGTTTTTGGCATTCAATTCGTGGCAAATGCTTTTCATCAGTGGTATCAATAACAATTCCTTCTAAAACATCATTTTTAATATATGTTTTTGGTGCGTAATAGGTTATTGTTTCTTTTTGGTCTTTTGGAATTTCGTTTTGATAAAAAACAATACTTATTGGTCCAACTGCAGAACCAAAAAGTTGCCCACCAAAATTGTTTTTAGCTTTTCTTAAAATAGAAAAATTATATACTTTCTCTACGTGATTATCATTAAATAACCATTTTCTAAAATTCTGATATGTTCTACCTGTGTTGGTTAATACTTTGGTATTAAAAATCAAGGCTATTTTACCTTTTGGAGCTAAAAGTGTTGCCTTATGCAAAAATGGCAAAACCATTTCTTGAGCAAAATTTTGTTTTTTGCAATAAGCCGTTATTGTTTGCAATAATTTATTTGTTCCAAATGGTGGATTTCCAACGACTAAATCAAAATTTTGTAATTCTTTAATACAAGACAAATCTGAAATAGTATCTCTTACAAATAGATTTTCTCCTTGTATTTTTAAGCTTTTATCTTCTGGGTCATTTATTAAATAAGGAAACTGGATTGCACCATTCCACCAGCCAGTTTTTGGGTCAAGATTATCTAATAAAGCTAAATACAAACTAAAAGCAGCTACTTTTATGGATTTTGGGTCAAGCTCAATGCCATAAATATTTGATTTTAGAATATCAACTAAATCTGTAAAATCATTTAGCTTAGAATTGTGTTTGTTTTCATAACGCTTTACTAATCTTTTAAAACTCTGAACCAAAAAAATTCCAGAACCACAACTTGGGTCTAATATTTTAACATTAAATTCAGTTTTATCCTTATCTATTGGAAGTTTTTCATTCAGAATTAATTCTACTAATGATGGTGGTGTATAAAAAGTTCCTGAATTTTTCTTTTCCCTTTTATCTAATTCCGATAAGAAATTTTCGTAAATTTCACTTAATAATTCAATTCTGATTATACTGAAATCAAATATTTTCCCACTGAATAATCGTTGTTGATAATCCTCTATATTTCCATCAAAAAAACATTTTTTAATTAAAAACAAATGTTCTTTTGTAATAAAATCTTTTTCGTTTTCTTCAAAATTAAAAAGACTTCCATTAAAATCTTTAGATAGTCGTTCAAAAAGATTATATGTTGCATCAACATCTTCTAATATATTAGAAAAAGATGTTGCTTCAGGCAAAAACTTTTGATAAAGTTCAATTGGAGTTGCTTTTCTGTCTTCTAAATAAAATAAAAACAAAGAACGCATTATTAATTTATGGATTATGAATTTATTTTCTAATCCATTTTCTTCTAATGCTCTAGCTGTTTTAATTAAACTATGAACTAGAAATTTATCGACTCTAGTCTCAAGATTTATTTTTTTTCTTATTTCCAAAGCCTTTTCAGAAGACCAAATAAAGCCAGTATCAATAGCAATTCTTGAAAAAAGAGTATTTAAGTTTTCTAACTTTAGGCTGTCAGATTTTTCCTCACAAGAATAAATTTCTAATCCTTCTAATTGTTCTCTAAATTTAGCTTCTGGTGTATTGTTGTCATAACCAAATGGTTTTTCAGAACAATTATAAATTCTGATTTCTGTTTTGGTGTAAACATATAAGAATAATACTTTTTGAAAATTCCAGCATGCCTTCTGAATCTCGGCAATTTGCTTTAAAGTTTTTAAATCAAAAGAATCAACTTCTTTTAAAAAAAGTGCAGGTTGGTCTTCGTTACCATAAACTTTTATAATTCCGTGTTTTTCAATATCAAACAAATCAATATCATATTCTTTGCAATTTTTTGCAAATTCTACTATATCTAATTGATTAATAAATGAGTTGGACATTGAATTTAGTTTATAAGCAAAAATAAAACAATTTGTCTCAAGTTTATAAAGTAAAGTAAAATTTATAAATAAAAAAACCGCCAATCTTTCGAAAAGCGGTTTAGTTTTTATTTAATTTCATTTCCTTGTCTATCAAAGAAATGATATTCAAGATACGTGTAAGCGTCACGAGGTATAATTTTCACCCATTTCTTATATTCGAAAAACCATTTCGAACGTAAGGATGGAAAACCTTTAGTAAGGTATGCTGCCACAAAAGGGTGTGCGTTTAGAACAACCTTCTTATGGTCTTTAATAATGCGTTCAAGGTCAGATGCTATTTTGTCAATAATTAAAATTGGAGCTTCAATTTCCCCGTTTTCTTTATTAGGGTCTTCTTCTCTTGTTTTAATATTAACTTCTGGTCTAACTCTTTGTCTAGTAATTTGAATTAATCCAAATTTACTAGGGGGCAAGATTTTATGCTTGGCCTTATCGTCACTCATTTCTTCTTTTAAGAAATCGTACAATACTTTACGATTTTCTGGATTTTGCATATCAATAAAATCCACAACAATAATTCCGCCCATGTCTCTAAGTCGTAATTGACGTGCAATTTCAGCTGCAGCAATCATATTTACTTCTAGAGCAGTATCTTCTTGGCTAGTTGCTTTGCTTGAACGATTTCCGCTGTTTACATCAATAACGTGTAAAGCTTCTGTATGTTCAATAATCAAATAAGCACCTTTGCTCATGGAAACTGTTTTTCCAAAAGACGTTTTTATTTGTCGTTCAATATTGTATTTCTCAAAAAGAGGCAGTTCCTTAGACTGATAGTGTTTTACGATAGACACTTTATCGGGAGCTATTTCTTGCAAATACTCCTTCGTTTCAAGATACAAATCTTCATCATCTACATGAATCCCAGTAAAGGTATCATTAAAAACATCTCTTAAGATTGAAGAAGCTTTATTAAGTTCTCCTAATACTTTTGATGGATG
This sequence comes from Flavobacterium channae, assembly GCF_021172165.1. Taxonomy (NCBI): domain Bacteria; kingdom Pseudomonadati; phylum Bacteroidota; class Flavobacteriia; order Flavobacteriales; family Flavobacteriaceae; genus Flavobacterium; species Flavobacterium channae. Next base: position 293,273 of record NZ_CP089096.1, on the reverse strand, counting down.
ATGAGCAGTTTGTAATCTTCTGCACATTGCCGACCAGCGGTCTAACAGTGTTTGCAGATCTTTATCAAGTTCGGCTACTTTTTTGCCTTCGGCTACTGTTCTCACAATAACACCGAATCCTTTTGGTTTGATAGATTGAACCAATCGTTTTAATCGATCTTTTTCTTCTCTTGATTCTATTTTTTGAGAAACAGAAACACGATCTGAAAAAGGAACTAAAACTACATATCTACCTGCTAAAGAAATCTCAGAACTAATTCTAGGACCCTTTGTGGAAATAGGTTCTTTTACTACTTGAACTAAAACTGATTGATTGGCACTTAGAATGTCGGTTATAGCACCATCTTTATCAATTTCAGCTTCAAAAGGAAAATTTTTGAGTGAATAATCTTTTAATTTACCTGCGCTTACAAGTTTAATAAATTTCATCAAAGAAGATAAATTCGGACCTAAATCATGATAATGCAAAAAAGCATCTTTTTCATATCCTAAGTTTACAAATGCAGCATTTAATCCTGCAACAGGTTTGCGTATTTTGGCAATAAAAATATCACCTACCGCAAAATTGCTTTGCTTTTCTTCTTCTTTGTGTAATTCAATTAGTTTTCCATCTTTTAATAAGGCAAAATCTACAGCGTCTGAACCTGATCGAATAATTAACTCTTTGTTCATGCAGTACATTTTTATCCATTCGTTAAAACGAACAGATGGATTAAACATTTTTTACAGGCAGTTGAACCTGGTAATCAATAATAAATTGATTAATTTCAATGAACTTTTTTTCTAAAAAAGAAAAAGTAGTTTTAAACTACTTTTTCTTTTTATGACGGTTTGCTCTCGCTCTTTTCTTACGTTTGTGAGTTGCTACCTTATGTCTTTTTCTTTTTTTACCACTTGGCATAACATGTTGGTGTTTAGATTAATAAATAGTTTTTATACTGTAACTTCTGTTTTTTCTTTAACGCTTTCAACAAACACTTTTGCTGGTTTAAATGCTGGAATGTTGTGAGCAGGGATTTTAATTGTAGTGTTTTTAGAAATGTTTCTTCCAGTTTTTTCAGCTCTTGTTTTGATAATAAAACTTCCAAAACCTCTTAAATAAACATTGTCACCAGTTTCTAACGAGTTTTTCACTTCTTCCATAAAAGTCTCAACTGTTGCTTGAACATCTCCTTTTTCAAGTCCTAATTTCTCTGAAATTTTCGCTACGATATCTGCTTTCGTCATTTTCTTTCGTATTTTTATTTTGTGTATTTTTTTGAGTTTGCAAATATAAGAATTAAAAAAACAATAAATCAACGTTAATTGATTAAATTTTAATTACTAAAGATTTATTTTTGTCGTCTCATTAAAAAACATGGAATTTTCTAACTCTTTAATTCATTGGTATTTACAGAACAAGCGCGATTTGCCGTGGCGAAACACAACCAATCCCTACTGGATTTGGCTGTCTGAAATCATGCTTCAACAAACGCGAGTAGCGCAAGGTTTACCCTATTTTTTAACATTTACCGAAGCTTTTCCAACCATTTTTGATCTTGCAAAAGCAGATGAAGAACAAGTTTTAAAATTGTGGCAAGGACTTGGCTATTATTCAAGAGCAAGAAATTTACATGCTACAGCTAAGTATATTGCCTTTGAATTAAATGGAGAATTTCCATCATCTTATAAAGAATTATTAAAACTTAAAGGAGTTGGTGAGTACACAGCAGCTGCCATTGCTTCTTTTTCATATAACGAACCGGTTGCTGTTTTAGATGGAAATGTCTTTCGTGTTCTAAGCAGATACTTTAATGTTGACAGTGATATTTCGTTACCAAAAACAAAAACCGAATTTCAGAATCTAGCTCAAGAAGTTCTTGCAAAAGACAATCCCGCTCTATTTAATCAGGCGATTATGGAATTTGGTGCATTGCAATGTGTTCCTAAAAATCCCGATTGCAATTCTTGTGTTCTAAATTCGAGTTGCGCTGGTTTACAAAATAAAAGGGTTGATGAATTACCAGTAAAGAATAAAAAAATTAAAATCACAAAACGCTATCTAAATTACCTTGTTTTAAAAGATTTAGACAACAAGATGATAGTTCAAAAAAGAGAAGGAAAAGGAATTTGGGAAAATCTTTATGAATTCCCACTTCTTGAAACTAAAACACAACTAAGTGATTCTGAAGCGATAAATCAAATTGAAGATTTGGATTTTTTCAATCTTAAACCAAGTGAAATTATTGTTTTGAATCCTAATATTATTGTCCACAAATTATCGCATCAACACTTACATATTCGTTTTGTAGAACTTCATTTCGATTCCAAATTACCTGATTCAAAATCGATTAGCGAAATTGAAAAATTACCTTTTCCTATTGTAATTCATAATTTTATGGCTTCAAATTATTTTAATTCGCTTTAAATTACTATTTTTGATTAACCCTAATAAATTTACAAGCCATGAACGGAACATTAAATAAGGTAATCTTAATAGGTCATTTGGGTGATGAAGTTAAGATGCATTACTTTGAAGGAGGCAATTGCATTGGTCGCTTTCCTTTAGCAACAAACGAAGTTTACATCAACAAAACTACTGGAGAAAAAATCACTTCAACAGAATGGCACAATATTGTTGTACGCAATAAAGCAGCCGAAATCTGTGAAAAATATCTTTCAAAAGGAGATAAAATTTACATCGAAGGAAGAATCAAATCACGTCAGTGGCAAGCCGAAGATGGCGCAACAAAATATACAACCGAAATTCAGGTAACCGAATTTACTTTTTTAACTACTAAAAAAGAAACCGATTTAAGTAAATCTTCTTTACCAACAGGTAGCGCACCAGAAGATTTTTAATGTTTAACTAAATTATATCAAATTTGGATCCTGATCCTGCCAGTTTACTTAATACAATAGACTTTGAATTCCTTTTCGGAATTACAGCAATTGTTTTGCTACTTATTTGTTCTGCCTTCATTTCTGGCTCAGAAGTAGCGCTATTTTCACTTTCTCAAAAAGATGTCGATGAAATTCTTGATAAAGATTTCAATAAAGGCACTTTAATTTCAAGATTACTAGAAAAACCTAAAAAACTTTTAGCCACTATTTTAGTAGCCAACAACTTTGTAAATATTGCTGTAGTAATACTGTTCTCCTCTATAAGTGGTCGTTTTTTTAACGGAATTGAATCTTCTGTTTTACGATTTGCAGTAGAAGTAGTTTTGGTAACCTTTTTCCTGTTGTTATTTGGCGAAGTTTTACCTAAAATTTATGCTAATCGTAATAACTTATTTTTCTCTCAAAAAGTTGTTGTTCCTATCACAATTCTAAATAATGTATTAGCACCTATAAGTGTTCCTATGCGAAACAGTATTCTTTTTATTGAAAAGAAATTAAATGTTCAAAAAGGAAATTTTTCGGTAGACCAACTTTCACAAGCACTAGAATTGACTTCACAATCCGATACGACTGACGGTGAACAAAAAATTCTTGAAGGAATTGTAACGTTTGGAAACACTGAAGTTAGACAAGTAATGAGTCCTCGTATTGATGTTTTTGCTTTAAATATTGAAGAATCATTTGAGGAAATTATGCCTAAAATTGTTGAGAAAGGCTATTCACGAATTCCAGTTTATAGAGAAAATATCGACCAAATAGAAGGAATTTTATTTATTAAAGATTTGATTCCTCACATTGATAGCGACAAATTTGATTGGGTAAATTTACTTCGTCAACCTTTCTTTGTTCCTGAAAATAAAAAATTAGACGATTTATTGAAAGATTTTCAAGGAATGAAAAGTCATTTAGCTGTTGTGGTTGATGAATATGGCGGAACATCAGGAATTATTTCATTAGAAGACGTATTGGAAGAAATTGTTGGTGATATCAGCGACGAATTTGACGATGAAGATTTGATTTATTCTCAAATTGATGAAAAAAATTTCTTGTTTGAAGGAAAAATTAGCTTGAAAGATTTCTATCGAATATTGGATGTTGATGAAAATGAATTTGAAAGTAAAAAAGGGGAAGCAGAGACTTTAGCTGGATTTTTACTTGAGATATCAGGAAATTTTCCTAAAAAAAGACAAAAAATAACGTTCCATAATCTTATTTTTACCATCGAAAACGTCGATAAGAGAAGAATAAAACAAATAAAAGTTACGTTATAGTAATCATGATACAAAATATAGTAAAATTAAGTTGTTTGGGATTGTTTTTGAGTTTGGTTTCTTGTGGAGATGAAACCTTGCCAAAACCTAAAGGGCAATTAAGTTTAGAGTATCCGAAAGCAAAATATTCTAAATTAAATTCGGATTGTTCATTTACTTTTGATAAAAATGATTTAGCAAACATTACAAATAAATCATGTGCTTTTGAGATTAATTATCCGAAAATGAAAGCTACTATTTATCTTACGCACAAACCAGTAAACAACGATATTGACAAATTATTACGTGATGCACAAACGCTTACTTATAATCATGTAGTAAAAGCTGACGACATATCAGAACAACCATTTATTAACGACAAAAAGAAAGTGTATGGAATGTTTTATGAAGTAGGAGGAAATGCGGCTACAAATGCGCAGTTTTATGTAACTGATAGCACTAAGAATTTTATTGTTGGAAGTGTTTATTTTTATGCTAAGCCTAATTTTGATTCAATTTTACCTGCAGCAAAATATCTAAAAGACGACATGCGACGAATAATGGAAACATTAGAATGGAAATAAAAAAAGCCCTGAAAATTTCAGGGCTTTTTTTATGATTACATTTTCTTCGATTCTGTTACTTTGTAAGAATCACCACCAGCAACGCCTTCAATGGTTTTTGTTAATGATTCTAAGGATTGTTTTTCTGCGTCGAATTTAACCGTTGCAATTTTAGTATCGAAATCAACTACAGCTTGACCAACACCTTCTTGACCCGCTAATTTGTTTTCAATTGTTTTAGCACAACCCATAGCACAAGTCATTCCGTCAATAGTAAAACTTGCTGTTTGCATTTTTGCTAAATCTGCTTCAGAAACAGTTTCTTTTTTAGTTTCTTCTACAGCAGCTTCTTTATTTTCGTGTTTACAACTTGCAAAAGAAAGCGCTACTAAAAAAGCAAAACCAATATTTTTTAAATTTTTCATAGTACTATTTTTTTAAATAAAAGCCTCTTGATAAAGACTTTGCAAAATTACAAAAAATCATAGTGCTTTTTTAAAAATAAAGCCTGAATTTTGAAACATAAATTTGTGTTATGGAAAACAATTCAACAAAATGGTATTTATTGGTCTTTTTAGGATGCGTTTGGGGTAGTTCATTCATTTTAATGCAATTAGGATTAAAAGGAGTAAATTCGATTCAATTAGGAAGTTTGAGAATTCTTTTTGCAGCATTATTTTTAATTACTGTTGGATTTAAACACATATCAAAAATCCCATTACACAAATGGAAATACATTGCTTTAACATCTGCCTGTGGAACATTTATACCAGCATTTTTATTTGCTTTAGCACTATCTAAAATAGACGGATCTGTAAGTTCAATATTAAACTCGTTAACACCATTAAATACTTTGTTAGTTGGTTTGTTGTTTTTTGGAATAAATGTTCAAAGAAGACAAATCTTAGGAGTTATAATTGGATTCATTGGTTGTGTTTTATTAGTGTTGTTTGGTGATGGAGAAAATACTACAGAAAACTATTATTACGCCATTTTGATTGTAATTGCTTCTATCTTTTATGGTATTAATGTCAACTTAATTAAAAAGTATTTATCCGATTTAAAACCATTAACGATTAGCACTGGAAATTTTGTAGTTATGTTTATTCCCGCGTTAGTTATATTGTACTTCACTGGTTTTTTTGATGTTGTTCATGAAGCAAAAGTGCAAACTTCATTAGGATTTATTGCTATTTTAGGAGTTATAGGAACTGGCTTGTCTAATATTTTGTTCTTCAAATTAATCCAAATTTCATCACCTGTATTCGCTTCTTCTGTTACGTATTTAATTCCTGTTGTGGCTTTTGGATTGGGCTTTTTATTCATGAATGAGTCTTTATCAGCGATTCAATTATTTGGTGCATTTATTGTTTTAATTGGCGTTTATTTTTCGAGCAGAAAATAAAAAAAGCGCTCAATTTCTTGAGCGCTCTTCTAAATTTCAGTTTGTCTATTATTTGAAATCAGCATCAGTTACACCTTCGTTAATTTTAACTTCAGTAGTAATTAATTCAATTTCAATACCTACATTCATTATAGTTTTGTAAGGGAATTTTAATCCTTTTACATCTTTATAATCTTGATAGTATGTTGTCTGAGTCATTTTCTGACCACCTTGCTCTAATTCTTTTGCTTCAGCAACTTTAAATCCAGTTTTTACATCGTAGTAATAAGTAGATTTTCCGTTTTTAATTGCATAAGCATCTGTTCCATTGATGTTTTCAATTCCTGTTAATGTAACATCTTTGTCTGTTAATAAAGATAATTCTTTGAAATTACCAGCCATATCTTGCATATCTTTCAACTCTTGGTCTTTGAAATCTTTTCTTTGACCTTGTTGAACCATGTAAGCTTCTTTTTCATTAACAACTTGTTTCATCATGGTCATTCCCATAGCCTTCATCTCAACACCTAATTTTTTAGGAGCTGTTTTTACTACTAATTCTAAAGGAGTACCTTGTACTGTTCCAGCAGACATAACAGCTAATGTTTTTACATTTTTAACTGCTTTTTCTCCACCAATTGCACTGATGTAGTTGTTTAAAACCGATTGAGCAGTTACACCAGCAGGGATAGGTTTTTTAACTTCTGGTTTTTCTGTTGGATTACCATATTTATCAAAGTAGAAAATTGGTAATTTTTCTTTTTTGCTCATAGCTTCTAAGCCTGGTAAAACATCACCCGCTTTTCCTACGATAACAACTCTTGTTTTATCTGTTAAGAAAAATTTATTTGCTGCATTTTTGATATCTTCTGCTGTTACCGCGTTGATATTTTTAATGTAGTTTTCATAAAAATCTTCAGGTAAACCTTGTGTTTCTTTGTTTAAAGCATAACCAGCAATAGTTGATGGCTTTTCGATTTGCATTACGAAGTTACCAACATATTTTGCTTTAGCATTTTTTAAATCTTCTTCTGAAACCAATTCTGTTCTGATTCTTTTTAATTCGTTGAAAAACTCAACAACTGAACTATCAGTAACCGTGTTTCTCACAGAAGCACTAGAACGGAATTTGTTAATGTATTTTCCAGCTCCGATAGAAGAATAAGCTCCATAAGTCCATCCGTGTTTTTCACGTAAGTTTAAGAACAATCTTCCTTCTCCACCACCACCTAAAATTTGGTTAGCTAATAAAACTGAAAAATATTCTTTATCTGTCATTTTTAAGTTTGACAAGTTAACTAAAGCAATTTCAGATTGTACTGCATTTGGTGTATCAATAAAGTTAATTTGACTGTATTGAACATCTTTAGGTGAAGTATATGATAATTGAGGAGCAGTAGCTTTTTTCCAAGTACCGAATAGTCTTTCAACTTCTTTTTTAACTTCTTTGAAATTAACATCTCCAACAATTACTAAATAAGCATTTGCAGGAACGAAGTATGTGTTGTAATTTAAAATAACATCTTCTAATGTTACATTTTTCAAAGTTTCTTCACTTGTGTATTCTCCTTTATAATGATCTTTACCAAAAACTAAAGCATTTTCAACTCTACGAGCAATAGCAGTAACGCTTTTTTCGTCAGCTTTTAATCCTTCGATCATTTTTTCTTTTTCTTTGTCGAATTCAGATTTATCGAATAATGGATTTAATGCACCATCGGCCATTAATTCTAAAATTCTTTTTGAATATCTTGAAAGACCGTTTGCTGACGCACCAGATGCGTAAAAGTTAATGTTAGCACCTAAGAAATCGATTTCTTCATTAAAAGCATCTTTACCGATTTTTTCAGTACCATTTCCTAACATTCCGCTTAAAATATCAGAAACACCTTTTTTGTTTCCTTCAGCATAAGGCGGATTATCTAAAGTTAAATTGAAAGAAACTCTAGGTAATTTGTGATTTTCAACAACTAAAACCTTCAAGCCATTTTTAAGCACAAAGCTTTGTGGCTTGTTAATGTTAATAGTAGGCGCTGGTCCTGGTTTTGGTTGTGGTCTATCTTGTGCTTGCATAGTTATTGTTAAAAATAAACTGGCTGCTATGTATATAATTTTTTTCATATTCTTCAAATCTTAGTTTTGAGCTTTGTCTTTAGCAGGAACATAATCTAAAATCATTCTTTGGTTTGAGTTTAGATATTTTTTTGCAACGTCTCTAATTTCTTCTCTAGTAATTGAACGATAGATATCAATTTCTGTGTTGATTAAATTAATATCACCATACAACATATAATAAGTTGCTAAATTATCAGCAATACCTTCTACAGAAGCATTGTTACTTACATAGTTGCTTTCAAATTTGTTTTGAAGTTTTTGAAAATCTTTTTCAGAAATTAATTCGTTTTGAATTTTTACAATTTCCTCATCGATTTCTTTTAAGATAGACTCCATTGAATTATCACCCATTGGTAATCCATAAATTAAATACATTCCGTAATCTTCTTGACTGTAGTTGAATGCTCCAATTTGTAAAGCCATCTTTTTATCGTCAACAATCTTTTTGTATAATTTAGAACTTTTACCATCTGAAAGGTAAGATGAAATCATATCCAAAACTCTAGCATCACGAGTTTTCATAGAAGGTGTTCTATATGAAGCAACCAACATTGGGATTTGAATATTTGGATCTTGCCAAGTAGCTTTAAACTCTTTAGTAATAGGAGCTTCTTCAACTTTTTGACGAGTTACTGGAGCACCTTTAGGAATTGCACTAAAGTATTTTTTAACCCATTCTTTAGCTTGAGCTTTATCAAACTGACCAGCGATAACTAAAACTGCGTTATTTGGAACATAGAATTTTTTATTAAATGCTAAAAACTCTTCTAAAGTTGCAGCATCTAAATGTTCCATTTCTCCAATTGTAGTCCATTTATATGGATGTACTTTGAACATGTTTTCTTTTACAGCTTTAATTAAATTACCATAAGGCTGATTGTCAACACGTAATCTTTTTTCTTCTTTAACTACTTCATTTTGTGTATCAACCCCTTTTTGGTCAATAACTGGATGCATTAATCGTTCAGATTCCATCCAAATAGCTAATTCTAAATTGTTTGAAGGGAAAACTTCATAGTAATACGTTCTATCATCAGTAGTATTCGCATTATTGTTTCCGCCATTTGCAGTTACTAATTTAAACCAATCACCTTTACCAATGTTTTTTGTGCCTTCAAATAAAAGGTGTTCAAAAAAGTGAGCAAAACCAGTACGGTTTGGTTGTTCGTCTTTTGCTCCAACATGATACATTACTGAAGTAATTACCACTGGTGCAGAATTATCTTGATGAAGAACAACATGTAGTCCATTGTCTAAATCAAATTCCTCAAATGTTACTTTTTGAGCAGTGGCAGTTCCACCAAGCATAAGTGCAGTACCCAAAGCCATTAAAGATTTTTTCATACGTTATTAATTTGTTTGATATAATGTAATAAGACGCAATTTCGGTATATTGTTACAATAAATCGAAATTTATATTAAAAAAAAATGGTGAAATCGTAATTTTCAATCTTTTATTTAAAACAATAGTTGTTTGGTTTAGAATTTATTGTATATTTGCAACCTTAAAATTTTTAACTAAAATCATTGTTATGTACGCAATCGTAGAGATAGCAGGGCAACAATTCAAAGTAAGCAAAGACCAAAAGGTTTATGTTCACCGTTTAGCTTCTGAAGAAGGAACAAAAGTTTCTTTTGACAAAGTTCTTTTATTAGATGATAACGGAAACGTAACTTTAGGCGCCCCAGCTGTAGAAGGTGCTTCAGTAGAAGCTAAAGTGTTACAACACTTAAAAGGTGACAAAGTAATTGTTTTCAAAAAGAAAAGAAGAAAAGGTTACAAAAAGAAAAACGGTCACAGACAATCATTTACTCAAATTTTAATTGAGGGAATTTCAGCTACAGGAGCTAAGAAAAAAGCAACTAAAAAAGCTGACGTTGAAGTAGCAGAGGTTACTGAAGAAGTAAAACCAAAAGCTAAAGCAACAAAAAAACCAAAAACTGAAGAATAACATTTAAAATATTACGTCATGGCTCACAAGAAAGGTGTCGGTAGTTCGAAGAATGGTAGAGAATCAGAATCGAAACGTTTAGGCGTTAAGATTTATGGTGGTCAAGCTGCTATTGCTGGAAACATCATTGTTAGACAAAGAGGTTCGAAGCACAACCCAGGTGAAAACGTTTACATGGGCAAAGATCATACTTTACATGCTAAAGTTGATGGAGTTGTAAAATTCCAGAAAAAAGGAGAAAACAAATCATTTGTATCTGTAATTCCTTTCGAAGCTTAATAAAAAATTATTTAGCGATATTAAACCTCTCCAATGGAGAGGTTTTTTTATTGCGTAAATTTTATTAATCCGATTCAATCGCAATCAAAAAACATTTTCTACTTCCTCCCTTTACTGTTCCTATTTTAAAAACTAAGAGAACACATTTATATCATCCAAAAGAACTTTTTAAAACAAGTAAATAAAAAGAATAAAAAAGCCGATGACATTAAATCATCGGCTTTATAATTTATACAATCTAACTTTTTTAGTTGTTGATTATAATTTTCTCTGTATAATTTAATTCAGACCCAGCTAATTTAACAACATATACTCCTGTTGACAATCCATTTAAATCAACTGAATAGTTACCAGTAAAATCAACCGAAACCGATTTCACAACTCTTCCATTAATATCATACATTTCAACATTTAAATCTCCTGTATAATTTAAAATAGCAATATTGATTACATTATTTGCAGGATTTGGATATACTCTAATCTTACCTGAATTCACAAAATCAGACGAAGAAAGGGTTGTATTTGTAAACATTCCAGAGAATACTCCTCTACCGTAAGTTGCAGCATATACATTATAATCATTTCTCATATCTAAATCCATAACTTTTACATTACTCATACCATTATATGATTGTGTCCAAGTAGGAGTTGTTGTATCAAAATTATTACAATACCAAACACCAAGTTCTGTTCCGATAATAACCTCTGTTGCAAATCCACCAACATTTCTCAAAGGATTAGGTAAAATAGCTTTTACAGGAATATCTGGGAAGTTTCCTTCTTTGTTTAACCAAGTTACACCACCATCTTTTGTATACCAAATACTAACTACATTATAGTTATGCATAGTTACAAAAATTTCATTATTAGATGCTCCAAACTCAACATCTGAAATACTTCCAACAAATGAAGAACCTGTTATTTCCGTCCAAGTAGGCGTTGCATTTGCAGTAGTTACTCTTAATAATTTTCCTAATCTCGTACCAACTAATAAAGTTGTAGATCCTGTAGTATAAGGAGAAACAGCAAAAGCAGTTGGAGATGCAGTTAAAAGAGCATTTGTTAAATCTGTTCTAGAAATTTGCCCTGGACCTTTTAAGTTACCATATCTTCTAATTTGAAACACACCACCAGCAGTATAATCAGAGTATAAAATATCTAAATTTGAATCTAATACCATTGGAGCGATAAATGCTCCACTATTAGCATTTGTATCATTATCAATCACCTTCCCAGAAACTGAAGAACCCGGCAATGGTCTTAAATTAATATTTTCATTATATACGTAATTTGAAATATAATACTTATCCACATCTTGATCAAACATAGTATAAGCACCATCTCCTCCTTGTGAACGTACACTGCTATTCAAACCAGCAGCAGCATTTCCAAAATATTGAGTTCCGTTATCTTGAGCGCCAGCAGCAAAATATTCTCCCGCTAAACCACTAACAGCTTGTGTAGGAGCCACACCAACACTATAAAATTGAGTAATATTTAATCCGTTATTCCTAGCTGCAATTGCAGTACTAGACCCTGAAGCACCTGATAAAGTTGATGCATAATACACCCCACCATCATTTCCAAAAACAGCTTGGTTTGCATTTCCTGGTCTAAAAACAATTGCGTGTTGATCTGAATGCACATTTGAAGGTGTATTAGTTGTCCAACCAGAAATTGCAGTCCAAGAAGTTCCGCTATTAGTTGATCTATGTAAATTAATACCTCCTATATATACTATAGCATCATTAGTAGGGTCAACAGCAATTACTAAATCGTAAAAAGCTTGACCTCTACAAAAATCCGTTGCAGAAATATCACCATCTGAGGCTGGCTCACCTAAAGTTGTTGGCGTAGTTGCAAATTTATCAGTAGTTAAATATAAGTTTGGCTCCCCATTGGCTCCATCTTCACACAAAACATAAATTTTATTAGCATTGGTTGCAGAAGTAGCAATTTGAGTTCTTCTACCTGAAGGCACTGTATATTTTACTGAAAAATTTGTTCCATTTGTTGAAGACATTATTCTTCCACCACCATCACCGTAAACTGTACTATTTGTTGTTGATAACCAAATTGTATTATCAGCTCCAATTTCGATATCATTTGGACAAGATCTGTTTCTATCAACTGTTAAAGGCAAAGTTAATAAAGTCCAACTTGACCCACCATTTGTAGACTTATATAAACCAAAAGCTGGTCCTCCCATATAAGTAGCTTGGTTTGCAGCATTATAAAACGTATCTCCAACTGCTACATAAATTTCTGACACACCTCCGTTATTTCTAATTTTTATATCATTAATATGTTGTTGCCCTGGAACTAAATTACCTGTAAAGGCTCCAGCAACAACTGGATTTAATGTACCCGAAACAGTTCCTGCAAGAACAGCTGCCTCTAATAAATCCCCATCTTCTTGAGAAATCATTATTGAAGGAATATTAATAGTAGTATCTGTTCCACCCATAGCTACAGGTGTTCCCGAAATATTATTCATCATAATAACTCCTACAGCACCAGCATTTTGAGCCGATTTTACTTTAACTGTAAAATTACAAGAACCTCTTCTAATTAAAGCAATTTTACCATTTAATGCAGCAGCATTTGTTAGTGTTTCACAACCATCAGATGCTGGCGCTACATTATCGCTTACTAAAACAATATTAGCCGTAATAGGTGACACTGGAGTAATTCCAAACGCCGTTGTAGGATAACAAGTATACTCCCCTGCAATACCTGCCGGGCTATTAATTGTTAAACTTGCCGCAGATTGAAAAGATGTAGAACCTGTAATTCCTCCAAAAATTTTAGTCCAAGTTACTCCTCCGTCTGTAGATTTCCAAACACCATTACCATTTACATCTCCACCAACATAAGATTCACCTGTTCCTAAATAAAAAGTACTTGTACTATTTGGATCATAAGTAATTGCAGTTACCGATAAGTTTTCATCAATATTTACTCTTGTCCAAGCTGTATTTGTTGTAATATCATTATTAACCCATAATCCACCACTTACTCCACCAGCAAAAACTCTTTTGTAAGTTGCATCATTAGGATCAAACATAATTGCTCTAACTCTACCTCCAACATTATTAGGACCTCTTTCAATCCAATTGTTATCAGTACCATCACCAGGAACTCTTCCTGCCGCTAAAGCCAATTGTCTTTCTCTTTGCAATTGTTCTCTTACCTGAACTAATTTTTCAGGAGTAGGAGCTCCAGTCACAGGATCCATTGTCAATTCCCATTCTGTTTCATAATATTTATCCGGTGGAATTGCCATCGCTTTTCTTTGAGCTTTAGTAAGCGATAAAGTTTTGTTGAAAGGAGATTTTGCTAAATTCTCAGCATGTTTCTTTCTAACAGCTTTAGCCTGTTTTTTTGTCAATGGCTTTGAAGCTGCTACTACATTAGTAGATTTATCGGTTTTCCCTTTTTTATCATCCGCATTTGATTGACCAAATGATAAAGAAAAAACGAACAATGTACTAAGTAAAAATAGTAATTGTTTTTTCATGGTTTAATGGGGTTAAAATTATTATAATTTCAACAAAATTAGCATTTTACATGAAATTTGAAAATTTTTTATAATTTATTTTTTCATGTTCATTTATTTGCCTGAATAGTCTTATATAATTCTAAAGCCTTTCCGTCTGTTAATAATGAAACAAAATGACAAATATGTAACAATCTGTCATATAAATTTTCTTTTTGAAACTGAAAACGCTCTGGAAGTAATTTCAACAACAACACATCATAATTAGATGCCTCACCACTTACTTTATTGTTGTAAGCCGTACAAAAACCATCCAATAAACTATTGATGATTTTATAACCCATTACTTCTTTCTGAATTACTTCTCTACTTTGATATACGTTTTTGATACTGATTTGGATTATATCATTCATTTGGGCTTTATATTGGCTTTTATCCATTAACGCGAATGGAAAATCCCCAGCCAAAATTGCTTGCTCGTTTTCTATAAATACCGAAACAGCATCATTGATTAAACTTCCAATAGCTAAAGCTCTTAAATAACTAATTCTATCTTCTTTTGTAATTAATTCGTTGTACTTTTTCGTATCTATTCCGTTTTTAACCAACTTAATCAAATACTCTAAAGCGTATTCTTCAGGAATCAATCCTAAATTGATTCCGTCTTCAAAATCAATTATCGTGTAACAAATATCATCGGCTGCTTCTACCAAATACGCCAAAGGATGACGCTCAAAACCAATATCATTTCCGCTTTTATTCGAAATCAGACCTAACTCGTTGGCAACTTCATTAAAAAACTCTTTGTCTTGCTGAAAGAAACCATATTTTTTATCGCAAATTTTTGAGGTTGGTTTTTTTGGTAAACTCTCTTTTGGATATTTCATGAAAGCACCCAAAGTCGCATACGAAATACGCAAACCACCTTCGATTCCTTCTCTTGAAGATGCTAATACTGAAAATCCGTTAGCGTTTCCTTCAAAATCAATTAAATCTTGCCATTGTTTATCCGTTAATTGATCTTTGTATTGTAAACCATTTCCGGTTTTGAAATATTCGCCAATTGCTTTTTCTCCGGAATGTCCGAATGGTGGATTCCCGATATCGTGCGACAAAGCTGCCGCAGCCACAATCGCACCAAAATCATTTGGTTGATAACCGTGAACTTCTTGTAAATGCGGATATTTAGCAATGATTTGTTTTCCAACCAAACGACCTAAAGAACGTCCAACAACAGAAACTTCCAAACTATGCGTCAATCTATTGTGAACAAAATCGGTTTTAGAAAGCGGAATAACTTGCGTTTTATCTTGCAAACTTCTGAATGCTGAAGAAAAAATAATTCGATCATAATCTACTTCAAAGCCTAAACGCGTGTCGTCTTGCTCTTTTCGTAAACGTTTACTTGTATCGCCTTGTCTTTTTAAAGACAAAAGTTGTTCCCAATGCATCATGTGATTTTAGGTTTATGATTTTAGAATTATTCTTTTTCGTTTGCTAAAAAGAAATTTCTCGATTTTTTTGGATATTGATTGTAACTCTTATCACTTGGGTTTACAATTACCGATTTGATGTTGATTTCATCGCCTAATTTGAAGTTCTTCTCTGTGTATTGGTAATCCAATAAATATTCACCACAGAAATAGTTTCCATCTGCATCTTGTTCAATAATCCCTGTGTAAACGCCTTTTTTATCTTTTGACATAATTGCTATTTTTTTCAAATGTACGAATTGCATCGTAATTATTTTAAAAGAAAAACAGTCGTTCGCCTTAGCGAACAACTGCTTTCTATATTCTATTTTCTATATTCTGTTTTCTCAGATTAAGAACCACACATTTCGCAATCTTCTGGACCCGAATTACGTGCTCTTTCAATCATAGCTCTATACTCTTCAGCCGACATTTCAGCTGGCTCATCTAAAACTGCAATTGCTTCTACTTTTTTAACTTCTGTTTGTGGCGCCTGTACTTCAATTGGCTCCGCTTTTTTATCATTATTTAAAGTAAACTTAATTGCATCAACCGCAGCTTTTGTTCTTAAATAGTACATTCCTGTTTTTAAGCCCGATTTCCAAGCGTAGAAATGCATCGATGTTAATTTAGCATAATTTGCATCTTGCATAAACAAGTTAAGCGATTGCGATTGGTCAATAAAGTAACCTCTTTGACGACTCATATCGATAATATCTTTCATCGACATTTCCCAAACTGTTTTGTACAATTCTTTTAAGTCAGAAGGAATTCTTTCGATATTTTGCACCGAACCATTATGACGCATGATTTCTTGCTTTAATGATTCGTTCCACAAACCTCTTTCTACTAAATCATGTAATAAATGTTTGTTTACTACAATAAATTCTCCTGATAATACTCTTCTTGTATAAATATTAGATGTATATGGTTCAAAAGCTTCGTTGTTTCCTAAAATTTGAGAAGTTGAAGCTGTTGGCA
Source organism: Flavobacterium channae (assembly GCF_021172165.1). Lineage (NCBI taxonomy): Bacteria > Pseudomonadati > Bacteroidota > Flavobacteriia > Flavobacteriales > Flavobacteriaceae > Flavobacterium > Flavobacterium channae. The sequence goes on along the minus strand of NZ_CP089096.1, from coordinate 276,895 downwards.
TAGGCGCAACTAACAACGAGTTTCTTACTCCATTTGCTATTACTTCTTTTCTTAAACTTGCCCAATCCCAACGACCAGAAAGTTCTTCATCTTTAATATTCCAAAGGTTGTGTTGGAATTCTCCTTTAGATATTGGTGAACCTTCAAAAGTTGAATATGGACCTTCTTCTTTTGCCATTTCCATAGAAGCAGTAACGGCTGCAAAATATAAGGTTTCAAATATTTCTTGGTTCACTTTTTTAGCTTCATCACTTGTAAAAGGTAAACGCATCATGATAAAAGCATCTGCTAAACCTTGCACTCCTAATCCTACTGGACGGTGACGCATGTTTGAATTTTCAGCTTCTAAAACTGGGTAATAGTTTCTATCAATTACTTTGTTTAAGTTACGTGTTACACGTTTTGTTACGTTATATAACAATTCGTGATTAAACACTCCGTTTTCAACAAACATTGGTAAAGAAATAGACGCTAAGTTACATACTGCAATTTCGTCTGCAGAAGTGTACTCCATAATTTCTGTACATAAGTTAGACGAACGAATTGTACCCAAGTTCTTTTGGTTTGATTTTCTGTTCGCTGCATCTTTATACAACATATAAGGTGTACCTGTCTCGATTTGAGATTCAAGAATTTTTTCCCACAATTCTCGTGCACGAATGGTTTTTCTACCTTTTCCTTGTGCTTCGTAAGATGTATAAAGCGCTTCAAATTCTTCACCATAAACGTTGTCTAAACCTGGACACTCGTTTGGACACATTAATGTCCAAGTTGAATCTTCTTCAACACGTTTCATGAACAAGTCAGAAGTCCACATTGCAAAGAATAAATCTCTTGCACGCATTTCTTCTTTACCTGTATTCTTTTTCAAGTCTAAGAATTCGAAAATATCAGCATGCCATGTTTCCAAATAAATAGCAAAACTTCCTTTACGTTTTCCTCCACCTTGATCTACATAACGAGCCGTATCGTTAAAAACACGCAACATTGGGACAATTCCGTTTGAAGTTCCGTTTGTGCCACGGATGTATGAACCTGTAGCTCTTACATTGTGAATAGCTAAACCGATTCCTCCAGCTGATTGTGAAATTTTTGCTGTTTGTTTTAAAGTATCGTAAATACCATCAATACTATCATCTTTCATTGTTAACAAGAAACAAGATGACATTTGAGGTTTTGGAGTTCCTGCATTGAATAATGTTGGTGTAGCATGTGTAAAGAACTTTTTCGACATTAATTCGTAAGTTTCAATAACCGCTTCTAAATCATTTAAGTGAATTCCAACAGAAACACGCATTAACATGTGTTGTGGACGCTCAACGATTTTACCATTGATTCTTAATAAATACGAACGCTCTAAGGTTTTAAAACCAAAGTAATCGTAGTTAAAATCGCGAGTATATATGATGTGAGAATCTAAAAATTCTGCATTTGCCTGAATAACTTCATGTACCTCATCAGAAATCAAAGGCGCTTTTTGATTCGTTCTTGGATTTACATAGTGGTACATTTCACTCATCGTTTCCGAGAATGACTTGTTTGTATTTTTGTGTAGATTAGAAATTGCAATACGAGCTGCAAGTTGGGCATAATCTGGGTGAGAAACAGTCATAGAAGCTGCGGTTTCTGCTGCTAAATTATCTAATTCTGAAGTGGTAACACCATCGTATAAACCTTCAATTACACGCATTGCCACTTTAACAGCATCTACCATGTCATTTAATCCATAACATAGTTTTTTAATCCTATCCGTGATTTTGTCGAACATTACTGGCTCTTTATGGCCATCTCTTTTTACTACATACATAAGCTTTTTAGTTTTTTGAAAACAGACAATCCCTTCCCTATTTTCGATTAGTATTTATTGAACAAAAGTGCAAGTCTCCCGACATTTTATAGCACTCCATATTTTATTAATTTTTAGAAATCAGCGTCGAAACTAATTTTGCTCGATTCTGAATCAGAGTTCATAACTCCTGCTTTTTGATATTCTGCAACACGCTTTTCAAAGAAATTGGTTTTTCCTTGTAATGAAATCATATCCATAAAATCAAATGGATTAGAAGCATTGTAAACTCTTTCGCAACCTAATTCTACTAACAATCTATCCGTTACGAATTCTAAATATTGCGTCATTAAAGTAGCATTCATACCGATTAAACTTACCGGAAGTGATTCCGTGATGAATTTTCTTTCGATATTTAAAGCATCTACAATAATTTCAGTAATTCTTTCTTTAGAAACTTTATTAACAATATGATGTCTGTGTAAATGAACTGCAAAATCACAGTGCATTCCTTCATCACGTGAAATTAATTCGTTAGAAAACGTTAATCCTGGCATTAAACCACGTTTTTTTAACCAATAAATTGAACAGAAAGAACCAGAGAAGAAAATTCCTTCAACAGCTGCAAACGCAATCAAACGCTCTGCAAAAGAATCCGACTCAATCCATTTTAAAGCCCATTGTGCTTTTTCTTTGATGGCTGGGAATACTTCAATTGCATGAAACAACTGGTTTTTCTCTGCTTCGTCTTTTACATATGTATCAATCAATAACGAATACGTTTCGCTATGAATGTTTTCCATCATGATTTGGAAACCATAAAAGAATTTAGCCTCAGGATATTGTACTTCGTTTACAAAGTTTTCAGCTAAGTTTTCGTTTACAATTCCGTCAGATGCAGCAAAAAACGCTAAAATATGTTTGATGAAATATTTTTCATCATCGTTTAGTTTATTATTCCAATCAGTCAAGTCTTGGTGCAAATCTATTTCTTCTGCTGTCCAAATACACGCTTCTTGTTTCTTGTACCATTCCCAAATATCTTGGTGTTTGATAGGAAATATTACAAATCGATCTTTGTTTTCTTGCAAAATAGGTTCCACTATAGACATAGCTATTTGATTTTAAAAATGTTAATGATTGGTTAAATTGATTTATTTGGGGATTACAAAGTTTGTCATTTGAAATGAAAAATGAAAGGCAAACTTATTCACAATTGAGTTAAGTTTTTAACAAAGCTCAGATTTGTCAGTAAAATAATATATATTTTTCAACTAATTGATTTACAATTAATTAAAAAACATAAAACAAAAGTTAAAACCTTGTTAGCAACTGAAAAACCAGTCGTTCACAACGATTTTTAAAACTTAAAAATCAGGATTATTTTTTTAATTCTTTGGCTACTTTATCCAATTCGTCAAACCATTGTTGTCCGAATTTTCTAACCAGTGCTTCTTTCACAAATTGATAAACTGGAACACCTAATTCTTGACCTAATGAACATGCATCATCACAAATGTGCCACTTGTGATAATTCACCGCTGCAAAATCAGAATATTCTTTAATTCGAATAGGATATAAGTGACAAGAAACTGGTTTTTTCCAATCAACAACACCTTGATTGTAGGCTTGCTCAATACCGCAAAGCGCTGTTTTACCATCAAAAATCACGTAAGCGCAATCTTTACCATCGATAAGTGGTGTTTCTAATTCACCAAAATCAGAAACAACATGAGTTCCTTGTTCTTCGATAGCTTTAATTCCTTCAGGACGAAGAAAAGGTTTTACTTTAGGGAAAATTTCAGCTAAAATTCTAGTTTCTTCTTCATCTAAGGGAGCACCTGCATCTCCATCAACACAACAAGCACCTTGGCATGCCGATAAATTGCAAACGAACTCTTTCTCTAAGATTTCTTCCGAAACTATAGTTTTATTTAACTGAAACATGATGTATAATTTAAAGTGCAAAGATACGACTTTGAAATCAGATTTATGAAATTAGAATTTAGAAGTTGATTTGATTTATGAAATTGACTTGAAATTTTGAAATTGCCATTGCTATTGAACTTCATATGATAATGTATCGTTAAATAAAAAAGGCACTTCGTTTAATATCCTTATATTTGCATAAAAATTGAGCGTTTTATGGAATTAGGAATCAATTGGAAAGATGTATTTACCATAAGTATGATTCTTTTTGCGGTAATTGATATAGTAGGAAGCATTCCGATTATTGTTGATTTACGTAGTAAAATGGGGCATATTCAATCTGAAAAAGCGACTATTGTTGCAGCTATTATCATGATTGCTTTTCTATTTGTAGGTGAAGAAATTCTAAAATTAATTGGTATTGATGCCAATTCGTTTGCCGTTGCTGGTTCTTTTGTATTGTTTTTTCTTGCCTTGGAAATGATTTTAGGAATCCGACTTTATAAAGAAGACAATCCAAGCACGGCTTCCATTGTTCCAATTGCATTTCCATTAATTGCCGGAGCAGGAACAATGACAACGATTCTTTCCTTGCGCGCCGCTTATGATAAGATAAACATAATAATTGCCATTGTAATTAATGTCGTGGTGGTTTATGGTGTTTTAAAATCATCAGGTAAAATTGAACGCTTATTAGGAACTAACGGATTAGGTGTAATTCGAAAAGTTTTTGGTGTTATTTTACTTGCAATAGCAGTGAAATTATTTGCTGCAAATGTTAAAGGATTATTTATTTAGAAATTTTATAAAATGAAAATTTTCACTTATGTGGCAGTAGCCATTTCATTAGCTTTAATCGTTTTCAACCTTTTTCAAATTGATTATTCTAATCCGTTTGAAGGACAAAGTACTGTTGCAATAATCGGTGTAGTTTCTGGAATTTGCGCTATTTTATTATTAGTATTATTGCGCCTTTCTAAAATGATTGAAGAAAAAACAAAAAACTAATGTTAGATGTTTTAATTATTGGCGCTGGTGTTTCTGGCGTTTCGTGTGCTTTGATTTTGGGTTCAGCCCTAAACAAACCTTTTGCTATGGATAAAAAAATTGCAATTGTGGCGCACCAAAAAGCCTCTTCGTTACAAAATGCCATTTTTAATAACGCATACGGAATTCCCGCAGGAAAATTAGGAAGTGAATTATTGGAAGAGAGTTTGGAACATTTAACCCAATCTTATCCGCACGTACAACAAATTCATGGCGAAAAAGTGATTTCCATTTTAGGAGAAGCTGGAAATTTCACAATTACTACCAACAAATCTTCGCTTCAAACTAAAATTGTTGTAATTGCTATTGGTTCTGGAAATCCTTTTACCATTGAAGGATTAGAATCGTTTGTAACCCCACATCAAAAAGCAGCTCCAGAGAAAAACAGAATTCAATTAAAAAATACCGACCATTTGGTTACCGAAGGTATTTACGTAGCAGGTGTTTTAGCGGGACACAGAAGTCAGTTAAGCATTGCCGCTGGAAGTGGAGCTTCAGTAGCAACGGATATTTTAACGTTGTGGAATAACGGAAATCCGGTGCAGGTGCATGATGCTATTGGGAAATAGAATCAACCTTACTTCTTGACATCATATAATCAAAAAGTCCAACAATTATTGGAAAGCTAAAAATAACTAACCAAATCATAGTATGTCTTGGCAATAAATCATAATAGCTATTAAAAAAATACAGACTACTACAATATAAAATGCAGATTAAAGAACTTTTTCTTGAAACTTGACTGTCTGAAAATCGTTTAATATGTGCACTTTTTGCATGATATAAATCTTTCTTATAATTACCGTTTTTGTTAGGCAATAAGTCTGTAAGGAAAAAATAATTTTGCAAAATATAAATAGCTGAAATTCCTAACAGGAAATATTGTATTCCTATATAAAGTCCTTCAGTAAAATATTCTGAATCTTCAATGTTTTTACTTGTAAAAACTCTAAAAACATTATCTAAAGCAAATGCAAAAACAACTATTGAACTCCAAACACTTAAAACAAGTCTACTTGTCCTAGTCAGAGTCAAATATGATAAAGAATGGAAAATTGAGTAAATCGCGAACAACAATCCAATTATTAAAAGAATTTTAACAATAAGAAAATCTATATTCACAAATCCATAATCTATAACCCAATATATTAATGACAAGGATAATAATAGTGTAATTCCTTCTGTTAACTTTTGCACAATCTTTTCTTTATAAAATACAGCAGAAATAACTACGTAAATAATAACAATTGTCTGAAGCCAAAATTCAATGTGTGATTCTATCCTGTAGTTTACTTCATTTTTTTTTGGTAAAAAAGCTATAAAACTAAAAACATAAGCACCAATAAATTTAAAAAATACAATTTTCCAATCTTTTGAAATCCTATAACTTTCAATAAGAACACCGCTTAATAATGCAATCAAACTAATCGAAAAAAACCTCCTTTCACTTACAGTAATTTTGTAAACAATAAAAAGGGTAAATACTAAAGCAAAAATTGAAACCCAAACAAAAAAAGGCATCAAATTTATACCCGCAGATTTTCTTTTAGGTTTTACACTAGTTCTTTTCTTTAAACTTAATTTCATATTTTACTTACTCAACACTTTATTCACCATATTGTCTTTCTTTAAAATCAATTGGTAATAGGCTTTTTCGTTAAACAGTTGACGAACAAATTCTGCTTGAAGATAGAATAATACTTTTTCTTTTTGAGTATCCAAATTAAACAGCAAACCTCCTTTTGCCATGTATATTTTAAAATCATTAAAATAATTTCCTTTCTTGATTTCGATTTCTAAATCATCATTGGAAATTCCATCGAATTTTTTACGGTTTTTATCCAATTGTTCGAAAACAAAATAATTCACCAATCCAGATTGCATTAACATTGTCAATCCTTCCGAACCGTGCGCATCTTCATACGGAACAAAAACATCCGGCATTATTCCACCACCACCGTATACAATTCTTCCTTTTTTAGTTTTGAATTTTAAGCTATCCGCAATTTTGACTTTGTCTTTTTCGTACAATTCGCCGCTTTCAAATCTTTTATCAAACTCGTTAAAGTAATTTTCACCTTTGTCTTCATAAGGTTTTTGAATAGAACGACCCGATGGTGTGTAATATCTTGCTACGGTTAATCGAACAGCGGAACCATCACCTAAAGGCATTTCGCGTTGCACCAAACCTTTACCAAAAGAACGTCTTCCAAAAATCAATCCTCTATCGTTATCCTGAATTGCACCAGCCAAAACTTCGCTGGCAGAAGCACTATTTTCATTGATTAAAATTGAAACTTTGCCAGTTTCAAAAATTCCTTTCTCTGTAGCAAGAGTTGAATCTATATTTCCTTTTTTGTTTTTGGTTTTAACGATTAATTCTTTGTTTTTCAGGAATTCATCAGCAATTTTTTCAGCCGAATCCAAATAACCGCCACCATTGTCTCGCAAATCGACAATTATATGATTAGCTCCTTCACTTTTCAACTTGGTTAACCCAGCTAAGAATTCCTCATAAGTTTTTTCAGCAAAACGATTGATTTTGATATATCCCGTAGTTTTATCTAACATTTGGGCTACATCAACACTTTTTATTGGAATAACATCACGTGTAACATTTACAGCAAATTTTTTCTTTTCAGATTTTCTGTAAACGGTCAATTTTACGTTAGAACCTTGCTCACCTTTTAGGATAGAAAACAATGTATCAGTTTCTAACTTTTTATTGTATAGCTGTAGTTTATCCGCAAATAATATGCGATCTCCGGCTTTTAAACCCGCTTTTTCTGAAGGTCCGTTTGGAACAGGTTTAATGATGGCAACCGAATCGTTGTACATATAAAAATTAACGCCAATACCAACAAAATCACCACGCATACTTTGTTCGACAGCGGCTAATTCCTTTTTAGGAATGTAAACTGAATGTGGATCTAATTTTTCTAAAATTCCATTTACGGTTAGATCAACAATAGAATCTGTATTTAAACTATCAACATATTCTTTTTCAATAAAATCGATAAGTTTGTTTAGTTTATTTCTGTTAGCATTTTTGCCAAGAAATGTATTTTCAGTAGAAGGATTGAGTTTACTTCCCAATAGCAAACCGCCCGCAACAGCTACTGCGAGTACAATTGGAAAATATACTTTGTTCATTCTCATTTTAACCTAAATCTTCTATTAATTCTACCTCAACTCCTGCCTTTCTTAAGAAATCAACACCTGAAGTATCTTTATATTCTTGATGATATACTACTCTTTTAATTCCTGATTGATGAATTAATTTACTACAATCTTTACAAGGTGAAAGCGTAATATATAATGTTGCATCTTCACAAGATTGCGTAGAACGCGCTACTTTTAAAATAGCATTTGCTTCAGCGTGTAATACATACCATTTGGTTACATTATCTTCGTCTTCACAACAATTTTCAAAACCAGAAGGCGTTCCGTTGTAGCCATCAGAAATTATCATTTTACCTTTAACAATAATTGCACCAACTTTTTTTCGTTGACAATATGACAAATTTCCCCACTCTTTGGCAATGCGCAAATAGGCTTTGTCGTATTTTTCTTTTTTTTCTTTCTTCATTATCTGTTCCAAATTTCGCTTTCAATAATCATTGGCAAAACTACACCAATTATAAATGCTGACATAACTAATGCCCAATCTCTTTTTGAAAAACGGAAAAAAGTTTGTACTACGTATGAAATGATTAATACCATCAAAACTACTATAATTTGAGCAGCTTCTATTCCTAATGCAAATTCTAAAAGAGGCAGTAACTTATCTGAAGTTTTTCCTGGCAAAATAGCTTTGAAATAATTAGAAAATCCTAATCCGTGAATAATTCCAAAAAACAAAGTGACTATTGCCACAAATGTGATGCTTTCATTTTTTGAAGATTTACCTGCGGTAAACAAATGAAAAATAGCTGTAATTAAGATGGTAATTGGAATTAAAAACTCAACTAAATTGGCTTGAATTTGTACAATTCCGTAAACTGACAACAACAAAGCCAATGTATGCCCAAGTGTAAAAAGCGAGACTAAAACAAAAACATTTTTCCAATCTTTAAAGGCATAAGGCACCATTAAAGCAATTAAAAAAAGAACATGATCGTATGCATTAATATCTAATACATGCTTTAGACCAATATTAAAATACATCCAAAATTCTGACATAACAATTTATTTTTGGGGAAATTCAAACTTACGATTTATTTTTTTAAGCTACCAAATTCTGCATCACAAAACCTTCTTAATTTGTTGTAAAAAAATAGATTTTTTATGTAATTTTGTTCTAAATAAAAAACTAACAACATGTCAATTTCAGATTTATTCGATAGCGGTTTTAGAAACAGAAATAAAGGTCATTTTTCAGCAATTGTAAGAGTGGCTTTATCTGACGGAACTATCACTTCAGAAGAAAAACAATTCTTAGATAAATTAGCTATCAAATTAGAAATTTCTCAAGCGGAATACGAAGAAATTTTAGAAAACCCTTTAAAATATCCTGTAAATCCACCATTAATGCATGCACACCGTTTAGAGCGTTTGTATGATTTAGCAAGAATGGTTTATGCAGATCATATTTTAGGAGAAAAACAACAAGATTTACTAACTCGTTTTGCTTTAGCTTTAGGATTTACTGCTGGAAACGTAGGTTATATTGTAGACAAAGCATTAAAATTAGTAGAAATGAATGTTGATTTAGATACATTCACATACGAAATGCAACACATGAACAGATAATTAAAAACTGTTTTAAAATATAAAAGCACAAATTCTAACGAGTTTGTGCTTTTTTTAGTTTTATGATTTGAATAATTTACTTCGCTTTCGCCATAAACTCTTCTGCTTTTTCTACCATGTTTTTACTTCCGCAGAAAAATGGAACGCGTTGGTGTAATTCTGTTGGTTGAATTTCCATAATTCTTTTGAAACCGTCTGAAGCTTTTCCTCCTGCTTGTTCAGCAATGAACGCCATTGGATTACATTCATAAAGCAAACGTAATTTCCCATTTGGTGCCTTTGAACTAGTTGGATATAAGTAAATTCCACCTTTAATCATGTTTCTATGAAAATCAGAAACTAAACTTCCGATATATCTTGACGTGTAAGGTCTGTCGCCTTCTTCTAACTGACAATATTTGATGTAGTCTTTAACACCTTGTGGGAAATGAACATAATTCCCTTCGTTAATCGAATAAATTTTTCCATCTTCCGAATATTTCATGTTGGGATGCGACAAATAGAAAGTCCCAATTGCAGGATTTAAAGTAAATCCGTTTACACCGTGACCAGTTGTATAAACCAACATAGTTGATGTTCCATAAATTACATAACCTGCCGCCACTTGATTAATTCCCGGCTGCAAGAAATCTTCTAAAGTTACTGGAGTTCCTACTGGTGTAATTCTTCTGAAAACTGAAAAAATCGTTCCTACTGAAACATTTACATCAATATTTGAAGATCCATCCAAAGGATCCATCAAAACTACATATTTATTGTTGTGTGAATTATCTGACCCAGCAACTGTTATAAAATCATCATTCTCTTCTGAAGCAATACCACAAACAATTTCTCTATTAATTAACGTTTGAATAAAAACTTCGTTAGCATAAACATCTAATTTTTGCTGATCTTCACCTTGTACGTTTTGCTCTCCAGCAGCACCAACAATATCAACTAATCCTGCCTTATTTACCTTATAATTAACTACTTTAGCAGCTAATCGTATTGAGTTGATAATACGTGATAATTCCCCTGTTGAATACTGAAACGAATTTTGATGTTCAATAATAAATTCGCCTAAAGTCTTATTTCTTTCTTCCATTTCGCAATCGATGTAGTTGTGTTTAAGGCACAAATATCGGTAAATTTGTGAAATGATAGAATTAATTTGAAAAGATGTTTAAGTTAATTTTACTTTTGTAAAAAATTTTGAAAAATGACAATTAGAAAAGCAACAAAAAACGACATGCCTTCCGTATTAGAATTGATACAAGAATTGGCTGTTTTTGAAAAAGAACCTGATGCCGTTGTAGTTACGGTTAAAGATTTGGTTCGCGATGGTTTTTCTGAAAATCCACTTTTTCAATGTTTCGTTGCCGAAGTTGACAATGCAATTATTGGAATGGCTTTGTACTATTACCGTTATTCAACTTGGAAAGGAAAAACCATTCATTTAGAAGATTTAATTGTAAAAGAAAGCAAACGTGGAACAGGTGCCGGATTTGCGCTTTACAAAGAAATCATTAAACAAGGAAAAGCCGAAAACGTTCGCCGTATCGAATGGAATGTTTTAGACTGGAACACACCCGCGATTGATTTTTATGAAAAATCGGGAGCAAAATTAATAGGAGATTGGCGTGTAGTACACATGGACGAAAAAGGAATTGAACAATTTTTAAACACAACTATATAATTCTTCAAAATGAAAATTTTTAAATTTGGAGGTGCATCAGTTAAAGATGCCGAAGGCGTAAAAAACGTATTACATGTTTTAAACACTGTAGGACATGAAGATGTTTTATTAGTAATTTCTGCAATGGGAAAAACCACAAATGCATTAGAAGTGGTTATCAAAAACTATTTTGAAAAATCTAAGGAATTACATGCATCACTTCAAGAAGTACGAAAGTACCACAACCAAATTTTACTAGACTTATTTGAAGACGAAGATCATGATGTATTTTTTGATGTAAACGCACATTTCGACGATTTAGAATATTTCATTCGTAGCAATAAATCACCAAACTATAACTTCGTTTACGATCAAGTTGTAAGTATTGGAGAATTGGTATCAACTACGATTGTAAGTCATTATTTCAATTCGCAAGGATTAATAAACAATTGGATTGATGTTCGTCCGTTGATTAAAACCGACAACAATTATCGAGATGGACAAGTTGATTGGGAAACCACTCAAAAACTAATCTCAAAAGGGGTTAAAAAGAAAACTCTAAACATCACACAAGGATTTTTAGGTTCTGATGAGAATAATTTCACTACTACTTTAGGTCGTGAAGGTTCGGATTACACTGCTGCAATTTTTGCTTATTGTTTAGGAGCAGAAAGTGTTACTATTTGGAAAGACGTTCCAGGCGTTTTAAATGCCGATCCAAGATATTTTGAAAATGCGATTTTGTTGAACCAAATTTCTTATAGAGAAGCAATCGAGTTGGCTTTTTACGGAGCTTCGGTAATTCACCCAAAAACACTACAACCTTTACAGAAAAAGGAAATTCCGTTATTTGTAAAATCGTTTATTAACCCAACATTACCTGGAACAAGTGTATCTAGAGGTGCCGATTTGATTCCGCAAACTTCTTGTTTTATTGTAAAGAAAAACCAATTGTTATTATCGTTATCATCTATTGATTTCGATTTTATCATGGAAAATCATATCAGTGAGATTTTTGGATTGTTTTCAAAATATAAAATCAAAGTAAACTTAATTCAAAATACAGCAATTAGTTTCTCGGTTTGTATTGAAGATAAATACAACAACTTTGAAGAATTAAGAAAAGTATTGGCTAAAAAATTCAAAGTAGCGTACAACGAAAATGTATCGCTTTATACTATTAGATACTTTGATGAAAATGCTGCTAAAGTAGTTGAAACAAACAAAACGATATTGTTACGCCAAATTTCGAGAGAAACAATGCAAGTGATTACGAAGGAGTAATTTTAATGTAGCAATTAGACAATTAGTCAATGTGCCAATTCTAGAAAGTGTAAAAATTGAGTTTAGAAAAATTATTAAATATTCCGAAAGAATTGAATTCAAATCCAAATTTATCAGTTTATAATTTGGTTAAAGAATATTATTTTGATGATTTTTCTGAATTACTTGTGTATGAATATTTGATTAAAAACAATTCAACACATAATAATTGGTTGTTGTTTTGTGAAGATAAACGAACAGTTGAGGGTTGGGTTTTTGAAAAGAATTTCTTTTTTTACAATGTTTATCATTTGAACAATAGAAATGGTAAATCGAATTTAAAACGTTTTACAAACAAAGACAAAGCATTTAGTTATTATATTTATAATGAGATAATTTCTATCTCCGAAAACAAATAGTTAAAATAATTTACCGCAGATTCGCAGATTGCTATTTAAAAAAATCTGTGAATCTGCGGTTCAAACAAAATCATTCCTTTTTTCCAACAATAAATACTACTTTTGAAGATTCGGAGTTATAGTATTTATGCAAAAAATTGTTTTTTTAGTGGGATTTTTATTCTGTTTTTTGAGTGGTTATACTCAAGAGACATTACAATCGTATCCAACTAAAAAAATTGCTTTTTCAAAAGACACCATTTCAATTGAAAAATTCAGCTTAAACAATTCCTTTTTTGAAATTAAAGACAAAAACGGAACATTAATCGATTCGAGTTTTTACAAAGTAAATTTCCAAAAAGGAACGGTAGTTTTCATCAAAGAAATAAACACTTCTGATTCTTTAGTAGTTCGCTATGCAAAATTTCCTGAATTTTTAACCAAAACTTATTCTATCTACGATGACGACAAAGTAGTTGCTAACGAAGCAGGAAAGTTAGTGGTTTTCAAAAAAGAAAAAAACACCAAATTCAAACCTTTTGATGGATTAAATACATCAGGAAGTATTACGCGTGGCGTTACTGTTGGAAATAATCAAAATACGGTGGTGAATTCCAATTTAGATTTACAAATCACAGGTAAAATTTCGGATAAAGTCAGTTTACGTGCTTCTATACAAGACAGTAATATTCCATTACAAGAAGGTGGTTATTCGCAAAAACTAGACGAGTTTGATCAAATTTTCATCGAATTATTTTCGGACAAATGGAACATTCGTGCTGGTGATTTATTTCTAGAAAACAGAAAATCGGCATTCTTAAATTTCAACAAAAAAGTTCAAGGTTTAGCCACACGTTTCACTTTTGGAACTCCTGATAAAAAAACCGAAGTAATTGCTTCAGGAGCATTAGTCCGCGGACAATATGCACGAAGCACTTTTACAGGTCAAGAAGGGAATCAAGGACCATACAAACTACGAGGCAACAATAATGAATTGTATGTTTTGGTTATTTCAGGTTCGGAGCGTGTTTATGTAAACGGAATTTTGAAAACTCGTGGAGAAAACAACGATTACATTATCGATTATAACGCTGGAGAAATCATTTTCACTTCTTTATTTCCGATTACTTCCGAAATGCGAATTAATATTGAATACCAATACACCGATAGAAATTTTACTCGATTTATTACGTATGGCGGTATTTCGCATGAAAGAGAAAATTGGGAAATTGGCGGTTATGTATACTCGGAAAGTGATGTGAAAAACCAACCATTGCAACAAAATTTATCTCAAGAACAAATTGCCATTTTGCAAAATGCAGGTGATGATATTTCACAAATGAACGGACCTTCGGCTTATTTAGATTCATATTCCGAAAATAAAATTTTGTACAAAAAAGTATTAATTAGTGGCGTTGAAGTATTTGAATATTCAAACAATCCAGATGATGAATTGTATAATGTTCGTTTTTCATTAGTTGGGAATTTTCAAGGAAATTACATTTTGGCAAACAACCAAGCAGTTGGAAAAATCTACGAATATGTGGAGCCAATTGCTGGAATTCCACAAGGAAATTATGAACCTATTGTTCGTTTGATTGCACCAACAAAAATTCAAATGGCAACGATTTTAGGAAAATACAATCCGAGTGAAAAAACACTATTCGATTTTGAATTAGCAATGAGCAATAGCGACCAAAATTTGTATTCTAATTTAGACGATGATAACAATAAAGGATTTGCTGGAAAATTCAATGGAAAGCAACGTGTTTTTGATGGAAAAACCAAAATTGATGCTTTTGCAAATTATCAATTGGTACAAGAAAATTTCAAACCTATCGAACGTTTGTTCAACATTGAATTTAATCGGGATTGGAATATAACTGCCCCATTACTAGGTAATCAAAGTTTTTTGACTTCGGGATTGGATTTTAATTTTGACAACAAAGGAAATGCGATTTATCAGTTTGAGAATTTAGCTTTTGGAGATGCTTTTTCGGGAAAGAAACATACTTTTTCAGGAAGATATACAACAAAAAAATGGATGATTTGGAGTCAGTCAAGTACCATGAAAAGTGATTCTGAAGTATCAAATTCTTCATTTTCTAGAAGTCAAAATCGTTCGTCATACAAATTTGGTAAAAATTGGGTTGGTGCAACGGTGAATTTAGAAGATAATTCAGAAAAACTAAAAGCAACCAATACATTTTCGGCTTTAAGCCAACGCTTTTTAGAATATGGCGCTTTTGTGGGAAGAGGCGATTCAACGAAAGTTTTTGTGGAATTAGGATTTTTACAACGCCAAAATGATAGTTTGCAAAACAATCTAATTCAGCGAGTAAATCATTCGAACTCGTATTATTTAAAATCGCAATTGATTAAAACAGAAAAAAGCAATTTGAGTGTATTTTTGAATTATCGCACTTTGAAATATGAAGATTCTAGTTTAAAAGATGAACCCTCATTGAATTCACGAATTTTGTATTCGGATCGATATTTTGATCAATTGATTCAAACCACAACAGCTTATGAAACCAGTTCTGGCACGATTGCACAACAAGAATTTACGTACTTGCAAGTAGAACCCGGACAAGGTGTTTACATGTGGAACGATTACAATGGTAACGGAATTCAGGAATTACAAGAGTTTGAAATTGCTCCATATTCTGATTTAGCGATTTACGTTCGTGTATTTTTACCTAATCAAGTTTTTGTTAGAACGCATCAAAACAAATTTTCGCAAGCGTTGAATTTTAATTTCAACCAATGGCAAAACGAAAAAGGATTCAAAAAATTTGTTTCTCATTTTTATAACCAAACTTCCTTTTTAATTGAAAGAAAAATTATTAGAAACGGAAACAACTTTGAAATGAATCCGTTTTCAAAAAATGAAGATAAGTTAATTGGTTTGAATACTAATTTTAGAAATAGTTTATTTTTTAACAGAGGCAAACAATTTCATTCTACAACATATTCTTTTTTGTTAAACGAAAGTCAAAATTTACTTTCTGTTGGAAGTATTGCTGCTAAAAATAGGTCGCACCAAATTCAATACCAGCACTTAATTAAAAAAAGTTGGTTAGTGAACTTTTCAGGAAGTACAACAACAAGCAAATCAGATTCAGAAAACTATCCAAGTCGTAATTTTGAAATAGCAAGTTATCATCTTGAACCTAAGATTGGCTACTTGTTTTCTAAAAATGCGAGTTGGGATATTTTCTTTGTTTACTTGCAAAAGGAGAATCTAATAGGTGCATTTGAAACATTAAAACAAAACAGATTAGGCACATCATTTAGTTACAATAGCGAAAAAGGATTTAGTATTAATGGCGAATTTTCGATGTACAACAACACATTTGATGGAAATGTTTTATCGTCTGTTGGATTTCAAATGCTTGAAGGTTTACAACCTGGAAAAAATCAGACTTGGCGATTGCTCTTACAAAAAAACTTAACGCAATATTTAGACGTTAACGTAAATTATCAAGGTAGAAATAGCGAAACAAGTAAGACCATTCACACAGGAAACATACAATTAAGAGCCTTTTTTTAGTTAATATTTAGATTAATTCTACATTTCTCCTTAATTTTACAAGCTATCATTATTTCAAGCAATGTTTCAAAAAATTACATATATACTTTTACTACTCTCTAGTGTTTGTTACTCACAGTTAAGCAATAAGCACTGGATTCCACCTTTACATTGTAGAGATGCAAGTGCCGTTAGTGATCATTATTTGTATTTATCTACACAAGAAACAACTCCTTTTCAAGTAACAATAACCGATGGCGCAGGAAATCCTGTTGGTTCAAGCCCATATACTTTATCTGCTAGTGCTCCTGTAACTATAAGCTTAGGTATAGGGCAAAACACAAAAATGTTTGTTGACCAACAATATGTAAATGTTGTTTTAAGTGATCGAGGAATCATATTAGAAGGAAATAAAGATTTTTATGCTAGTTTTAGAGTAAGATCTCAAAATCATGCTGAAATGCTAGTTTCAAAAGGAAAACCCGGAATAGGAACAAGCTTTAGGCTAGGTCACATTATTAATGAATTATTTGATGATAGAAAATCTTTTGTTGCTAGTGTTATGGCCACAGAAAACAATACAAACGTTCAATTATCTGATTATAATCCAAATGTAACTTTTACTACTAGTACAGGAACATTTAACTTAGCTTCTCAAAGTTATACATTAAACGCTGGGCAAAGTATCATTTTCACAGGATATAGTGATACGGCTGACAACTTAGATGGCGCAATTGGAGCTTTAATAAGTTCGAATAAACCAATAGCTGTTAATAGTGGTAATGCTTTAGGTGGAATTCAAAGTGGAAGAGCTGATTTTGCTCTTGACCAAATAGTATCCGCGTCACAAATTGGCAATGAATATATCTTTATTGAAGGTAATGGACTTGAAGACATGGAATTACCTTTACTTGTTGCAAATGAAGATAACACCGAAATTTATATTAATGATGCAACTATACCAAATGCTATAATTAATGCAGGGGAGTATTATTTAGTTAACAATAATTTTTATCAAGGAACCACAACTAGAAATATGTATGTAAGAACATCAAAAAATGTTTACGCATATCAATTATTGGGTGGTGGAGCCGACACTGCTACTGCGGGTCTTAATTTTATACCACCATTAAGTTGTTTCTTTCAAAATTCGGTTATGATTCCTGATGTAAATAGGATTGGCACCACAACTTATACATCAGATTTAATGATATTAACTTACGCTTCGGCAACAATATCAATAAATGGCATTGCTATTTCTAATACACAAGCACAGCCTGTACTTGGAAATACTGATTGGGTTACTTATCGAATTTATAATGTTTCAGGAAACACTACTATTGAGTCAACAGGACCTTTAGCAGCAGGTGTTTTTGGATTTATTGGAACAGCTTCTGGTTTTGCAGGTTATTATTCTGGTTTTGGAAGTAATCCTGAAGACACAAACGTTTCTATTTGTTCTAATGAAACTATTGATCTTTTTGAAGCCATTACTGGAAATCCAGGAGAAAACGGTACCTGGACACTTCCTGCAGGTGGAGCTCCTTTAACTAATAATATTTTTGATCCCACAATAAATATTGCTGGTGAATATATTTACGAATTCACAAAAGATTGTAATGCATCTTTAACCACCATTCCTGTCAAAGTAAACGTCACCATTGAGCAAGCACCAAATGCAGGAACAAGCACAACGTATTCAACTTGTGAAAATGCAAATTCATTTGATTTATTTACTTTACTAGGAAGTAGCGTAACTTCAGGAGGAACTTGGTCACCAACACTTTCTTCTGGAACAGGGATTTTTAATCCAGCCACAGATATTTCAGGTGTTTACACTTATACAATCCCTTCAAATGGTGTTTGTGATGAAGTATCCGCGACTGTAACTGTGACAAACAATCCTATTCCAACAATTCCCGTGATAACAGATTTCAACTTATGCGATAATAGTTTAGACGGAGATGACACAAATGGATTTGTAACTTTTGATTTAACTCAAAAAAACACTGAAATTGAGACTCTACTTCCAGGCTATAGCATTACATATCACAATGACAATACAGAAGCAATAGCTGCAAGCAATAATATAACTAGCTTATATACTAACAATAGAGTCGTATATGTTAGACTTACTAACACAACAAATGGTTGTTATGTGACCGCTTCTTTCAACTTAGTTGTAAATCCAAAACCAGTTGTAAACGCTGTAGTTAATTTAAAACAATGTGATACTGATAATGATGCTACAACAATATTCAATTTAACACAAGCAAACATATTAATATCGACTGATACTGCTTTAACTTTCTCATATCACAATTCATTAAATGGAGCAAATAACAATAATGATTTTGTATCAAATGAAATTTCTTTTTTAGCAACAAATGGTGATTCCGTTTGGGCACGAATTGAAAATTCAAATGGTTGTTTTAGAGTTTCCGAAGTTAATCTAGTTGTATCAGCTACCACTATTGCTCAATCTTATAGATACACTATTGACGATGTTTGTGACGATTATTTAAGTGCAACCGATCCTGATGGTGATGGAATAGGATATTTTAATTTAACAGAGATAGAACCTGCTCTTATAGCTCTATTCCCTGTTGGTCAATCCTACAACTTTAGTTATTATTTAAATCAATCTGATGCAGAGACTGAACAAAATGCAATAACAGATATTACTAATTTTAGAAATACAACTCCCAACACACAACTTATCTGGGTACGAATAGAAAGTAATTTATACGAATGTGCTGGATTAGGACCGTTTTTAGAATTAATTGTTAATCCATTACCAGATACCGATTTAGGAAACGATTTTGTAATCTGTATTGATGCTGTAACAGGAATTGGTTCTCAGATTATCAATGCAACACCTACTACACCTGGAAGTTACAGCTACATATGGACTCCAACTAATCCTGATGGAAATATAGCAATTTTTAATGTAACAAGTGCTGGCACTTATTCTGTTGTTGTTACTAATTTAAACACTTCGTGTAGCTTTACAGATAGTATCAATATAACATTATCATCAGAACCAGAAAGTGTTAGTGCAACCTTAATTACTCCAGCATTTTCTACAGGATTGAATACTATTCAAACTAATGTAATTGGCGGTTTTGGTATTTATGAATACAGTTTAAATGCTATCGATTGGCAATCAAGTCCAATCTTTACAGATTTAAATGATGGAACTTACACAGTATACGTTAGAGACATTGAAGCTTGTGGATTATTGACAACAAATATTATTCAAACAATTTCATATCCTAATTATTTTACACCAAATGGAGATGGATATAATGACAGATGGATGATTAATCTTCCTGACGAATATTTAGGATTGATAACAATTTACGATCGTTATGGCAAATTAATTAAGCAATTAAGTCCAGATGGAAATGGTTGGGACGGAACATACAATGGAGCACTTCTACCATCAACCGATTATTGGTTCAAAGTGGAATACACTGAAGATAATACAAGAAAAGAATTTAAATCACATTTTAGTTTAAAGAGATAATTTTATAATGGGAACTATAGAAACATTTATCAATAATAGTATTGCAACGATAACTTTTTATCATCCTTCTAGTAATTCATTTCCAAGCTCATTATTACAAAATTTAACAGACGAAATATATTCTGTAAGCAAAAATGATGATGTTGCAATTATAGTTCTTAAAAGCGCTGGAAATGGAGCTTTTTGTGCTGGCGCATCGTTTGACGAACTACTTGCGGTTAGTAACTATGAAGAAGGGGGTAAATTTTTCTCTGGTTTTGCAAATGTTATTAATGCCATGAGAAAGTCTCCAAAATTAATCATCGGCAGAATTCATGGAAAAGCTGTAGGTGGAGGTGTTGGATTAGCTTCTGCCTGTGATTATTCATTTGCAACTCAAAAGAGTGAAATTAAACTTTCAGAAATTGCAATTGGAATTGGACCT
The DNA here is from genome assembly GCF_021172165.1 of Flavobacterium channae. Taxonomy (NCBI): domain Bacteria; kingdom Pseudomonadati; phylum Bacteroidota; class Flavobacteriia; order Flavobacteriales; family Flavobacteriaceae; genus Flavobacterium; species Flavobacterium channae. Next base: position 256,581 of record NZ_CP089096.1, on the reverse strand, counting down.
TTTGTTATTGAACCTGCTGTTTCTAGAAAAATAGGAAAAATAGCAATGTCAGAAATGACTCTTAATCCAACCGCGTGGAAAACTTCAAAATGGGCATTTGAAAAAGGTCTTTTCTCTGAAGTATTTGAAACGATTGAGGAATTAGACATTAGATTAGAAGAATATACAAACGAACTTTCTTCTTACAATAAAGAAGCGCTTCTTGAAATGAAAAAAGTACTTTGGGAAGATACCAATCATTGGGATTCTTTATTATATGAGAGAGCGGCTATTTCAGGACGTTTAGTCCTTTCTGATTTCACTAAAAATGCACTAGAAAAATTTAAAAAATGAAAAGTTTAATCATTTTCCTTCAACAAGTAAATGTTGAGCAAAAATTAAAAGATGCTCCAGATGGACAATACCAAATTGGAGTCCTTATAGGTTCCTTTGTACCTTTTATTGTATTAGCAGGAATAGCTTACGCCCTTTATTATAGAGCAAAAAAGAAAGACAAAAATTTAAATTAGAAAGAATGACAAAAATACGCATCACCAAACAATTTAGCTTCGAAACTGGCCATGCATTATATGGATATGATGGTAAATGTAAAAATGTTCACGGTCATAGCTACAAGCTTTCTGTTACAGTTATTGGAACCCCAATAGATGATAAAAGCAATGTAAAATATGGAATGGTAATCGATTTTGGCGATTTGAAAAAAATTGTAAAAGAACAAATTGTTGATGTTTTTGATCACGCAACTGTTTTTAATAAAAACACACCACATATTGAACTTGCAAATGAGCTAGAACATCGTGGTCATCATGTTATCCTTGTGAATTATCAACCAACGAGTGAAAACATGGTTATTGATTTTTCTAATAAAATAAAACATTTATTACCTGAAAACATCAAACTTCATTCTTTGAGACTTCAAGAAACTGATTCTTCGTTTGCAGAATGGTTTGCTTCTGATAATGATTAAAAAAACATATCACAATAAAAAAAGTCCTCATTTCTGAGGACTTTTTATTTTAATTGATAGTGAACTATTTCTTCACAATTAAGAATTCACTTCTTCTGTTTTGTGCGTGTTCTTCTTCAGTACATTTAGTACAAGCTACCTTAAGTTCGCTCTCTCCAAATCCTTGTCCTGAGATTCTATCTTTTGATATGCCTTTGCTTATTAAATATTGAACAGTTGCTTTTGCTCTTCTATCTGATAAGTTCATATTGTATTTATCACTACCTCTACTATCTGTGTGTGATTTAGCAAAAATAACCATCTCTGGGTGCTCGTTCATTACCACAACTAACTTGTTAAGCTCTTCTGCTCCTTGTTGTGTAATGTTGCTCTTATTGAACTCAAAATAGATTGGCTGTAAGATTACTTCTTTCTCTGTAATAATTGGCATAATTGGGTTTAACAATGCTTCAACAACAACTTGTTCGTTTTCCGCCTTTTTAACTTCAAACACACCACTCTCATATCCTGATTTAGATACTTGAGCACTATAAGTTGTATTACACATTACTCCCGTAATAGTTTCTCCGTTTGATGCTGATGTTTGATTTGAAACTGTTTTTTGTTTCTCATCTACTAACATTACAGTAGCTCCTTCAAGAACGTTTCCTGTTTTAGCATCTTTAACTCTTACTAATGCTTGTACATTACAAACAGGATCTGCTTTGTAGATGTTATCTACTCCATCTCTATTACTTGAGAAGAATCCTACTTTCTTTGTAGCGTTGTAACTAAATGCAAAATCATCTTTGGTTGTGTTTACTGGCTCTCCTACATTGATAGCATCTGCACCTTTGTTTAAGTCCATTCTAAATACATCATAGCCTCCAAAGCCTGTTTTCCCGTTTGATGAGAAGAATAAAATATTGTCATCAGTAATAAATGGAAAACTCTCGTTTGCTTCTGTGTTTACCTTTGCCCCTAAGTTCTCTGGTGTTCCGTACTCGTCTCCATTTACAGTTACTTTCCAAATATCCTCACCTCCAAAACCTCCTGGCATATTCGATGAAAAATACAATGTCTTACCATCTTTGCTAATGCTTGGATTTCTAAAATCGTATTCTTTTGTATTAAACGGAAGTGGTTTTACATTTACCCACTTATCACCTTCTTTTGTTGCTTTGTAAAGATAGATTTTACCAAATTTTGCATTCTTTGGTTTGTCTTTCACAAACTCTTTTTCATTAAAACTCTCACTACCGTAGTACATTGTACTACCATCGCTTGAGATACTCGCAGGACCATCATGCCATCTTGTATTAACTCCATCTACTGCAACAGCATCGCTAATAGTTCCATTAGCATTATACGTTGCTCTGTAGATATCCAAATAAGGCTCTTCGTTGAAGTTACTACTTCTTTTTGATGTGTTTCTAGCGCTTGCAAAATAAACATTGTTATCATTGGTAAGTACTGCTCCAAAATCTGTTTTGTCGCTACTTACTTCTGATTTAGCAACATCATACAACTTTGATTGTCCTTGTAATTCTGGAAGGTAATTTGGATTACTAACAAATACTTTTGCTCTTTGGTCATTTGGTGCCAATTTTGCAAATTGTTGCATTTGTTTGTCTGCCTCTTTAAAGTTACCTTCTGCTTTTAGCATTTGCGCATATTTGTAATACGTTTCTGCATCTTGTTTTTGCTCCACTACTTTAGCATACCATTTTACTGCTTCTTTTGTATTAAATACATTGTAGTAGCTCTCTGCTAATTGCTTATAAACGTAGTTATCTGCTTTGCTGCCTTCGGCTAATTTTAAATACTCTTTTGCTGCATCAACATATTCGTATCTATCGAATAACTTATCTGCAGTCTTGGTATATTGGTTTTGTGCACTAATAATTCCACTAGCCATCACAAAACTTAATGTTACATATAAATTTCTCATTGTGTTCTTGTCGTATTAGGTTAGAAGAATCTCGGTGAACTTGATACTTTCTTCGGAAAGTTCAAATCAAACAACAATATAATCTCATGAGATGAAGGTGTTGTCACTTTCAAATCTGATACAATATGATCATAAGCATATCCTATTCTTACCGATGGTGTTACAGCATAGTTAACCATAGCTCCAAAACTATCATCTAAACGATACGTAGCGCCCACCTCAAACTTCTCATTAAACAAAAAGTTAGTTGATACATCCAAAGATGTTGGTGCGCTAAAGGCTGATTTCAACATGAAAAATGGTTTGAACTTAACGCTCTCATTAATATCAAACACGTAACCTCCTGTTAAAAAATAATGTGATGTCTCGGTACCAAATTGAAGCTCATCGCCTGAACGCTGTACGTCAAAATACGTCGCCTTTAACATATTAGGAACTGATAATCCCAAATAATATTTGTTCGTGTAATAGAAAAATCCTGAACCAAAATTAAAATAGGTATTGGAAATATCGCGACTAAAAGCTGCATCATTCTGTTGTGGTAAAGTATAATTAATATCACTAAACAATCCAACATTATGAAATGTCAAACCTACTTTAACTCCAAAGGCTAACTTATGTTCGCCTCCTAAATTTAACGTGTACGAAAAATCTCCATAAACATTATTCTCCTCAACCGGACCCAGTTTATCAGAAATAAAACTAAGACCCAAGCCAACATTCTTTCCCACAGGTGCATGTCCGAAAAACGTCCCCGTAGTAGGAGCATCCTCTATCTCAACCCATTGCTTTCTATACAATAATCCCATAGACAAGTTCTCCTTACTACCAGCATATGCCGGATTCATTACACTCATATTATACATATACTGCGTATAATGTGGATCTTGTTGTGCATGTAAATCTACAATCGTAGTAATTACAACTAAAGCTACTAAATATAGTTTCTTCATTATTATTTCTTTTTATAGCTGCTACCGAAGTAGCAGCCTCTTTTATTATTGTTGTCTGTTTATATATACCCAACCCGTTTTAGCAGGTAAATCGTTAAATTCAATTACATAATAGTAAGTCGCGTCTGGCAATTCATTTCCACTATCAGACTGACCAAACCACTCGTTTGAATAATTTGATTTACTGTAAACCTTAGTTCCATATCTGTTGAAAATCTCAACCTTCTTGATATCATAACCTGATAAATCCCAAGAATCATTTTCGCCATCTCCATTTGGTGAAATACCTTTTGGAATTTCACAACCAATAACAGCTATATCCATTGTTACAACATCAGCACAGAAGGTAACATCTGGAGTAAAGGTATAAGTAAAGACACCAATTGCATTAGTAGCTATAACTGCTGGAGACCAAGTACCCGTAACACCCTCATTAGATGCTGTAGGCAATGGAACAATTGCTCCTAAACATAAGTCATCAATTTGTGTGAAAGTTGGTGTTGATCTATCATCGATAGTTACAAGAATAGTTCCAACAGCAGCACATTGACCAGCATTAGGTGTAAATGTGTATGTTGAAGTTCCGATAATCGAAGTATCAATCGTTGCTGGAGACCAAGTACCTGTATAACCTTCAATTGAAGTCGTTGGCAATGCCGCAGAAGTTCCTTCACAAACATCAGTAATATTTGTAAAAGTTGATGGGTTGTTAGGTGTAATTACAATTGTAGCTGTACTACTTCCTGCATTCGTACAATTAGTTGCATTGACAGTAACAGCATATGTAACAACATAAGTTCCAGGAGTACTCAAAGCCAAATCAATAACCCCAGTTGATGGATCAATTGACAATCCAGGTGTTGAAGAATATGTACCTCCAGTAGCAAACCCAGCAGCAGATGTATTAGGCGATGGATTTGTAGCATCAGAAATACAAACTGGTGTTGTATATGAAATTGTCGTAACTGGATTAGTATATACTACTGGATTAATAGTAAATGTTAATGGATTAGAAGAACACCCTGTAATTAAATCAGTGGCAACTAATGTATAAGTTCCAGGTGCTACACCAGTGAAATTAACTCCAGTTTGAGTAGTTGTTGTTGTTCCATCACTTAAAGTATATTGATAATTAGTAACATACAAACTATAGAAACCAACATCTGAATAATCTGGAAGATTCGGCGCAGTATTCGTCCAATCAATAACATTCCAATCTGCAGGATTCCAAGTCATTGTAGGTAAAACAGCAGAAGTTAGTCTTCTGTAATTATAACCTACACCCCCACCTGGAGTAAATACCACTTGGTTTACACCCCAATTATCAAGCGCAACATCTGCACTTGTTGTTAAAACAATATTATCATTATTATTAACACCATTACAAGTTGTGAATGATAAATCTGGAACCACACCTCCTTGATTAGCAGCAGAACTTAATTTAACAACTACTACATCGTCATTAGCAAGAATACCACTTAATGCTAAATCACATGTAGCAGGACCTACGGCCGCAGTATAAACTTTTAATTTATAATTTGCTAAATCTACTGCATTTCCTGTTCCATTGTAAATCTCAACATAAGTTAAAGCCCCAGAAGTGTGATCTGTAATTTCAGAAATAAATAAATCTGTAGGTGTATTTAACTGAGTATTAACTGGAGAAGTAACTGTGAAAGATGCAGTTGGATCTGCACAAACAGGAGTTTGTGTAATGTTAATAACAGGAACCGGAATAGACGTTACAACTACAGTTCCGGTTTGACCAGCTGTACTATTGCTGCAAATACCAAGACTTACACCAGTTAATTCAACAGTTATGTCAGCTGTTGGTAAATTCATTGTTAATGTAACAGAACCTGTAGCATCAATATTTATTGTTTGTGTAGTACCTCCATTTACAGTATAAGAAACCGTTGCGTTTGGAGTTCCAGTAATAACAAACTCAGCATTACCAACTCCTAAACAAATATTACTATCAACCACATTTAATGTAGCAGTTGGCAGCGCATTAACTAATACACTTGAAGAGTTAGTGACCGGAATTGAACATGATGTATTAAAAATATTTATCAATTGTAACACTACATTACCAGCAGTTGGATTTGTAACTGTTATCGTTGCTAAACCAGAAGCATTTAATGTAGTAGTTTGAGCAGATCCTCCGTTAATAGTATAACTTACAGTAAAGTTTGGAGATCCTTCAATAGTAAATACAGCATTATCACCCACACAAATTTCTGTATTAGAAGTAACTTGAGTAATTGAAGGAGAGAAATTAGTAATTACAATTGGTGCAGGTGCTAAAATAGCACATCCATTTACTTGGAAGTTAAAATCTGCATATGTACCTGCATTTAATCCAGCTAAAATTATTTGCCCACTTGAATTTGCAATATAATTAGTTGGACCAACTAATACCGTGTCATCAGTATATGTAACAGAATATGTTTCCCCTGGAACAAAACCAGACACAGTTATTGTTGCATTAGAACTTCCACAAGCTTCATTTGTTGAAGCAAAAGTTGGAACAGCTTGAATCGTAAAGTTTGCAATATAATTGCTTCCGCCATTATTAACTAAAATTGTATCATCACAATCAACCGTACTATCGTTATCTCCAGTTAAATCAAAGAAAACCTCAATTACATAATCACCTGGAGGATAATTTGTCAAATCTAATGGCGATTCGGCATCATTCAATACTTCCTGCCATTTTTGATCACCAGTATTACAAGTACCACCACCTGTAGGGAAAGTACCTCCAGAACAATCATCAAATAAAGGTAAATTTAAAACTGTAAAAGCTCCTGGTGCTGTACTTGCTTGATAAATTCTATAATTTAATCTTGCACTACAAACATTTGAAGTGGCAGTTTTGAATGATTTTAATTCAGCACCTCTAAAAATTAAACTTCCCGAATTTTGAACATAAACTCCTAAGTCTGAACCAGGAAAAACGTTTGCTGAAGGACCAATTAAATCAGCTCCTACACCAGTTACATTATAAAACTCACCATCTGTTGCAGTATTTGTACAGTTTTCAACCCAAACTGCTGTTGCAAAAGAATTAAATGTACATGTTCCTAAAATCTCCACATCCATTTGGAAGTTAGGAGAACATGGGAAAGTTGCAGCATTAGGTGTAAAAATATACGTAAACATTCCAGCAGTAGCAGTACTAATTTCCGTAACTGGATTTCCAGCTAAAGTCCATTGTCCTGTTACTCCATTAATTGAAGTATTACTTAAAGGCACGTTTGCAGCACCTGAACAAATAGCTCCTGGAGTTGAAAAAGTTGGAACTATTGTAGGATTAAGAGTTACTACAATTTCATCCTCAACATTATTAATTCCACAAGTAACTATACACTTATATGTTCCTGACTGATATACCGTTAAAGTACTTGCAGTTTCTCCAGGAATCAAAGTGTTATTAAAAAACCATTGATACTGATCTGCAGTTGTATTAGAAGAAACTATTTGATATGAATCAGCACATAATGTCTGATCAGCACCTAAATTATTACTACATACAATAGCACAGTTTGTAGCTCCTGCACCTGTACCATTTAAATTTGTCTGCGTAAATGTTACCGTCCCTGGTTGGTTACTAAAATTAGTAATTAAAACAATATAAATATTATTTACTACGGCATTAGCAATTGTAAAATTCTCAATTGCTGCTGCAGAATAACTACAAGAGGCAATATTGTTTGGAATTGTAGTGTTTCCGTCAGGAAAATCGTATATACTATTACATGAAGTAGCAAATTGAGCAGGTGTAAATGGACCCCAAATTATGTAATCCACGTCAATCCCTGCACCTGTTGCACTATTTGTTTGAGAAATTTGAAAATTTAAATTCCCAGATTGACTTACCTGCATAAAATACCAAGAAGGGTTAGGTGATGTAGATAAACATCCTATACTTCCATAACTAGGAACACCTACTGAGTTGGTATATACCAATCCCGTTTCACCACAAAATGCTGAAGCATCAGAACAATCTACAGGAGTACCAACACATAGCGTAAAAGAAGTGTTTTGACCTGCTGTACCAGTAAAGCTATACACTCTAATGTAGTAGGTTTGACCAGGAATTAAATTTGATGCAACACTACTTTCAGGATCACTACAATATAATTGAGTTAAAGATCCACAAGATCCAGTGTAAACAACATGATATAAATCAGTAGTACTTCCTGTTACGTTAACTAAAGATATAGTATGAGTTGTTTCTGTTGCAATAAATTGAAACCACACATCATCATCATCTGTTCCACCACAACTATTTGGATTTGGTGAAGCAGTTGCCCCTAATACAGTACCATCTACAGAATTAATACATGCTGTTCCAGTATTTACTGGTACAGGAATAGCAGTACTACATTCATCATTAGAAATTAAAGTAGCGAAATTTCTTGGACCCGCCCAAATACTTGAATCTGTTGGGTCACAAATTGCTCTAACATAAACCTCATATTGAGTTGCAGAAGGGAAACCAGAAAAATCATAAGTAGGAACCCCATATACAGTAGCTGTTACAGCAGCCCCATTAGGCGGATATCCAGTTCCAATAGGTTGAATAATTATTTGCCATTCAGTTGCACCCGCATTATCTGTCCAAGTAACTGTACCTGAAGAAGTAGTTAGTGCACTTACCACTATATTAGATGGCGCAGGACATGTTGGTGGTGTACACAATGCAGGACCTGAATACAACACCGTTCCTTGTGTACCCGTATTAAAAGGCTTATTATAAATCTGAACGCCTAGAGGATCTATAATTGACACCCCTACTTCATTAGCAAAACCACCTCCTGTGTTCCAAAACAGTTCAAAAGGCTGACCACTACACAGAGCAACTGTAACGTTAACCGGACCGGCACCTGCTGTAAAAGTTGACCCAATAACAGCAACTGTTTGACCAAATTGTCTAACTGTCATTGTATTGCCATTCCATCCATCTCCCCATGAATCTGTCATTCTAAAAACAAAATCACACTGTTGAGATGCAGCACAAAGAGCTGTTGTAAAAGTTTCAGAATCTGACCAAGGGCTTGGGTTATCTTCTCCACAAATAGCTCTTACATAAAAGTCATATGTAGTAGCTGCCGTTAATCCGTTCAAAGTGTATGGATTATTTGACGTAATTCCTGTCACTAAAGTTCCTGTACCTTGAGCAAAACCAGTTGGTCCATACTCTACTTCCCATAATGAAGCACCTGTTGGGTTACTCCAACTTAAATTAACAGATGTATCTCCTATAGCTGAGACTGTTAAGTTATCTGGTTGCAAACATTGTCTATCAACATTTACTTTATCAAGAATCCAACGATCCCCTAATCCATTTGTAACTTCATGAACAAATGCAATATAAACATTTTGATTAGCGTAAGCATCAAGGTTTATAAATTTTTGTTGCATCAAATCATTAATGATTTCTAATTCTGTGTATGTTCCTAAAGTTACTGTGAAGTCAGTAATATTTTGTGTTGTTGTTGACAACATAACTTTATAAACACTTCCTTGCTCTCCATTTGTAACGGATCTAGCAAAAAATCTAACTTGCCCATTTAAAGGGACATTAACTTGAGGTGTGATTAACCAATCTTGAGCAAGACCGGGAACACTACCTTCACGTGTTGACATAGCCGAAGCTGTACCAAAAGTCCAAACATTAGGTAGAAGTGTATTTCTACTCCACGACTGAACTGTTCCAACGCCGTTATCTGTAACTACCCAACCTGTAGGAGGAAAAGTAGCACCTTCAAAACCTTCGGAAAGCTGTCCAAAAGCAAAAAAGGTAAAGAACGACATGAAAAAAAGTAATAGTTTTTTCATTATGTTAATATTGTTTTAAGGTTTGATTAATTTTCAAAGTTACATAATAAATCATTCTTATTACAAATTATCGATGAAATGCTTTTTTTACCGACAAAAAAACAAGAGCCTTTGATCTAATCATCAAAGGCTCTTGAATATTAACAAAATAATTATTGTTATTTCTTTACAATTAAGAATTCACTTCTTCTGTTTTGTGCATGTTCTTCTTCAGTACATTTAGTGCAAGCTACCTTAGGTTCGCTCTCTCCAAATCCTTGTCCTGAGATTCTATGTTTATATATTTTCATTAATTAAGGCATGCGAAAATTTAAAAAAGTATAGTTAGTTGTTTTTTTCTAACTTTGTAAAAAAATAATAAATTCTTATACTGAATTAACTTGAAAATATATTTTGCATCAGACCAGCACTTTGGCGCACCAACGCCTGAGTTAAGTTTTCCAAGAGAACAAAAATTTATACAATGGCTAGATATTGTTAAGAAAGACGCTGACGCTATTTTCTTACTAGGTGATTTGTTTGATTTTTGGTTTGAATACAAAACTGTTGTTCCAAAAGGTTTTGTAAGAGTTTTAGGTAAATTAGCCGAAATTAAAGATTCTGGTATTCCAATTTATTTTTTTGTAGGAAATCACGACTTATGGATGCACGATTATTTTCAAAAAGAGTTAAATATTCCTGTTTATCATGACAATCAAGAATTTACTTTTAACAACAAAACTTTCCTAATTGGTCATGGTGATGGAAAAGGTCCGGGCGACATGGGTTATAAAAGAATGAAAAAAGTCTTTACAAATCCTTTTTCAAAGTGGTTGTTCCGTTGGTTGCATCCTGATGTTGGTGTGAAATTAGCCCAGTATTTATCTGTAAAAAACAAGTTAATTTCGGGTGCAGAAGATGTAAAATATTTAGGAGAAGAAAATGAATGGTTGGTTCAATATTGCAAACGTAAACTTGAAACCAAACAATATAATTTCTTTGTTTTTGGTCATCGTCATTTACCTTTAGAAATTGAATTAACTGAAAATTCGAAATACGTTAATCTTGGTGATTGGATTGGCTATTTTACCTATGGTGTTTTCGATGGTGAAAAAATGGAATTAAAAGAATTTAAAAACTAGTCTGCTTTTTCCAATTCTTCTATTTCTTTTTCAAGATCTAAGTTTCTAAAAGATGGCGAAATAAGTGCGGTGACAAACACCGTTCCTATTGTCATGCAACCACCAAAAACAACAGCTCTAACAACGCCCATTAATTTGGCTGTAACACCACTTTCAAAAGCACCTAATTCATTTGAAGAACCTACAAAAATTGAATTTACAGAAGAAACTCTTCCACGCATATTATCTGGTGTATGCAATTGCAAAATAGTATTTCTAATTACAACCGAAACTCCATCTGCTACTCCACTTAAAAATAAAGCCAATACAGAAACCCAGAAAATTTCAGACAATCCAAAAACTATAATACACAATCCGAATATAAAAATTGCAGTTAGTAACTTAATGCCTGCATTTTTGTTTAATGAAAAATAAGCTGCTGCTAACATTGTTATAATAGAACCAACGGCTGGTGCTGCACGAAGCACGCCAAATCCTTCCGAACCCACTTTTAAAATATCTTGTGCGAAAATTGGAAGCAATGCAACAGCACCACCAAACAAAACGGCAAACATATCAAGAGAAATAGCGCCTAAAATTGTTTTATTGTTAAAAACGAATTTCACTCCTTCTTTCAAACTTTGAAAAATAGGTTCTCCAATTTTAGGATTCAAAATTGGTTTTTTGGAAATTTGAGACAATAATAATAAGGCTATTATTGTACAAGCAAAAACCAAACACATTGACCAATGCACCCCAATAATACCGATTGAAAAACCAGCAAGTGCAGGACCAAACATAGCCGCTAATTGCCAAGTAGAACTACTCCAAGTAGCCGCGTTAGGATAATTTTTCTTTGGAACAATTAAGGAAAGTAATGAAAAAACTGTTGGTCCAATAAAAGCTCTAACCAAACCACCTAAAAAAACCAAAGCATAAATAACCCAAAGTATGGTAGCTTTTGATAAACTCGAAATCAATTCAGGAACGGTTATAAGAAACAAGCCCAAACTTACTATTGAAAATCCAATTAAACATTTTACAAGCAAGCTTTTCTTTTCATTTTGATCTACAACATGACCAGCAAACAAAGCCATTGCAACAGCAGGAATAATTTCCATTAAACCAATAATACCAAGAGAAAGTGGATTTTTAGTTAAACTATACACTTCCCATTCGATAATAACAAATTGCATTGACCAAGCGAAAACCAATGCAAATCGCATTGCTAAAAATAATCTAAACTCTTTAAATCGTAATGCTGCGTAAGGGTCTTTTCTAGCCATTTGACGGACGAATATCTCGTAATTGAAGTTGCAAAGTTACAACATCGCGCCATTCATTTTCCTCTAAAGATACAATTGCATCGAATTTTGATGAATTTTTAACAACTTCCAATTTAGAGCCCAATTTAAATCCGATTGCTCCAAATTTTTCAGAGTTATTTTGCTGAATATATAGTTTTAAATGCTCATCATCTTGACCTAATAATTTTGGATAACCTGTATCATTTACATTTTTAATCAAAAATAAAGGCGTCATGTTTTCAGGCCCAAAAGGTTCAAACTGTTTTAACAATCGCATTAACTTCGGATTGATTTCTGATAATTCAATTTCAGCATCATACGAAATTTCAGGAATCAACAAATCGGGATGAATCGTATCATTCACTACTTTTTCAAAAGCTTGCTTGAAATTATCGTAATTTTCTTCTTTCAAAGTCATTCCAGCAGCATACATGTGTCCACCAAATTGCTCCAAATGTTCAGCACATGCTTCTAATGCATTATAAATATCAAAGTCTTTTACCGAGCGTGCCGAAGCAGCTAATTTTTCGCCACTTTTTGTAAAAACAATCGTTGGTCGGTAATAATTTTCTACTAATCTTGAAGCGACAATTCCGATGACACCTTTATGCCAATTTTCTTGGTACACAACCGTTGAAAATCGACTTTGCTCGTTATTTTCTTCTATTTGAAGTAACGCTTCTTTCGTTATTTGTTTATCAAGGTCTTTTCTGTCAGAATTGTGTTGTTCAATTTCCGAAGCAAATTGTTCTGCCTGATCTAAGTTATATTCCGTTAATAAGGCAACCGCTTCATTTCCATGCTTAATTCTTCCAGCAGCATTTATTCGAGGTGCTACAATAAAAACCACATCGGTAATGGTTAAAACTTGCTTTTTTACATTCTGAATTAACGCTTTTATTCCAGGTCGTGGATTGGAATTAATTACTTCTAATCCAAACTTCGCCAACACCCGATTTTCTCCCGTAATTGGAACAATATCGGCAGCAATGGCTGTTGCCACTAAATCCAAATACATGACCAAATCTTCAATAGTTTGGTTTCTATTTTCTGCTAATGCTTGAATCAATTTAAAACCAACACCACAACCACATAATTCGTCATACGGATACGAACAATCTTCGCGTTTTGGATCTAAAACTGCAACTGCATCTGGTAAAACATCACCTGGTCGATGGTGGTCGCAAATGATAAAATCGATATTTTTTGCTTTAGCATAATTCACATGATCTATCGATTTGATTCCGCAATCCAAAGCGATTATCAAACTCACGTCATTGTCTTCGGCAAAATCAATTCCCATATACGAAATGCCGTAACCTTCCGCATATCTATCGGGAATATAAGTAGCAACATTCGGATAAAAACTTCTTAAATAACTCGACACTAATGAAACTGCAGTAGTTCCGTCGACATCATAATCGCCGAAAACTAAAATATTTTCATTATTTGCTATGGCTAATTCTATTCGCGCCACCGCTTTGTCCATATCTTTCATCAAATACGGATTATGCAAATCGGCTAATGTGGGACGAAAAAATGTTTTGGCTTGTTCGAAGGTTTCAACACCTCGTTGAACTAATAAAGTTGCGATGATTTCGTCAACTTGAAGTGCTTGCTGAATGGCTTTTACTTTTTCTGGATTTGGCTTTACTTTTTGATTCCAACGCATAGTTTAATTACGAATTATGAATTATGAATAACTTATTTTGGCTTATATAATTGAATGACAAAGGTATAACAATTTTTCAATTGCAAGATGTGATTTCTCCTTTTGGTTGAAAATGACAAATAATTACGAAAGTGCTTCTTTTTCAAACACGATTCCGTCCCAACCAAAATTCATAAAATTTCGAATGTTTTGATGATCTGAATCATTAGGTGTTTCAAGTACTTTTTGATAATGTTCACCAAAAAGAAAAAGTGTTTCTTCTTTTGTTAAATGCTGCATTTTTGCAAATGAAAACACTTTACAAGAACCATTATTTTGATTTTCTTCGTTTACCACATCGCCATTTTTAAAAAATGTTGGTGTAAAAGAATAATTTGCATCAATTGTTTTGATAACCTCAGCAAATGGAAACACTTCTGATTGTTTTACTTTAGTAATAAGTTCAGCTATTGTCATTATTTAATCGTGATAAAAAATTTCGACTTCAACTTTAGCAAACTGACGGAACATTTCCATAACGCCACAATATTTATCAACTGATAAATTGACTGCTTTTTCTAATTTTTTCTGATCTAAATTAGGACCATAAAAATGATAATCCACTTTTACTTTATGATAGATTTTTGGATGTTCTTCAGTTAATTCGCCAGAAGTTTCAATCTTAAAATCGGTCACTTCTAACTTCATTTTTTCCATTAAAGAAGCTACGTCTAAACCTGTACAACCTGCTAAAGCAGATAACATCAACGCTTTTGGACGCAAGCCTTTTCCTTCTCCTCCGTTTTCAGAACCAGCATCTATTGAAATAACATCGCCACTTGGATTAGTGGATTCAAATTGCATTTTACCTTTCCAGGTAGTAGTTATGTTGTGTGTATCCATTTTTTGGTTAAACTGTTTAAAGTTTAATTGTTTAAAATTTTTCTAATATTATATAACTAATGACTGAAGACAGAACACTGATTACTATTTTTTCCCGCCAACACAAACCACAATTTCGCCTTTAGCTGGTTTCGCTTCAAAATGTTTTAGTACTTCTTCGGCAGTTCCTCTTACGGTTTCTTCGTGTAATTTTGATAATTCTCTGGAAACCGAAACGGGTCTGTCGGCACCGAAATATTGTACAAATTCGGCTAAGGTTTTGTTTAATTTGTGTGGCGATACATAGAAAATCATGGTGCGATATTCTTCTTGTAAGGCTAAAAATCGGGTTTGCCTTCCTTTTTTATCAGGTAAAAATCCTTCGAAAACAAACTTATCGTTTGGTAAACCGCTATTTACCAAAGCCGGTACAAAAGCAGTTGCTCCAGGCAAACATTCAACTTCAACGCCATTTTCTACACAAGCTCGTGTAAGTAAAAAACCTGGATCGGAAATGGCTGGTGTTCCTGCATCGCTAATTAATGCAATGGTTTCACCTGCTTGCAATCGTTTTACCAAATTTTCAACGGTTTTGTGTTCGTTGTGCATGTGGTGACTGTGCATGTGCGTAGCAATTTCGAAGTGCTTTAGCAATTTTCCGCTAGTACGCGTGTCTTCTGCTAAAATTAAATCGACTTCTTTCAAAACTTTAATCGCTCTAAAAGTCATGTCTTCTAAATTACCAATTGGCGTAGGAACTATGAATAATTTACCCATTTACGAAAACTTTTTCTCGATAATTTCCATAAAACGTGTTTCAAACTCTTCATTTCCTTCCCAATTGTTATAATCTGGCTTAACAAAATCTTGAACAAACGCTTTTGCTTCTTCAAAACTATCAAACGTATTTAATTGCGAGATTACTCTGTTAAAATCATCTGGATTACCACCAAAAAGTTTTTTCTCAAATCCAATTCTATCATTTAAACCAAACGAAATTGCTTTGTTTAATCTGTCGTTTAGTGAACTTATTTTAGATTCTTGAGCTACAACTTTTTCAGCCGTTGCTTTTACTTCTTCTTCTAACACTTTTGGCGCTTCAGCAACAGGCTCAGGAATTGCAACTTCTTCTACTTCTTCTTTTACAGTTTCAACTGCTTCAAAAATTGTATCGTTTGCTTTTTCTACTTCAGCCGGCACATCTTCTACTTTTACAAAATCCAATTCTTTGTAATCGTGTACTAGTAAATCTTCAAAAGATATTTGTTTAGCCGCTGGCTCTTCTGCTTTTGGTGTTTCTACAACAGGCTCTTCTTCTATAATTTCTTCTTCAATTGCCGTCATCAAAACTTCTTCTTCCTCTTCATCATCTTCTACAATTAGTTCTGCAACCACAATTTTTTCTTCCGCAATCGGAGTTTCTTCTTCTTTTTCTTCTGCTACAGGTTCGTTTACTACAACTTCTTCTTTTGCAGCCACAACTTCATCCACAACAGGAATTGGTTGTTCAAAAACATCCACTTTTTTATCTTCTAATTTAGCTTCAAGAACTTCCTCTGAAATTTCATTTTTTACCAATTCGAAATTTTCTTCATAAAAACGCAAAATCGTCAATTGATCGTACAAGTTTTTGGCTTCTTGTTGTAATTGAACCGTTTCTGAATGGTTTTTTAACTTTAAAATTCGGTGTGCAATACTGATTAATTCAGCGGTTACTCTTTTCTTCATAACTTTAGGCTGTAGCGTTTACTATATCGATTGTTTTTTACTATTTTTGTTTTGCTTACAAATGTAGCAGAAAATAATTTTTAACGTACGAAAGATACAAAATGTTTCTCGAAAATACCGTAAATCAGCAAGAACAATTTGGTTGGATTGAAGTAATTTGTGGCTCCATGTTTTCGGGCAAAACCGAAGAACTAATCCGCCGATTAAAACGAGCTCAATTTGCCAAACAAAAAGTCGAAATTTTTAAACCTGCAGTAGATACTCGTTATGACGATGAAATGGTAGTTTCGCACAACCGAAATGAAATTCGTTCTACTCCAGTTCCTGCAGCAGAAAATATTCGAATTTTAGCACAAGGTTGCGATGTTGTAGGTATTGACGAAGCTCAATTTTTCGATGAAGAAATTGTTGCTGTTTGTAACGATTTGGCCAATTCGGGAATTCGAGTTATTGTTGCCGGACTAGATATGGACTTTAAAGGAAATCCTTTTGGACCAATGCCAGCACTAATGGCAACGGCTGAATACGTTACTAAAGTACATGCCGTTTGTACTCGTACTGGAAATTTGGCACATTATAGTTTTAGAAAGTCTGATGATAAAAGACTGGTAATGCTAGGGGAAACTGAAGAATACGAACCATTGAGCCGTGCCGCTTATTTTAAAGCTATCCGAGAAAACATGGAAGTGAAAGATGTTGAAATTGTAAACAAGCAAAAAGACGATAATCAATAAATTGAACCTCAACTTAACTCATATTATTTCGTTTTGTAAAGGCGTTTTTCACGGAAATTCGACTGAGTTTACCGCAAGTCATATTTCGATTGACAGCCGTTCATTACAAAATGGAAGCAACACTTTGTTTTTTGCTATCAAAGGACAAAATCACGATGCCCATTTATATTTGGAAGAGTTGATTGCAAAAGGCGTTCGTTATTTTGTGGTCGAAAATATTCCAGAGCATTTATACGAAAAAGCGAATTTCATTATCGTTGAAAATTCGTTAAAAGCACTACAACAAACTGCGATTGGCTATCGAAAACAATTCGATTTTCCATTTGTGGGAATTACCGGAAGCAACGGAAAAACCATCGTAAAAGAATGGTTAAATTTCTTATTAAGTCCCAATCATTTGATTGTTCGAAATCCGAAAAGTTATAATTCGCAAGTCGGCGTTCCCTTATCAATTTTAGCGATTGAAGGCAATTATGATTTAGGAATTTTTGAAGCTGGAATTTCGTTACCCAATGAAATGTCAAATTTAGAACAGATAATTCAACCGAAATACGGCGTTTTAACGAATATTGGTTCGGTTCATGACGAAGGTTTTTCCAATCGTGAAGAAAAAATCAAAGAGAAAATCCAACTTTTTGAAAATTGTTCCGATATTTTCTTGGAAAAAAATGCTGAAATTGAAGTTTTACTTCCAGAAAACAGTCAAAAACATACTTGGAGTTTTTCGGATGAAAGCGCGAATCTTTTCGTTTCGAAGAAAATTGAAAATGGTAAAACCGAATTGACTTTCAAAAACAACGAGAACTCTTTTACTGTAACTATTCCGTTTTCCGATGAAAATTCGATTGAAAATGTAATTACTTGCGTGAATTTCATGCTGTTTTTAGGCGAAGAAATTGCGTTTATCCAAAATCGTATTGCCGAATTATATCCAGTAGAATTAAGACTTCAAGCCAAAAAAGGCATCAATAATTGTTTAGTAATCGATGATAGTTATTCCGTAGATTATCAATCATTGAAAATTGCATTGGATTTCTTAGAACAACAAAAATTACACGATAAAAAAACCATTATATTATCGGATATTTTTTCGAGTGGCATTGCCGTTGAAACACTTTACAACCAGGTGAAACAATTGCTTTCGAAAAATAAAATCGAGCGTATTATTACCATTGGGGAAACCATCGGAAAACAATTGAACGATTTACCAAATGTGATTTCGTTTGCCACTACGCAAGAATTTTTACAGCAATTCAACATGCAATCGTTTCAAAACGAAACCATATTAGTAAAAGGTGCTCGCGGATTTAACTTTCATGAAATTGTAGTTTTATTGGAAGAGAAAAATCATGAAACCATTTTAGAAATTAACCTCGATGCAATTAGTCACAACTTGAATTTCTACAAATCCAAACTAAAACCAGATACCAAAATTATGGTCATGGTGAAAGCGTTTGGGTATGGAAATGGCGGTTACGAAATTGCCAAATTGCTCGAACATCATAAAGTCGATTATTTAGGCGTGGCTTTTGCCGATGAAGGCATCGAATTACGAAAAGCCGGAATTACGACTCCAATTATGGTTTTAAATCCTGAAAACAGTAGTTTTAGAGCCATGATTGCCTATAATTTAGAACCCGAAATTTATTCGATTACGGGTTTACAAGCCTTTTTAAAAATTGCGCAACACCAAAATATTTCGCATTATCCAATTCATATAAAATTAGATACGGGCATGCATCGCTTAGGATTTGAACCGCATTTGATTGACGAGTTGTGTTCTTTGCTGAAAAACAACAATTTCGTTAAGGTGAAAAGCGTGTTTTCGCATTTAACAGCGAGTGATGATTTGCAATTTGATGACTTCACGAAATTACAATTTAAACGTTTTGATGCGATGTATTCCGAATTAGAAAAAGTATTGCCTTCAAAACCAATTCGCCATATTTTAAACACATCTGGAATTTTCAATTATGCTGAAAAACAGATGGAAATGGTGAGATTAGGTATTGGTTTGTATGGTATTGGAAATTCGGAACAAGAATTGAAAGTGTTGGAAAATGTGAGCACTTTAAAAACCATCATTTCCCAAATCAGAGAAGTCTTACCTGAAGAAAGCATTGGTTACAGTCGAAGATTTCGAGTAACTCAAAAAATGAAAGTCGCTACAATTCCTATTGGTTATGCCGATGGCATTCGAAGAGCTTGGGGCAATGAAAAAGGTTTTGTTACCATCAATAATCAAAAAGCAACCATTTTAGGATCAATATGTATGGACATGATGATGGTAGATATTACGAACATTTCATGTAAAACGGGAGATGAAGTGATTGTTTTTGGAAAAAATCCAAAAGTAACAGAGATGGCAAGTGTAATTGGAACGATTCCGTATGAAATTTTAACTGGAATTTCGCAACGTGTTAAAAGAATTTTTTACAAAAATTAACATTTTGTTTTAAATTTTGTATATTCGTTATACTAAAACAAAAAACTAACTCTTAAAATTAAAAACTATGGGAATGATTTCAGAATTTAAAGATTTTATTGCAAAAGGTAACGCAATGGATTTAGCAGTTGGAGTAATTATTGGTGGTGCTTTTGGAGCTATCGTTAGCTCATTAGTATCTGATGTAATAACACCAGCATTATTGAATCCAGCATTAAAAGCAGCTCAAGTTGAAGATTTAGCAGGTTTAAAAACCGATGGCGGAATTTTATATGGTAAGTTTTTAGCAGCTGTTATCAGTTTCTTAGTAATTGCTTTTGTTATTTTCATAATGGTTAAAGCAATTAACAGTATGAAGAAAAAAGAAGAACCAGCTCCAGCAGCTCCAGCAGGACCAACACAAGAGCAATTGTTAGCTGAAATTAGAGATTTATTAAAAAAATAGTCGATACCGCTACATTATATATTCTAATTAAACCCCGATTCGTCGGGGTATTTTTTTTGAAATTGATTAGATTTGTTTTGATGTTGATTGTGGGAACGGAATGCAATTTCCCTCCCGCACCCGCGCGAATCCCTTCGCGTGGCACTTGATTAACAAAAAAGCTTTTACTATTTTTGATAAAAAGAAAAAATGAGTAGAAATTATAAGTTTCATAATTCCGAAGGATTATATTTTGTAAGTTTTGCTGTTGTGGGTTGGCTGGATGTCTTTACAAGAAATGAATACAAAGATTTAGTTTTAGAAAGTTTAGAATTTTGTCAAAAAAACAAAGGAATGGAAATACATGCTTGGTGCATAATGACCAACCATGTTCATTTAATTTTTAGAAGTATAGAAAATCAAAAACCAGAACTTTTATTAGGCGATTTTAAAAGGTTTACAAGTAGAAGCGTTGTCAAAGCCATACAAGAAAACCCAAAAGAAAGCAGAAAAGAATTTTTGTTAGATTATTTTAAGAAAGAAGCTGAAAAAAGTTCAAATACAACCAATTTTCAATTTTGGAGACATGACAATAAACCAATTGAGTTATGGAGTAATGAGGTTATTCAACAAAAAATAGATTATATTCACAATAATCCAGTTGAAGAAGGAATAGTTTTTAGACCCGAAGACTACAAATATAGCAGTGCTCCTGACTATGCCGGAGAAAAAGGATTACTAGACAATGTTTGTGTTTTTCAATATTTTAAATTGTAGAACCACGCGAAGGGATTCGCGCAGGAGCGGGGTTTTCTATTTCTAAACCTTTTTAATTAACGACATAAATTATCAAGCAATTTAAAATTCTATTATACTTAATTTTATAAAACTTTTATTTCCCATACTTCCTAAATGCCTGAATGGTTTGATAAATCCCATAACCAATCAAAATTTTTGCAAAAATGAAAATTAAATACAACCAACCATTGCTTTGGATTTCTGTATCATTTAACCCTAAATTAAAAACGAATTTTAAAAAGTAGTTTAATGTAAAACCAAAATCAGCAAAATCATTTTTAGTATTAATACAAAGTGGGTAATCTGATTTTAAAAAATTGTTTACAAATAATAAAACAATAAAAAAGAATAAACTGTTTTTCAAAGTAAACCAAATGCCTTTAGCCCAATTAGTTCCATAATCACTTGAGTTTTTATTGAGAATAAGCAAAACTAAATCACTTTTACTCGTGTTTTTATCTTTGATTAATAAGTTCATTTCTATTGCATTAAACTTTAAATAATCAATCTTATTTTCTGTTTTATTTAGTTGATTTTTTATTGTTCGTATAGTACTTAATGAACATTTTTCGGGAGATTTAATCAATAAGTCGTTAAAAAAACCTACTTTATCAAAGTGAATTTTATCCAATTTGATGTACTCACATTCAACATTTTGAAATGAAACTATTTCTTTAAAAAATACAGATTCAAATTTCAAAAAAAACATACTTGTTTTTTCAAAGCTAACTTGACTACCAAAATTTACATTTAAAAAACTTAATTCAGATCTAATTAAATTTGACGGGCTTTCAAATAGAGCTTTATCTTGAAAAGAAGAATCATTAAACTCAATACCTAAATCAAAAAAAGTTCTTTTAATATCTATCTTATTAAATTGACATCTTTGAATAAAGCATTTTTTACTTATAGTGTTATTATATAAATCAAAATTACTTTCAAATTTTGTATTATCAATATTAATCAGACCAATCTCATTTTTATTAATCCATGATTGATAAAAAAAAGCTTTGCTTATGGTTAAGTCTTTTATTTTATTTAATCTAAAGTCAAAATAAGTTTTATTATCTTCAATATCATGAATTACTAAGTTTTCAATTGAGTTATAATTGTCTGGGCTTCCATTAAAACTAATCGAATTTATACTTGATGATGCTATGTGAAATAATTTAGATGTAATTTTCACATTAGAAAAAACAATTTCTCTTAACAAGCAATCTTTAATAATTAAGTCATTACTAAACGTGCAATTTTCAAATTTTAGAAATGTTTTATGTTCTTTTTGCTGTTTAGTTCCTATTAAATCTATTAACTTAACTGTTGTTGAATCATCTTGATAAAAATCTATTCTTGCTCCTTTGAAATTACAATTTTTGAATGAAACTGTTTTATCAAAAATATCAATACATATTGAATCATAAAGTTCAATATCAAGATTCTCAACTACATTGTCAAATTTTGCGTGAAACTTGTCAATTAGATTTTTAAAATTAGAGTCATTAATTTTTATGTTTGTCATCCCTTAGCTATTTTCTACAATTTCTATCTCTTCTTTTGTTAACCCATACAACTCATACACCATTTTATCAATTGCTTTATCGGTTGCAACGATTTCGTTTTTTATTGCAACCGCTTTTTGTTGCTCTTGTAAAAAGTAATCTTCCCACTCGGATTCTTCTGAAAGGGTTAATTTTACTTTCTTTTTGGCTAGCTCCTTAACAAACTCAGCAAAGGTTAACTCGTACCAGTTTTCTAACTTTTTAGGCAAATCTTCTAAATTAAATTTACGTTGCAACGTGCGTTGGAATTTTTGAGATTGCTCTATTATTTTTTTATGCGATAAAAGTATTTTATCAACTTCGATTATAATTGTTTGTTGTTTGTTTTTTGAACATTTAGGAATTAAAAAATTTTCAATTTGCGAACCTTTTAAATCGATATAACCTCCTCCAATTTTTGTACTTCCATAAATATTATCATAATAAAAAGTTGTAAGAGTAGAATTTAAAACACCTAAAACAAACTTATTATCATAATCAATATTATTGATTCTAAAATAATAAATCCTATCTAAAATATGATAGTCATTATTTTTTAAAATTGCTCTAATTTTTAAAGTAGTTCTAGGCAGTAAAACAAAATCACTTTCAAACTCAATTGATTTGGTTTTTAAATCTTTTTCTTCTAAATATTCTATAAAAACTTCAGATTTCGGTAAAAAATATGAATACTCTAATAATGTAGATTTGACACCAATTAAACTTGAATTCTCTACAAATTTCAATTTACTATTGGGGACACCTCTTTTAATTGAATTCGTTAAATCATTTATTTTAATAGACTTTGATTTTAATTTTTTAATTATTTGCTTTGAAAGGATTAGACTCTCAAAGCCGACTAAATCATCATCATTACAATAGTCAAAAATATTAACGTCTTTGTCTTCAATATCAATTTTAAATCCTGTTTTTCGGAATATAAAAATATAAGGGTAAACAGAAGCTTCGCTAAAAACTTTGTCTAATGAAACATCATTAATTTTATAAACTATTGAATTGTTTACTATTAAATTTAAAATTTTATAACCATATTCAGCTGATAAAAATTTATTTGGCTGAATGAATCCAATTGCACCATTATTTTTTGTTATTATTAATGCCAATTCATTAAACAATATATACAAATCATATTGCTTAAAGGCTGAATAATAAACCTTTTCAATTCCAATTTTTATAATTTCATTTAATTGCGTTCTTCTTACATAAGGCGGATTACCAATAATCACATCAAAACCACCTTTAGCAAACACTTTTGGAAATGCTTGTTGCCAATTAAAGGCTTTTTCGCCCGCAATTTCGGGGTCATCAATTAATGAGTTACCGCATTTTATATTACCGCTTAAATCGTTTAATTTTCGGTTAGGTTGAGCGGTGCGTAACCAAAGTGAGAGTTTTGCAATTTCTACACTTTCCTCGTTTAAATCTACACCAAACAAATTATTTTCTAAAATGCTGTTTTCAACATCACTTAAAATAAATGTATCGCCAAACAACTTGGCTTGTAACTCATCTATGTATTTATGTTCTTCAATTAAAAAATCTAAGGCTTGGTTTAAAAAAGCTCCACTTCCACAAGCGGGGTCGCAAATAGTTAGTTGCAATAACCAGTTGCGGTATAGTTGCAACTTGTCTATTAAGCCTTGCAACGTCTTCTTTTGGCGCTTTTTATCGGTTATATAATCTTCTTCAATTAATTGCAACTCATTTTTCTTTTCGTTGCAAAGTTTACCTACTGTATTTTCTACAATGTATTTTGTAATGTACTTAGGCGTGTAAAAAACACCATCTTTTTTTCGTTTAGTTTTAGTTTTGTCTATTAATTCGCCGTCTAGTTCTGCTTTTATTTCATCTAACTCATTTAACGAGTTTTCAAAAATGTGTCCAAGAATATTAACATCAACTTCACTTGCAAAATCGTAGTTGCTTAAATTTTCGGTATGCTTAAATAAAACAGCATCGTCAATTTTAATGGTATCTAAAATTTCATCAGCTTTAAATAAACCTCCATTGTAAGCAAAAATTTGATGTTCTTCAATTTGCTTGCTTGCCGTTTCAGAAAAGGCTGGTAAAACTACTTTTGCACCACTATTTAAGTCGTTAAAATAAATTTTGTATCTGTCGTATAACGAAACTTCAATACGCATTAAACGTAAGTTTTGCCATTCTTTATTGATGCGGAAAATTAAATTAGTTGGTAATAAGTTGCGGTCTTCGGCAAAGAAGATAAATAAAAACCGATCCAGTAACTTTTGCGATTTCTTGAAAAGTTCTAAAGGTTCATATTCGGGATTTAAAGCAACAAGATTGTGATACAATTCACGTTTAAAAAGCGAATAGTCTTTGTATAGTTTTTTTGTAATAACGTCTTCTTGGCTAACGGATTCTTCTTTGATGCTTTTAGCAATTCCTTTTGAAAGGTTTTCGTGAGCCAAACATAAATACAGCAACTCAAACTCATTTGGTTGCAACTGGAATAAATTAAATTCTAAATATTCGATTGCGTTATCAATGTAGAAACGTATTTTTTCAAAGTTGGAAGTAATGATATAAATACAATCGGGTTGATTGTTTTTATAACCAAAAGCTTGGGTTTCAATTTTACCTAAATCGGTTGTATTTGTTCCTTTTAATTCAATTACGGCACGTACTTTTTCTTCAATCAAAATAGCTCCGTCTGCTTTCTTGCTGTCTTTTACATTTTTGTATTCTGTTGTAAGATTGAAATTAGGTTGCGGATTTTTTGTATAGCCTAAAATATTCACAAACAAATCAATTAAAAATTCGCCTTGATATTGTTCTTCCTTACTATTACGAATATTTTCTTGAATAGTAGGGTTGTGAAAATGTTGTTGGAATTGCAACCACTTTTCTTTCAGTTGTTCTTTATTTTGGGCTTGTAAATACTTTTTAATTACCGCGTTTTGAAATAATGCCATTGCAACGAAATTGAATTGATAATGTTTTGAAAATAGTAGGAATTTTCAATTGTTTTGGATTTACCAAATTAGGCAATATTTTAATGAACGCAAAAACAAGTTATCAACAAGTATTTTGTAAATTACCTAAACTAAAACAAAAGCGTGACAAAATTTTCATTTTGAAAAAAATGCCACAACAAGTGTGGCAAAATTTTTGATTTGAAAAAATTGTCACAGAAAACGTGACAAAAAAATGATTTTAAAAAAAGTGTCACACTACATGAAAAACAAAAACAACATTAGAGCATTAACAGGAATGAGTCAAGAAAATTTGGCTTTACTGCTTCAGGTGAGTCGAAGTCAAATTGCTATGTTTGAAACTGGCAAACGCAACTTACCCATCCAAGCGATGGAAAAACTAGCTTTGTTATTAACACTTTCACAAAAAGAAAGCACTACCACCGAAACCAAAAAAGCAACTCGAACTCAAGAACAAGAATTCTTGCAAAATTGTATCGTTAAAAACAAACATCAACAACTTTTAGTAGCACGTAAGATTAATAACTTTATAAAAAAACAAGAGCGAATAGCTGTTTTAGAAAAGATGAACAGACTTATCATGCAAGAAGAAAAAAATTTAAAAAACTACGATCTAAGTCTTTTAAAATATAGCACTACAAAAAACCAAACACAACCTAATTGTAACACCCTATTAATTGCTCTTCAACTCAAAAAAAAGGTTTTAGAATATGAAGAGCAATTGATAAAAGAACAACTAAAAGAAACCAATTCTCCACTAACTAAAGATAAAAAAACAAAATAAAACTTTGAAAAGGAGTAAAAAAACGTAAGAAAATGTAGGTTATTATATTTTTAATTAAAGTTTAACTATTGTGGTTAAAGTTGTATTAAAATACTAAATAAAAAAATGATCTGGCATTGGAGTTGCTGATGTAAAAACAATAACTATAAATTTTTTTATTATGTACTCAGTAACAAATCTTACAACAATTGCCGACTGCGATGTGTTGTTAACCATGGCAAACAAAGAACAAGGAGATTTAACATTCAAAAAACTTTCCGAAGAACGTTTGGTAACCAACTACAGCACCACCTCGGTAGAGATTGATGCCGTGCTACAAGGAGTATTAGCAGAAATTAGTGCTGTTGATACTATTATAGCTGCTTTACCAGAAGGCCCTACAAAAGAAACGGAAGAAAAACGAAAAGTACGTTTAGAGTACAAAAAGTTTTTATTAGAAAACCGAAAAGAAAGCTATGGAGCTGTTGCGCTTTTAGAAAAGCAATTGGACTTAGAACGTGTTAACAAACAATTAGATGAAGTTAATGCTTTTATTGCCGCAATTACCGCCCACAAGGCCACTTTGTAAAACCAACTATAACCGTCATTAACTTGGCGGTTTTTTTATGATGAAATTTCAAACTTTTGTTATAATTTCATCAATATTTGCTAAGTCGTTTGAATATTCTATATTTTTGCATCAATAAATAGCACACACAATGAAATCGCTACAAAAAACTCGTTTGCGCAAGCAAACAACCATAAATAAAAAGGCGATTCTATATGTTTCCGCTAAAAAATAAAATCAAAACATATGAAAGTAGCCGTAGTAGGCGCTACCGGAATGGTAGGCGAAATAATGCTTCAAGTATTAGCAGAACGTAATTTTCCTGTAACGGAATTAATTCCAGTTGCTTCTGAAAAATCAGTAGGAAAAGAAATCGAATGGAAAGGTAAAACCTATAAAGTAGTAGGTTTACAAACCGCTGTAGATATGAAACCTGAGATTGCTTTATTTTCAGCAGGCGGACAAACATCATTAGATTGGGCACCAAAATTTGCTGAAGTTGGAACTACCGTAATCGACAATTCTTCTGCTTGGCGTATGGATGCTACAAAAAAATTAGTAGTTCCAGAAATCAATGCATCAGTTTTAACAAAAGAAGACAAAATTATTGCTAATCCAAACTGTTCTACGATTCAAATGGTAATGGCTTTAGCACCTTTACATGCTAAATATGACATCAAACGTATTGTAGTTTCAACTTACCAATCGATTACAGGAACTGGAGTAAAAGCAGTGCGTCAGTTAGAAAATGAATATGCAGGAATTGAAGGTGAAATGGCTTATAAATATCAAATTCATCGAAATGCCATTCCACAATGCGATAATTTTGAAGCAAACGGTTACACGAAAGAAGAAATGAAATTGGTACGAGAAACGCAAAAAATCTTAAACGACAATACAATTGCGGTTACTGCAACTGCGATTCGTATTCCAGTTGTTGGTGGACACAGTGAAACAGTTAACGTTCAGTTTGAAAATGACTTTGATGTAAATGAAGTACGTCAAATTTTACAAAATACGCCTGGAGTGACGGTTCAAGACAATTTAGAAACATTTACGTATCCAATGCCTTTATTCGCTCAAGGTAAAGATGATGTTTTTGTTGGAAGAATAAGAAGAGACGAAAGTCAACCGAACACTATTAATATGTGGATTGTTGCTGACAACTTAAGAAAAGGAGCGGCAACAAATACGATTCAAATTGCAGAATATTTAGTAGCGAATGACTTGGTTTAATTTTCTACTTTGTCATTTCGACCAACGGGAGAAATCTCATAAAGTGAGTAACTAATGTGATTTCTCCTACGTCGAAATGACAAAAAACAGAATTGTATAACATAACCACGAACTGGCAAAATAAAGGTTACAAAACCTAAAAATTCGTTAATTCGTGGTTTCTTTTTATCTCTTCTTTTAAAAAACCTATCTTTGTGTTTGTGAAAAAGAGGTTACTCCATATCAATCTAGTTTTGATGCTTGCAGTTTTATTTACTGTTTGCTATCAATCCATTCATACTTTTTCGCATGATCACCACTTAAAATCAGAATGTTGTGATGATTCACATCACTTAACTTTCAAAACTTCAGACAAAAAATTTTCTCAAGAAGATGACTGTCCTATTTGTGATTTCAAATTTGCAGCTTTTCTTTCTCCTGAAATTTTACATTTTGATTTTATACCTTCATTTCACGAAATTCCATATCAGTTTAACAGCAATGAAAACTGTATTACTTTTAAAGGAAATTCGTTTTATCTAAGAGGTCCACCTGCTTTTATTTCATAAATAATTTGACTTTGATGCTTTTCAAAGCAAATCGTTGTAGGTTGTATTTCCTACAATTTTATCTATTACATTATTTATCAAATAAAAAAACAATTAAATGAAATCAATTTTCCATTTAACACTTCTACTTATAACCATTTCTGGGTTTTCCCAAAACAAGATTAGCGGATTTGTGACCGATGTTAATCAACAAAAGTTGTCTGGTGTTATTGTACATGTTGAAGAAAACAACTTAGAAACCACAACTGATGAAAATGGGTATTACCAATTTTTAAATTTTCCGAAAGGAACCAATAAAATTATTTTCCATTTATCTGGATATGAAACCAAAACCGAAACCATTACCAATAATGGAACCGAAATAACTCTTAATATTATTCTAACAGAAAAAGAATTGCACTTAGAGGAAGTCATCATTTCTACTTTATACAACAAAATTCAATCGCAAAATGTAATGAAAGTGGAACATGCTTCTGTTAACAAATTAAAAGAAAACGGAGCTACTACGCTTATCGACGGAATTGCAACATTGCCTGGAGTTTCACAAATTTCTACAGGAAATTCCATCGGAAAACCAGTAATTAGAGGATTAAGCGGAAATCGTGTTTTGGTGTATTCGCAAGGTGTTCGTATGGAAAACCAACAATTTGGCGAAGAACACGGTTTAGGCTTAAATGCAGCTGGAATTGAAAGTGTAGAAGTTATTAAAGGTCCGGCTTCTTTATTATATGGTTCTGATGCATTGGGTGGAGTTGTTTATTTTAACCCTGAAAAATATGCACCTTTTCAAGAAAAATCAGCCGATTTTGAACAACGTTATTTTACCAATACACAAGGAACTAGCACTACATTTGGTTTTAAAGCCTCGCCTTCTAATTTTAAATTTTTAGTTCGTGGAAATTATACTTCGCATGGTGATTATAAAGTTCCGAATGGCGACAGAATTGTAAATACGCGTTTTATTGAGAAAGATTTCAAAACCGGAATTGGTTATTCTAACTCAAAAATGGCAACCGATTTTAGATACAATTACAACAATTTGAATTTGGGTTTACCAGAAGAAGATTTAGAAAACTCTGGATTTAGAAATCCACTATTCCCAAAACAAGAAGTAGCTAATCATGTGTTGAGTTTGAATCAAAAAATCTATTTTAAAAATTCAAAAATAGAAGGCGATTTTGGTTACTCTTTAAATAATAGAAAAGAGCTTGAAGCTGCAGATGAAATTGCATTATCGATGAAGTTGCAAACAACGAGTTATAATTTGAAATATTATTTTCCAAAAATGAATCGCTTTGAAACCATTATCGGAATTCAAGGAATTGACCAAACCAACACCAATTTTGGAGAAGAGTTATTAATTCCGGATGCAACCGTGAAAGATTTTGGTGCTTTTGCCACAACAAATTATAGTTGGAATTCGAGTATTTTACAAGCCGGAATTCGTTACGACAATAGAAAAATAAATACTTCAACTCATGGAACAGAAGGCGAAGAAGGTTATTTTGAAGCAATCGGAAAAGAATTCAATAGCTTTAATGCTTCATTAGGATTCAAGACCGATATTACAAATCATATCGCAACTCGAATAAATGTCGCTTCAGGATTTAGAGCTCCAAATTTATCCGAATTAACATCAAATGGCGTTCACGAAGGAAGTAATCGATATGAAATTGGTGATGGTAATTTAAAAAACGAACAAAATTTACAAGTTGATTTGAATATCGAATATAAAAGCGAACATTTTGAATGGTTTCTAAACGGTTTTTATAACTATGTAGACAATTATATTTACATCACTCCAACAGGAAATGTTATTGATGGAAATGACGTTTATAATTACGTTCAAAACAATGCTGCTTTATTTGGTGGTGAAGCAGGAATTCACTTTCATCCACATCCATATGATTGGTTACATTTTACAAGTAGTTTTGAAAGTGTAACTGGAAAACAAAGCGGAAACAATTTACCTTTAATTCCGGCAAATCAGTGGAAAAATAATGTTCGAGTGGAATTTGAATCATTTAAATATTTCAAAAACGGATATAGTTCGTTTTTCTTTAATTACACATTCATGCAAAATAACATCAGTGAATTTGAAACCAAAACACCAGATTATTTATTAATCAATTTTGCTGTTGGAGGAAAAGTAACATTAGGCAAAATAGCATTTAATTTGAGTTTGAATGCCAACAACCTTTTTGACAAGACTTATGTTAACCATTTATCGAGATTAAAAACTGATGGTATAAACAATATGGGAAGAAATGTAATTATGAGTTTGAATTTTGATTTATAATTAACAAATCTTTATAATTCATTTGAATATCTTTGTTTTAATCAACAAATACAATATGAAAAAAACAATAACAGTATCGGCTATTGTTTGTACACTAGTTATGAACGCGCAAACAAAAATTAATTATCCTGAAACAAAAAAAATCGACCATGTTGATACGTATTTTGGAGAAAAAATTCAAGATCCTTATCGTTGGTTAGAAGATGATAGAAGTTCAGAAACCGAAGCTTGGGTAAAAGATCAAAACGAAGTAACTTACGGTTATTTAGAGCAAATTCCGTATCGAAATCAGTTAAAAGCTCGAATGGAGAAATTATGGAATTACGAAAAAATAAGTGCTCCATTTAAAGAAGGAGATTACACGTATTACTACAAAAACGACGGACTTCAAAATCAATCAGTACTGTATCGAAAAGATAAAAGTGGAAAAGAAGAAGTTTTCTTAGATCCAAATACTTTTTCTAAAGACGGTACAACGTCATTAGGCGGATTGGACTTCAGTAAAGACGGAAGTTTAGTTGCTTATGCGATTTCTGAAGGCGGAAGCGATTGGAGAAAAGTAATTGTAATGGAAACCAAAACTAAAAAAATCATTGGCGATACACTTGTTGATGTGAAATTTAGTGGCATTTCTTGGTACAAAAACGATGGTTTCTATTATTCAAGTTATGATAAACCTGTTGGAAGTGAATTATCAGCAAAAACAGATCAACACAAATTGTATTACCATAAATTAAATACAAATCAAAAAGCCGACAAATTAATTTTTGGTGGTGATATTAAAAGAAGATACGTTGGCGGTGGTGTTTCTGAAGATGAAAAATACTTATTCATAACCGCTGCAAATTCAACTTCTGGAAATGAATTGTACTATTTAGACTTATCAAACCCAAATGCAAAAATTGTTACTTTAATCGATAATTATGAAAATGATAATTATGTTTTAGATAATAAAGGTTCTAAAATCTATTTGGTTACAAACTATAAAGCGCCGAATAAAAGAGTCGTAACATTTGACTTAGATAATTCTGCAAAAGAAGACTGGAAAGACTTTATTGGTGAAACAGAAAACGTATTGTCACCAAACACAGGTGGTGGCTATATTTTTGCAAGTTATATGAAAGATGCAGTTTCTTTTATTAAGCAATACGATTACAATGGTAAATTAGTTCGCGATGTACAATTACCAGGAGTTGGTACTGCTGGAGGATTTGGTGGAAAAGAAAAAGAAACAACTTTGTATTTTTCGTTCACCAATTATGTAACGCCTGGAACTATTTACACTTTTGATCCAAAAACTGGAAAATCGGCTATTTATCAAAAACCAAAAGTTGATTTTAATTCGGCTGATTACGAATCAAAACAAGTGTTTTACACTTCGAAAGATGGCACAAAAATCCCGATGATTATCACATACAAAAAAGGAACGCAATTAAACGGTAAAAACCCAACTATTTTATATGGATACGGTGGTTTTAATGTGAGTTTAACGCCTGCTTTTAGTATTTCAAATGCAGTATGGTTAGAAAATGGTGGTATTTATGCTGTAGCCAATTTAAGAGGTGGTGGTGAATATGGAAAAAAATGGCATGATGCTGGAACTCAAATGAAAAAACAAAACGTTTTTGATGATTTCATTGCAGCTGCAGAATATCTAATCAAAGAAAAATATACTTCATCAGATTACTTAGCAATTAAAGGTGGATCAAACGGAGGATTATTAGTTGGAGCAGTAATGACACAACGTCCTGACTTAGTAAAAGTAGCACTTCCAGCTGTTGGAGTTTTAGACATGTTGCGTTACCACAAATTTACAGCTGGTGCAGGTTGGGCTTATGATTATGGAACATCTGAACAAAGCAAAGAAATGTTTGAATACATCAAAGATTATTCACCAGTTCACAATGTGAAAGCTGGCACAAAATACCCTGCAACTATGGTAACTACTGGAGATCATGATGATCGTGTAGTTCCTGCGCATAGTTTTAAATTTGCTGCAGAATTACAAGCAAAACAATCTGGCAATAATCCAGTTTTAATCAGAATTGATGTTAACGCTGGCCACGGAGCTGGAAAATCTGTAGCTGCAACAATACAAGAAAACGTTGACATGCAAGTATTTACACTTTATAACATGGGTGTTAAAGAAATAAAATAAAAAGTTAAAGTTTTGAAAAAAGAGCCAATTGGCTCTTTTTTTATGCAATAATTTCAACTATTTCAGGTTAGAATAGTATGAAAAAAATTAGTTTACTTGTATTTTTAATAACACTAATGGGATTCATTTCTTGTAATCCTACTCAAAAAAGTGTGTATCGTGACGACTTTAGAAGTGCAAAAGATTCCGAGAGACAAAAAATATTAAATGAAGTTAATGCAAAAAACAGCAACAAAAGTGTTTTAATTTTAACCCAAACGTACAAAGGAGAAAAGATTATCATTTCACAAAATGGTAAAACTATTTTTTCTGAATATCCAATAACCAATTTAAAAAACAGAATTGCTTCTTATTTGAGTTTTAGTAACCAGCAAGATTTAATTGTTAAGGACATTAGTACTAAAGAAGAAATTATTATTCCTGTAAAAAAAGCAACAAAACATAAGTATGTTTACTTAATGAAAAAAGTAAACAAAGGTAAATTTCAATACGTTATAACGTATAGCAATACGCTTAGACCGATGAAAATTTAATACTTATGACTTAACGGAACTTCATTATGTAGTTGCATTAACACAAAGGTTCCTATCAAACTTGAAGCTACTCCTTCAAAGAACAGAACACCACAATATTGTATAATGCTTACTTTGCCTACAAAAAAGAAAGTATCAGATAATGTATTCAAGTAAACTTCTCCTCCTTTTAAATAAATAAAAAATATTAGTCCGATTATACCTAAGAAAACACCTAAAACTCCAGTGACAAATCCTGAAAAAAAGTTTTTAAAGTGATCTGTTTTTCCTTTTAAGTAGTTATCTTTTATAGTTTTATTTATTCCATACAAAACTATAAAGGCATTTAATAAGCGTAAGTAATTTTTACTTGCTAATCCTAATAAATCCATTGCTAGGAAAAACAAGGCAATTCCTAAGAAAATTAGAAATCCATTTTTTAAAACTGTTTTATTTTTCATGATTAACAAAGTTTAGACTAATAAAGTTACAAAAATTAGCCTAAACAATTGATAATCAATATGTAAAATTACGTTAAATTAAAAACGATTGTCGCCATCAAGCATTCTTCCTAAACCACCAAGCAAGCTTCCTTCTTCTCTACCACTACCTCCAGCCTTTGGTGCAGAAGCGATAATTCTATCGGCTAAACGAGAAAATGGTAATGATTGAATATAAACAACACCAGGCCCTCTTAAAGTAGCAAAGAAAACACCTTCACCACCAAAAATTGTATTTCTAATTCCTCCTACAAATTCAATATCGTAATCCACATCCTTAGTAAATCCTACTAAACATCCTGTATCTACTCGCAATAATTCTCCTGGTTGTAATTCTTTACGAGCTAAAGTTCCTCCTGAATGAACAAATGCCATTCCATCACCTTCAATTTTTTGCATGATAAACCCTTCACCACCAAATAAACCTGCTCCAATCTTTTTTGTAAATTCAATTCCAATTGCAACACCTTTTGCTGCACATAAAAAAGAATCTTTTTGGCAGATAAACTTACCTCCGTATTGTTGTAAATCGATAGGAACAATTTTACCTGGATAAGGAGCAGCAAAAGATACCTTACGTTTTCCTGAATCTTGATTCAAATAAGCAGTCATAAAAAGGCTTTCTCCCGTTAAAACACGCTTACCCGCAGAAAGTAATTTACCAAAGATTCCTTGTTGTTGCTCTTGGCTACCATCACCGAAAATGGTTTGCATTTGAATACCGTTTTCCATCATCATGAAACTTCCTGCTTCGGCAACTACAACTTCTTGTGGATCCAATTCAATTTCTACATATTGCATTTCTTCACCATAAATATGGTAATCTATTTCGTGTGCTCTCATAATTTTTAGTTTTGATAATTAGTCGAAAGATTTTGCAAAATGTTACCACTAAAAAAACAAAAACCGAGAATAATAACTACTCCCGGTTTTATCAATATATTTAAATTTTTCTATTTAGTTAACTCAGACAATTTAAAAGTTTTGCCACACATTTCAGAAGTGATTTTAAAAATAACATCACCTTTTTTACCATCATTTGCCCATCGAACTTCTTTACCCACATTACAACCAATACTTGTTTTTGATCCTTTATTTAAAGAAACAAAACCTGTTCCTGTATGTATAGAAATTTTCTCTTTTGAATCGTTAATTAATGAAAAACTTGATTCAATTGTTGTTTCTTTTACAACTTTATCCGATTCGTTGATATTCACAACATTTAATCCAACAACTACAAAGTAGATACTCAATAAAATAGCTTTCATAATTTAGTTTTTTATTTTTTTTTAAAAGAAATTCCTCCATTATTTGATTCCAAAGATAAAATATAAATTCCTGTAGGAAAGTTATCAATTTGCAAATTGCTGTTTTGAGTTTCTAAAAGCAACTTTCCGTCTTATAAAACTCAATAACTTTAAAACTTACCAAAAACTGTTTTTCTGATTACTAAATTAAATAATCGATAACCTAAAATTCTTCTGAACCATTTCATAAAATTAGCATCAAATCCTATTGTATAGCGTTTAAATGAACTTTTAGGACTGTTTGCTATTTGAAATAATTTTTCCACAATCTGATTTGGTAAATTTTGGTTCTTACCCGATTTTTTTTCTAAAACTTTAGAAATTTTATCCATCAATTGATTGTAAGATTCAATATAAGTAGCATCACATTTAGTGACGTTTTTTTGAAAATTTGTTGGAGCATTACCAAATTGAACAGTGGCAACACTAATATTAAAATCTTTTAATTCATATGCCATACATTCCGAAAAACTTTCAACTGCTTGTTTGGTTGAATGATAAAAATTCCCAAGAGGCAAATTTACCAAGCCTGCAACCGAAGTAATGTTTATAAATTGACCAAAATTTTGTTCTCTAAAAATTGGAATAAATGCTCTACAAATTTTAACAATTCCTAACCAGTTTACATCGACAATATTCTTAATCTTTTCATCATCTGAAAGCTCAACAAAACTTCTGTAACCTAATCCTGCATTGTTAATAACAACATCAATAGTTTTATGATTCTTTACAATTTCAGATTTGGCTTTATCTATACTTTCAGAGCAGGCTACGTTTAGCTCGTAACACTCAATATTATCATGATTGATAAGTTCTCCTGCTTCATTTAAATATAACATTGTAGCAATAACATTCCATCCATTTTTCGCAAAAAACAGTGCTGTTTGTTTTCCAATTCCACCAGCTGCGCCAGTTATTAGTACTGTTTTTTTCAAATTTATTCCATTTAATAGTCTAGCTTAACATAGCCAATTTCTTTGCTAATCTTTGCTTTTCTTCGGTTAATGTATGATGACGAATTAGATGCTTTATATTTTCTAGGGTTTGGAAGAATAGCGGCAATTCCAGCTGCTTCATATCGTGTTAATGATTCTGCATCTTTTCGATACCAATATTTTGCTGCCGCTTCAGCGCCATAAACACCATCACCCATTTCAATGCTATTCAAATACACTTCCATGATGCGCTTTTTACCCCAAACAAGTTCAATTAAAACGGTGTAATACGCTTCTAATCCTTTACGAACATAACTTCTACCTTGCCACAAAAAAACATTTTTTGCCGTTTGTTGCGAAATGGTACTTCCTCCTTTTAGTCGTTTCCCTTTGGCGTTGTTTTTATAGGCTTTTTCCATGGCTTTAAAATCAAAACCCCAATGCTCTAAAAATCGACCATCTTCACTAGCAATAACTGCTTTTTGAAGGTTTAAAGATATTTCGTCAATTGGCACCCATTCGTGACTGCAAACCATATCTTTACCTGCTGAATTATGTTCTAGTGCACGTATTCCCATTAATGGAGTAAATGGAACTGGAACGAATTTAAATAATAATACAATTGAAAAACTGATGATATTGAACCATAAAAAAAGCAACCAAAAGAAACGTAGTATCTTTTGACCTGTTGTTCTTTTTTTCGCTGGTTTCTTTGCTGTAGTTTTTTTACTTGAAGTAGTTTTTTTTGCCATTCTAAATTAAATCTGCTAATTCTTGTCCCACTAAACTACCAATTGCAACACCCATTCCTCCCATTCGTACTCCACAATACACATTATTAGAAAGTTGTTCAACTATCGGTTTTTTATGTGTTCCTACTCCCATGGTGCCACTCCATCGGTGTTCGATTTCGAATTCATGATTTGGCAAAATTACCTTTTTTAATAATTCTTCCAAACGATTCTGAATCAATTCCGTTGTATCGTGTGAAGTCGTGGTTTCACCTTCGAAATCTAAGTTTCTTCCACCGCCAAAAAGAATTCTATCGTTGATATTTCTAAAATAAAAATAACCTTTATCTAAATGAAATGTTCCTCGTATGTCTAAATTAGGAATTGGTTTTGTAATTAAAACCTGCGCTCTTGCTGGCTTTACCTGATTATTTGTTAATTCAGAGGCAAAACCATTTGTAGTGAATAACAATTTGTTTGTTTTAAAAACAATACCATTTGTTTCAACTTCAACACCATCATTTAAATCTTGAAATCTTGTAACTGTTTGACTATTTAAAATAAGTATATTGTTTTGATGTGCTTTTTTTAGTAAAGCTTGCATCATATTTCCGGTGTCGATTTGGGCTTCAAACGGATTAAATATTAAATTTTCAAAAATGCCACCAAAATTAAATCGATCTACTTCTTTTGAAAACACATCGGTTTTAAAAAGTGGTTTAATAATATCGTTTATAAATGAAATTCTTTGTAAACATTCCTGGTAAAACGATTCGTCTTCTTTTAAAAATAATTCATATCCGCCGTAAGGTTTCAAATCAATTACCGAGTCGCCAAGATTTTTTCGAAGCAACTGTAATCCGGCATATCTTTTTTGAATCAGTTGAATAACTTCTTCTTCAGTATGTGTTTTTAAATCGTCGATAATTTCAGAGATACTACCAAAGCAAGCAAAACCAGCATTTTTAGTACTCGCACCTTGAGGCAAAATACCTTTTTCAAGAACTAAAATTTTAGATGAAGGAAATCGCTTGCGTAAAGCTAAAGCTGTATGTAAACCTACTATTCCACTACCTACAATAGTAAAATCGACATTTGAAAACCAATTTTTAATTTCCCAATAACTGAGTTGCATTATTCTTACTTTAAAAAAGTAAATGTAATAATTTGTTTTTAGTTACACACTAAATCTCTTTATTTGCGTTATGATATAAAAATCAAAAAAATGAGAATTTATTTACTTTTTGCTTCATTACTTTTCACTTCAATATTTACTGCTCAAAATAACATTACCCTTATATTTAAAAAGAGTAATTATCACTTTGAAGAAACTTCAGGATTTAAAAGAATGAATTCGTTGATAAATTATTCAGAATATAATTCGTACCGAGAAACTTATCTTTCACCAAATAACAAAGAAAAAAACGACACAATACAATTAAACATAGAATCTGACAAGATTTTTTTAATCCATAATTGGAAAGAATTGAATAAAAGTTCAAGAGTAATTTTATTTAAAAACGATATAGTTGAAATAGATTACGAAAAAGGCTTTCCTTTTTTTAAAGTATTAAATCGTGAAGCAAAACCTTTAGACTTCAACTTAGAAAAAGAACTAAATCTTAGTTTTCCGATAGATAATTTTGTCTTTTTTCAAAACAATAAGAGAAGTAGAAATTCAAAAGAAGAAAAAGAATATAAAATTGAATTGAGCAACTTTATCCAGAATTCAAAAACAAAATTAGAAGACGCTTTAAATTCGGGTAAAATTTCAAAGGAAACTTTTGAAGTGCAATTGAATTACATCACTTTTTATACCTTAAACACAGATACAAAAACAAATTTTTCTGATTATAAGATTAATCTTAATAAAGAAGAATTAATTTGGTTAAAATCGTATCGCTATTTCTTAGAATTATATGTGAAAAACGAGTTTAAAATTAAAACCTATAAAAAAGAAATTAAGGATTTTGAACTAAAAACTGCTAATAACAAAACAAAAACCAAAGATATCAGCATGCAATATGATAATCATGAAGATGCTTTTATTCAAGTTGAAGAATCGGATTTGTTTTCTGCAAAAGCGAAAGAATATTTGCTTTATGTTTACTTGAATCGAATTGCAAAAACAGATTCACAAAAACTATCAACTTATATCTCAATTTTTAAAAAATATTCAAACGATAAAAAATTAATTGAAGGTTTTGAAAATGCTTTTTTAGTAAATATTGAAGCTTTAAAACAGAACACTTCTGAAGTAGTTTTATATGATGAAAACAAAAAAGCTACTACTTTATCCGCATTTTTAGAGACCAATAAAGGCAAATTAGTTTATATTGATTTTTGGGCAAGTTGGTGTGCTCCTTGTAGAGCAGCATTTCCAAGTTCAAGAAAACTGCATGAAAAATACAAAGACAAAGAAATCGTGTTTTTATACTTATCAACCGATTCAAATTTTGATGCTTGGAAAAAAGCAAATCAGTTTGAAAAATTATCAGAAAACAGTTATATGATAATTAATCCTAAAACTTCTGAATATTTGAAAAAACTGGCTATAGATTTTATTCCAAGATATGTATTAATTAATGCAAATGGTGAAATTTCAAATCCTAAAGCTCCTTCTCCAGATTCAGAAAAAATAGATTTAGAATTCAACAAATTATTAGAAAACAGTAATTAATTCATAGGTTTTCTTCTCGATTTAATCGCTTTCATTATCAATGGGAATGATGTTACCGCAATTAAAATTAAGATGATAGTTTCGATGTGTTTCTTTAAATCAATTCCGAATTCTTCATTAAAGAATCCATATAAATAGTGTCCAGAAAACACTAAAAGAAACGACCATAATAACGAACTTAAAACATTGTAAAGCATGAATTTGCTCTTTTCCATATGAACAATTCCGGCTATAATTGGCACAAAAGTTCTAACTATTGGAAGAAAACGCGCAAATATGATAGCTTTTCCACCGTGTTTTTCGAAAAAGGCTTGCGATTCGTATAAATATTTCTTTTTGAAAAAGAAACTATCTTGTTTGTTATATAAAAACTGACCACTAGTAGCTCCAAACCAATATCCAAAAATATTACCTAATGTCGCTGCTGAAGCAATTAATAATGATAAAATGGTAACATTAGACAAATCACTTGGAATCATAAAGAACGTTTCTACCAATTCTCTACTGTAAATTCCAGAAAGGAATAACAAGCTATCACCTGGCAAAAAGAAACCAGCAAACAATCCTGTTTCAGCAAAAACAATAAATAGCACCATGTAAATCCCGATAGGAATTCCACCTACTTCCATTGTTATGTAAAACTCCGGATTAAAAAGTTTAGTCCAATGAAAATTATCCATTTTATGCTAATTTATTAACTGACTTTGCTACTATCATAGAAACCGCTGCATCTCCAGTAACATTTACTGTTGTTCTACACATATCTAAAGGTCGGTCGATAGCAAAAATTAATGCCAAACCGGCTTCAGGAATTCCCGCTTGTGCTAATACAATTACTAACATTACCATACCGGCTCCTGGAACAGCAGCACTTCCAATGGAAGCTAAAGTAGCTGTAACAATAATTCCTAACTGTGTTGCAAAAGTTAAATCCATACCAAAAGACTGTGCAATAAACACCGCAGCGACTGCTTGGTACAAACTTGTTCCGTCCATATTAATAGTTGCTCCAATTGGTAATACAAAACTTGCTACCTCATCATCAACACCTAAATTATCAACCGTTCTTTCCATAGTAACTGGTAAAGTTGCAGCACTAGAACTTGTAGAGAAAGCTAACAATTGCGCTGGAGAAATTCCGTTGAAAAAGAACTTAGGGCTTCTATTTGTAAATACTCTAACTATTAATAAATAAACCCCGATCATTAAACACAATCCTATAAGAACGGTTAATCCATACATCCCAAGCGCTTTAAACAAATCTAAACTTGGTGATTCGGCAACAATAGCAGCTAATAAAGCAAAAACCCCAAAAGGAGAAAACAACATAATTAAATCAATCATCTTTAAAATGACTTCATTAAAGCTATCAAAAAAATCTTTAACCGGTTTGGATTTTTCTTCTGGTATCAATATCATAGCAATACCAAATATTACTGCAAAGAAAATTACTTGTAACATATTACCATTATCTGCAGAAGCTTTAATTATATTATCAGGAACAATATCGATTAATGATTGTAAAGGACCAACTTCACTTTGCTTAGCAGCAGCTTCAATTTTCGTATTAGCATCAGCTGTATAATTTGCTACTAACTCTGTTCTTGTTTGTTCCGAAATATAACTTCCTGGCTTAATAATATTCACAATTACCAAACCGATAGAAACCGCTAGAATTGTTGTTAAAACATACAAACCTATAGTTCTACCGCCCATTTTAGACAATTTAGAAATATCTTTTAGATCCGAAATTCCTTTGATTAATGACGCTAAAATCAAAGGTACAGCAATTAATTTTAATAAGTTTATAAAGATAGTTCCGAATGGTTTTACCCAATCAACAATTAAATCTTTACCCCATTCAAATTGTATCAATAAAAAAGCAAATAAGACTCCAAATACCATTCCGAGTAAAATTTGCCAATGTAGCGCCAGTTTTCTCATTTTTTGTAAAAAATTTTAGAATGTGAAAATAGTCATATTTTTTTTAACCTTAAAACATAATAAGAGATTCTTCAATTTCCTTGTAAAAACCATTTAAAAACCCATGAAACATTCATTATTTTTTTATATAAAAATATAACATATACTCAAATTTTTACATTCAAAAATAACAATACTTCATTTTTTGTTATAAATTTTTTATTATTTCGTATTGAAATTTAGAAAACTTAAATATATTTGTCGCAACTAAAAACCCAACTTTCTATTTTTATGAAACAAAAACTTCTCCTTATTGCCATACTAGCAGCGTCTAGTTTTATGCAAGCTCAAGAAAAAGGGACGTTTTGGAAACCTACCCAAAACAGCAACAAAATGGTTTTAGAAAGAAAACTAGAACTTCCTGAAAACCAACTCTTAGATTTAGATGTTAATGCAGCTTCTAATTTTCTAAGAAATGCCCCTAATCGTTTTAGTAATCGAAATTCAGGTGTAATCTTATCATTACCAAATACAGATGGTACTATGGAAAGATTTAGAATTTATGAAAATTCTAACATGGATCCTGCTTTAGCAGCAAGATATCCTGAAATCAAATCATATATTGGAATAGGAATTGACAATCCTACCGCAAGTGCTTATATTAGCACTTCTCCACTTGGTTTTAAATCTATGGTTTTAAATCCTGGAAAGCCTGCAGTTTTTGTTGAGCCTTTTTCACAAGACTTACAAACTTATACTGTTTATACAAAAGCAGACAAAAGAACTGCTTTTACGAAATTTGAATGTAGTGTATTAGACAGAGTGACTCCATCTTTAGACGGAGCTAACTTAAGACCAAATGCTGACGATGGAAGTTTAAGAACATTTAGATTAGCTATGTCGGTTACTGGAGAATATACTGCTTATTTTGGTGGAACAAAAGCACTTGCTTTAGCTGCTATCAATAACACTATGACTCGTGTAAATGGAGTTTTTGAAAAAGACTTTAATGCAAGAATGGTTTTAATTTCAAACACAGATTCTGTGATTTATACAAGTGCTTCTACAGACCCATACTCTGCAGCAAGTTCAATGTCAAATTGGAATCAACAATTACAAACTACATTAACTAATACAATCGGAAACGCAAACTATGATATCGGACACTTATTTGGTGCAACTGGAGGTGGTGGAAATGCAGGATGTATTGGATGTGTTTGTGTTAACCCAACATCAACTGTACCATTAGGAAAAGGAAGTGGTTATACTTCTCCAGCAAATGGTGTGCCTTCTGGCGATGCTTTTGATATTGATTATGTAGCTCATGAAATGGGTCATCAATTTGGAGCTAACCATACTTTTTCCCATAGTAATGAAGGAACTGGCGCTAATATGGAACCAGGATCAGGATCAACTATTATGGGATACGCTGGAATTACAAGTCAAGATGTTCAAATGAACTCTGACCCATATTTCCACGCAATTAGTATTCAACAAGTAACTAATAACATCAAATCTAAAACTTGTCCAACTTTAACTTCTACTGGAAACTCAATTCCTACAGCTAGTGCAGGTTTAGATTATACAATCCCTAAAAGCACACCTTTTATGCTTACTGGATCAGGAACTGATGCAAATGGAGACTCACTTACTTATATCTGGGAACAATTTGACAATGCAAGTTCATCACAAACTGGCGCAAGTTCGGCTG
This sequence comes from Flavobacterium channae, assembly GCF_021172165.1. Classification (NCBI taxonomy): domain Bacteria; kingdom Pseudomonadati; phylum Bacteroidota; class Flavobacteriia; order Flavobacteriales; family Flavobacteriaceae; genus Flavobacterium; species Flavobacterium channae. Next base: position 213,427 of record NZ_CP089096.1, on the reverse strand, counting down.
CGAGTGCTACAAAAACATCTGGCCCAACGTTTAGATCGTATAGCCCTACAACTTCTCCAACAAGATATTTCCCTAACATGACAAGAGTATTAGCTGGAGCTACTACAACTTCTGGGTCAGAAATTGTAGTCGAAGCGTTACCTTCGGTTGCTCGAACAATGAATTTTAGATTTACAGTTAGAGACAATAGAGCTGGTGGTTCTGCAAACAACAGTGACGATATGATTGTTACAGTCAACGGGACAGCTGGACCATTCACAGTTACAGCGCCTAACACTGCTGTTTCTTATGTTGGAGGTTCATCTCAAACTATTACTTGGAATGTAGCAGGAACAACTGCTAATGGAGTAAACTGTGCTAATGTAGATATTTTAATCTCAACAAACGGAGGATCAACTTGGTCAACATTATTAGCTGCAACTCCAAATGACGGAACACAAGCAGTTACTATTCCAAACACACCAGGAACACAAAACAGAATTATGATTAAAGGAACAAATCATATTTTCTTTGATGTTTCAAACACAAACTTTACTATTACTGCTGGAACTACTGCTGACACTACAGCTCCATCAACGCCAACTTTATCAGCGTCTGGAACAACTCAGACTACAACTAATTTATCTTGGACAGCTTCAACTGATAACGTAGGAGTAACAGGATACGATGTTTACAGAGGAACAACTTTATTAACAACAGTTACAGGAACAACTTATACAGCAACAGGATTAACAGCTGCAACTGCTTATTCATTTACAGTAAGAGCAAAAGATGCTGCAGATAATATTTCTGCTTCAAGCAACACTGTAAACGTTACAACATTACCAGCAACTACTACATCATACTGTACTGCACAAGGAAATAGTACCGCTGATGAAAAAATTGGAAGAGTACAAGTTGGAACAATTAATAATGCTTCAACTGGAACAGCTGGATACGAAGATTTCACAAGCTTATCTACAAACCTTTCTAAAGGATCAGCTTACACAATCACAATAACACCTTCTTGGACAGGAACCGTTTATTCTGAAGGATATGGTGTATGGATTGACTATAATGGAGATAAAGATTTTGATGATGCTGGAGAATTAGTATGGAGCAATGCTGCTTCAACTACTACACCTGTTAGTGGTTCTTTCACAGTACCAACATCAGCATTAACAGGAGCAACTAGAATGAGAGTTGTAATGAGATACAACACTACTCCTTCTGCTTGTGGAGCATTTGATTATGGTCAAGTAGAAGATTATACGCTTAATTTAACTACAACTACTGTTGACACAACTGCACCATCAACTCCTACATTATCAGCTTCGGGAACTACACAAACAAGTACAAACTTGTCTTGGACAGCTTCAACTGACAACGTAGGTGTAACTGGATATAATGTTTACCAAGGAGCAACACTTCTTACTACTGTAACTGGAACAACTTATAACGTTACTGGACTTACCGCATCGACAGCTTATTCTTTTACGGTAAAAGCTAAAGATGCTGCTGGAAACTTATCAGCTTCAAGCAATACAGTTAATGTAACAACTTTAGCTAACACAACATTAACATATTGTACTTCTCAAGGCAACAGTACTGCTGATGAAAGAATTGGAAGAGTACAATACGGAACAATCAACAATGCGTCAACAGGAACTGCAGGATACGAAAACTTTACTGCAATTTCAACTAACATTGTTAGAGGAACTGCAAACACTATTACAATCACTCCTACATGGACTGGAACTGTTTATAGCGAAGGTTATGCGGTATTTATTGACTACAACAATGATGGTGATTTCTTAGATGCTGGTGAAACTGTTTTAACAATTGCCGCAACTAAAACAACTCCAGTAAGCGGAAGTATTACTATTCCTGCAGGAACTACAACTGGAGCTAAAAGAATGAGAGTTTCTATGAAATATAATGGAGTTCCAACTTCTTGTGAAGCTTTCTCTTACGGACAAGTAGAAGATTACACTATTAATGTAACTTCAAGTGCAAAAGAAAACGAATCAAATCCATTTACTATTAGTTTATATCCTAACCCTGTTAAAGGAGAAATCTTAAATATTTCAGGATTTGAAGGCGAAGCTTCTTACAGAATTTTCAGCGCTATGGGTCAAGATTTAGGTAATGGAAAAGTAGAAAATAACACGATTAGTGTTGGCCACTTAGCGACAGGAACTTACATGATTGAAGTTACTACTGCTAATGGAACAAACATGAAACGTTTCATCAAACAATAATTCCAATAAATGGAAATCTAAAAACCGCTCAACTATTGGGCGGTTTTTTTATGGCTATATTTTTGTATTTTTATGCCATTAATATTTACAACCATGAAAAAATTAGCCTTACTAATTACTTATATTATGAGTATAACTGCTGCAAGCGCACAAAACGTAATGACTCCCGAAACCTTATGGCAATTAGGAAGAGTTACACCTTTAGGAATTTCGAAAGATGGAAAACTTTTAGTTTACAAAGTGGGAACACCTTCTATTGAAGAAAATAAAATCAATTCAAAATATTATACAATTCCTGTTCAAGGCGGAACTGCCACTTTGGTGGAAGATTACAAATCGTTATTAGCTGATAAAAATGTTTCTCCTGACGGAAAATTTCTGTTATTTTCAAAAGAAGTTAAGGTAGAAAAATTATTAGGAAAAGACCTTTATCCAGAATTATCAAAAACTACGGCACAAGTTTACACAGGCTTAGATTATCGCCATTGGGACACTTGGAATGATGGAACACACAACCACGTTTTCTACTCGGAAAATAAAAAAGATGCTACTGGAATAGATATCATGCCAAACGAACCTTACGATGCACCTCAAAAACCTTTTGGTGGTGATGAAGATTTTATTTGGTCACCAGATGGAACTAAAATCATCTATGTTTGTAAAAAGAAAGCTGGAACAGCTTATGCTACAAGTACAAATACTGATTTATATGAGTTCGATTTAGCAACTAAAACAACTAAAAACCTAACTGAAAAGAATTTAGGTTACGACACTGCTCCTCAGTTTTCTCCAAAAGGTGATTTAACTTGGCTGCAAATGAAACGTGATGGTTATGAAGCAGATAAAAACGATATTATTGTTCGTCATAGAGGCGTAGATATCAATCTAACTGCAGGTTGGGATGGCACAGTAGATAGTTACACTTGGAGTAAAGACGGAAAGAAAGTGTATTTCATTGCGCCAATTGAAGGTACAAAACAATTATTTGAAGTCAATTTTCCAGGATTAACTAGAATTGCTGTTCGAGTAACACAATTAACAAATGGTGATTTTGATGTGAATGCTATTGTAGGTTTTTCGGGAACTGCTGTTTTAGTAACAAGAAACGATATGAACCATGCTCCAGAAGTATATTCATACGATTTAGCAAAGAAAACTTGGAATCAAATAACTAATGTAAACCAAGATACTTATGCGAAAATCAACACTTGTAAAACAGAAAGACGTTGGATAACAACAACCGATGGCAAAAAAATGTTGGTATGGGTAATTTTACCACCAAATTTTGATAAAACTAAAAAATACCCTACACTTTTATACTGTCAAGGTGGCCCACAAAGTGCATTAACACAATCGTATTCTTTCCGTTGGAATTTCCAATTAATGGCTTCACAAGGCTATGTAATTGTAGCGCCAAACCGAAGAGGAATGCCAGGACACGGAACGGCTTGGAACGAACAAATTTCTGGAGATTGGGGTGGACAAGTTATGGATGATTACTTAGCAGCAATTGATGATGTAGCAAAAGAATCGTATGTAGATAAAAACCGTTTAGGTGCTGTAGGAGCTAGTTATGGTGGTTATTCTGTTTTCTATTTAGCAGGAATTCACAAAAATCGTTTCAAAACATTCATTTCACACTGTGGAATTTTCAACACAGAAAGCATGTATGGAACTACAGAAGAAGTTTTCTTTACCAATTGGGATTCAGGTGGTGCTTATTGGGAAAAAGACAATGCAACTGCTCAAAAAACGTATAACGAATTCAATCCAATTAAGTTAATCAACAACTGGAATACACCAATTTTAATTATCCAAGGGGGAAAAGATTACCGTGTGCCAATTGGACAAGGACAAGAAGCATTTCAAGCAGCACAACTAAAAGGAATTAAAAGTAAATTCTTGTTGTTTCCAGATGAAAACCATTGGGTACTAAAACCACAAAATGCATTGGTTTGGCAAAGAGAATTTTTTGGTTGGTTGAAAGAAACATTGTAAAAATTCAAATTCAAAGGCAAGTTCAAATTTCAAATTGTTCTTGCCTTTAATAATTAATACGCAATATAAATGTTATCTTACGAAGACATAGAACTCACCATAAAAACCTTTCATAAGCACGGCTTAACGAAAGAAGCAGCACTATGGCTTTTAAATGTGTACCAATTAGAACATCCAAATTTTATAGGATTTGAATTTAGAGAAGCCGCAAAACCGGATTTTATTTTAATGACAGCTGAAGGTGAAATAGGCGGACCACAAATTATTCGAATTCCAGAAAACACGTTTGAATTCCCATTGGTTTTGATGTTGAATTTACTAGCTCATGAAATGATGCATGTAAAACAGAAAGCACCAGAAGTAGCCATGCAAGACAAAAATGAACGTGAATGGCAAGCGTATTACGAAATGTTATTTCATAAAGAGTTTCCATTAATACCAAAAGCTTCTGCTTTTCATCAAAAGTTTTTTGCTGAAAAAGCGATGGTATATTACGATCGTTCAGAAAAAGAAGCCAAACCGTTGCGATTGAAATATGAAAATCAGAAGTTAGAAATTGAGGAATTAATCAAAAGTTTAGGATAAAAAAAGCGATTTCAAATTGAAATCGCTTTTTTGTTTTTATTCTTGAGGCTCATTCATTACAAATGATTCCATGAATTTTGTAGTATAATTTCCAGCCACATAATCTGGTTCATCCATTAATTGTCTGTGGAATGGGATTGTGGTTTTGATTCCTTCAATTACGAACTCATCTAAAGCACGCTTCATTTTATTGATAGCCTCTTCTCTTGTTTGAGCAGTTGTAATCAACTTAGCAATCATAGAGTCATAATTTGGCGGGATTGTATATCCAGCGTAAACGTGAGTATCTAAACGCACTCCGTGTCCTCCTGGCGCATGTAAAACCGTAATTTTACCTGGCGAAGGGCGGAAATCGTTATAAGGATCCTCAGCATTAATACGACACTCAATTGAATGTAATTGTGGATAGTAGTTTTTACCAGAAATTGGAATTCCAGCCGCTACCATAATTTGCTCACGAATTAAATCGTAATCTACAACTTGTTCGGTAATTGGGTGTTCTACTTGGATACGAGTATTCATTTCCATGAAGTAGAAGTTACGGTGTTTGTCAACTAAAAACTCTACTGTTCCAGCACCTTCATATTTAATATATTCTGCTGCTTTAACAGCCGCTGTTCCCATTTTCTCACGTAATTCATCCGTCATAAATGGAGATGGCGTTTCTTCCGTTAATTTTTGGTGACGACGTTGAACCGAACAATCTCTTTCAGAAAGGTGACATGCTTTTCCATAAGAATCTCCCACAACCTGAATCTCGATATGACGAGGCTCTTCGATAAGTTTTTCCATGTACATACCATCGTTACCGAAAGCAGCAGCAGCTTCCATACGTGCACTTTCCCAAGCTTTTTCAAGCTCTTCTTCTTTCCAAATTGCACGCATTCCTTTTCCACCACCACCAGCAGTAGCTTTCATCATAACTGGATAACCAATTTCTTTAGCTACTTTTTTAGCTTGTTCAAAGTCTTCTAAAATTCCTTCAGAACCTGGTACACAAGGAACTCCTGCTTCTAACATAGTAGATTTTGCAGTCGCCTTATCTCCCATTTTCTCAATCATTTCAGGAGAAGCTCCAATAAATTTGATCCCGTGTTCTTGACAAATTTTAGAAAATTTAGCATTTTCAGATAAGAATCCGTATCCTGGGTGAATAGCATCTGCATTAGTAATTTCTGCAGCAGCTATAATATTTGACATTTTTAAGTAAGATAAGTTACTTGGAGGTGGCCCAATACAAACTGCTTCATCAGCAAATTTTACATGCAAACTATCTGCGTCTGCTGTAGAATAAACTGCTACAGTTTTAATTCCCATTTCTCTACAAGTTCTAATTACACGAAGTGCAATTTCTCCTCTATTGGCAATTAATATTTTTTTAAACATGTTTCTTTAATTAGATAATTAGACAATGTGTCAATTAGACAATTATGAAGTAAGAAAAATTTCTAACTTTTAACTTCTAACTTCTAACTTATTATGACGGATCAACTAAGAATAATGGTTGATCGAATTCAACTGGAGATGAATCATCTACTAAAACTTTTACAATTTTACCAGAAACTTCAGATTCGATTTCGTTGAATAATTTCATTGCTTCAATCACACAAAGAACATCTCCTTTTCCAATAGTTGAACCTACTTCAACAAACATAGGTTTGTCTGGAGCTGGTTTTCTATAGAAAGTTCCAATAATTGGAGATTTTACAGTGATATATTTAGAATTATCATCCGCAGCAGGAGTTGCAGCAGGAGCATCTGCAATAGCAGGAGCCGCTACTACTTGTGGAGCTGCCATTTGTGGTGCAGCTGCCATAGGCATTTGCTGAACATAAGTTGTAGTACTTTCTGTACCTTCAGCAGTTGTTTTTATGGTGATTTTAAAATCGTCCATTTCTAATTTTACTTCTGTAGCACCTGATTTTGCTACAAATTTGATTAGGTTTTGAATCTCTCTAATATCCATAATATTTGATTTAGTTTAGTTTGTTTTTATTTAGTATAAGCCCATTTTAAATAGATAGCACCCCAAGTGAATCCTCCTCCAAATGCTGCAAAGATAATATTATCTCCTTTTTTCAATTGATTTTCGAAATCAGACAACAAAAGTGGTAAGGTAGCTGAAGTGGTATTACCATATTTTTGAATGTTTATTAAGACTTTTGATTCGTCTACACCCATTCTATTAGCAGTTGCATCAATAATTCTTCGATTAGCTTGATGTGCTACTAACCAATTAACATCGTCGTGAGATAAATTATTACGTTCCATAATTTTCTCACTTACATCTGCCATTCCTGAAACAGCGTATTTGAAAACCGTTTTTCCGTCTTGGAAAACAAAATGTTGTTTATTTTTAACTGTTTCTTCTGTTGGAGGCAAAATTGAACCACCTGCTTCGATTTTTAAAAATTCTCTTCCGATTCCATCACTTCTAAGTAATTCATCTTGAAGACCTAATCCATCAGTATTTGGTTCAAACAAAACAGCCCCTGCACCATCGCCAAAAATGATACAAGTGGCTCTATCTGTATAATCTATAATTGAAGACATTTTGTCTGCTCCAATTAATAAAACTTTTTTATATTTTCCTGAAGCAATGTAAGCTGAAGCAGTTGACATTCCGTAAAGAAAGCTTGAACATGCAGCTTGTAAATCGTATGCAAATGCATTTGTTGCACCAATTTGTGTAGCAACATAAACTCCTGTTGAAGCTACAGGCATATCTGGTGTTGCTGTTGCCATAATCACTAAATCAATTTCTTTAGGATCTAAATTGGCTTTTTCTAATAAGTTTTGAGCGGCTTTAATTGCCATATAAGAAGTTCCTTGACCTTCTTCTTTTAACAATCTTCTTTCTTTAATTCCGGTACGAGTAGTAATCCATTCGTCATTAGTATCAACTAACGTTTCCAAAACTTGATTCGACAGAACATATTCGGGAACATAAGAACCTACTGCCGTAATTGCTGCTGTTATTTTATTCATCTTTGATTAATTTTTCCTTCAGAACTTCTAAAGTTCAAAAAGTGGTGGAAATTACAAAAAAAAAATTAAACGAGTCCTATTCGTTTTTGTTAATTATAAAAACGAATGGGTACTTAACAAAAAAACTCTCACAATGTGAGAGTTTTCTCTATTTTTTTGACGCAATTAAGCTACTGCTTCATTTTTATCAATTACAACTTGACCTCTGTAGTACATTTTACCTTCATGCCAGTAAGCTCTGTGGTATAAATGTGCTTCACCAGTAGTTGGACATGTTGCAATTTGAGCAACTGTCGCTTTGTAATGTGTTCTTCTCTTATCTCTTCTTGTAGACGACTGTCTTCTCTTAGGATGTGCCATTGTTCTATTTTATTTATCCGTTAATAGTTTTTTTAAATTCTCCCATCTAGGGTCAATATCATTACTTTGTTGTTCTTCTTTTTTATTTTCTTTTGGTGAAAGCGATTCCAATTTTTCGATAACATCTGTTAAAGAACCGTCTTTAACTCCTGGATGTATTCTTCTTAAAGGAACTGACAACACAATTGATTCATAAATGTATTGTGCAACATTTACTTGATATTCACCATGTGGCAATATGAGCAACTCCTCATTGTCATCATTAAAAGTATCACCAAACTTTACTAAAAGTTTTAGTTTTCCTTTAATTGGTAAATCAAACTCTTCTCCAGAAACATCGCAAGGCACATTTACAGTTCCTTTGTGTTTAAAATTGAGTTCAAGCATTGTGCTTTTCTTTTCCAAAACAATATCAACTTTAACCGAAACGCTATTAAATTCGTCGTAATCAAAGTTTTTAAAGAACGTATTATCTATTTGATAATCAAACTGATGCTTCCCTATTTTTAACCCCACGAATGGAATTAAATATTCTTTTAAATTGTTCATAACAACAGTTTTACCTTTTTAAAAGGTGTGCAAAGATATAAAATATTTGTAAATTAAAACTAGTTGTAAACATTTTTTTGTTTATAACTGCTTTTCTTTTGTTTTTAAAGGGTTTTTCACAAGCTCTTGATAATCATTTCTTTTCTTAAAAATATCAATTGCTAAATAAACTGCCTCTTTAAATGACTCGTGATTAGCAACTTTCTTACCTGCAATTTCGTAAGCCGTTCCATGATCAGGCGAAGTTCTAATTTTATTTAACCCAGCAGTATAATTTACTCCATTACCAAAAGATAACGTTTTAAACGGAATTAATCCTTGGTCGTGGTAAGTTGCAATAACCGCATCGTATTTTTCATATTGCGCCGAACCAAAAAAACCATCTGCAGGAAATGGTCCAAAAACCATATTCCCGGCTTCAAATAATTTTTTCAATGCAGGCTTAATAATCTTTTCTTCTTCTTGTCCTATAACTCCATTATCTCCAGAATGTGGATTTAAACCCAAAACAGCAACTTTAGGTTTCTCAATTTCAAAATCCTGAATTAAAGTTTGGATTATGGTTTTTATTTTACTTGTAATTAATTTTTCATTTAAATGTTTTGCAACTTCGTTTACAGGAACATGATCAGTTAATAATCCCACACGTAAATCATCATGAACCATTAGCATTAAAGCATCGCCTTCTAATTCTTTATCCAAATAATCGGTATGACCTGGAAATTTGAATTCTTCTGATTGAATATTATACTTATTAATAGGTGCTGTTACTAAAACATCAACCAAACCTTCTTTTAAAGCTTTTGTTGCAGCAACGAAAGATTTAATTGCATAACTTCCTACTACATCATCATTTTTACCTAATTCAAGATTTACTCCTTCACGCCAAACATTTAGTACGTTGATTTTTCCAACAACCAATTGCTCTATTTTATCAATTCCGTGAATGGCAATATCAATATTTAATTCTTTTCTCAAAAAAGAAACAATCTTAGCATTTGCAAAAATTACTGGCGTACACAATTCTAACATTCGAGTATCTTCAAATGTTTTTAAAATTACTTCGCTTCCAATACCATTTAAATCTCCAATCGAAATTCCAACAATTATATTTTCTGCTTTTTTAACCATGACAAGTGTGATTTATTGCTTACTTTTGAAGTGCAAATTTAGTAAAATTAAATCAGTTATGTTTACCGGAATCATAGAAACCCTTGGAATTATAAAAGAAATTGAAAAAGATCAGGAAAACCTGCATGTTACGGTAGAATCTGACATTACACATGAATTAAAAATTGACCAAAGCGTAGCCCACAATGGAATTTGTTTAACAGTGGTAAAAATTGAAAATAAGAATTACACTGTAACTGCAATTAAAGAAACTATCGACAAAACTTCGATTGAAACTTGGAAAGTAGGTGATATTGTAAACTTAGAACGCGCTATGAAATTAGGAGATCGTTTAGACGGTCACATTGTTCAAGGCCATGTTGATCAAACTGGAGTTTGTACCAATATAAAAGAAGCAAACGGAAGTTGGGTTTTTACCTTTAAATATGATACTTCTCTAAATAATATAACAATCGAAAAAGGATCAATAACAGTTAACGGAACAAGTTTAACAGTTGTTAATTCTGAATTAGACTCTTTTAGTGTTGCTATAATTCCTTACACATTTGAACACACAAATTTCAATACTTTCAAAATTGGAACAGAAGTAAATTTAGAATTTGATGTAATTGGAAAATACGTTAGCAGACTTAACGAATTAAGAAAATAAAAAAAGGCTCTTATAAAGAGCCTTTTTTTATAGATATATATTTCTTTGAAAGATAATAACCAGTAAATAATGCCACAAAGAACAGCACAACTAACCCGCCATCAATTGGCAAACCAGGTGGTGGTGGTGGTGTTGGCGGCGGCGGAGTAGGATCTGCAGCTAAAACACCTTGAATACTAAATAATACTACTAAAATCGTTATAATTTTATTCATAATTGTTCTCATTGGGCGCAAAAGTATAATTTATATCGCTCTCTTACTAGTAAAAGAAAATATTTAATAATAAGTTAATATTGATTATTAACATATTAGGAAATACGAAAATATAAATATTTTTATACTTTACAAGTTATTTTTAAAAAAAAACTTAAAAAAAACTTAAAATAAGCTTTTCGTAAGAAATTACTCCTTAATTTAAAACAATAAAAGTGGTCCCACCTGGGCTCGAACCAGGGACCACCTGATTATGAGTCAGGTGCTCTAACCAACTGAGCTATAGGACCAGTATTGAGTTTGCAATATTAAGACTAATTTTTATGGCAAACAAATCTTTTTTTAAACTTTATTTTATTTCTTGACAAAGCTCTACAAGAACCCCGTTAGTCCCTTTAGGATGAAGGAATGCAACTAATTTATTATCAGCTCCTTTTTTAGGAATTTCATTCAAAACTACAAATCCTTCATTTTTTAAACGCTCAATTTCCGCCAAAATATCTTCAACATCAAATGCAATGTGATGAATTCCTTCACCTTTTTTCTCGATAAATTTTGCAATTGGACTTTCAGGATTTGTTGCTTCTAATAATTCTATCTTATTTGGACCATTCATAAAAAAAGAAGTTTTAACACCTTCGCTTAACACTTCTTCCTCTTTATAAGCTGGTTGACCGAATAATTTTGCAAACAACAAGTTTGATTCTTCTAAACTTTTAACGGCAATACCAATATGCTCTATTTTTCTCATTATTTTAAACTTTTAAGCGTCAAAGTTAATGAAAATAGCACAATCAGTATTCATTCATATATTCTTCAAGCAACAAAAGAATACGTCTTGATGATTTTTTATGTATTTTTGCATCATGGAAACAAATAGACAAAAAAAAATAGGAGCGCTTTTACAAAACGATTTAGTTTCGATTTTGCAGGGAGAAATTCGTAAAAACAACATCAATAATTTAGTTATATCAGTATCAAAAGTAAATGTAACTTCCGATTTATCTATTGCAAAAGTCCATTTGAGTGTTTTCCCAACAGATAAAGCTCCGGAAATACTAGCTGCTGTAAAAAGCAATTCACCTTTAATCAAACACGATTTAGCGCAACGTGTAAAAAACCAATTGCGTAAAGTGCCAAATTTAATTTTCTATATTGATGATAGTTTAGACTACATTGAAAAAATTGATAAAGCATTAACAGGGGAAGAAAATCCAATTGAAAATCCAGATTTATTAGATAAAAGAAAGAAATCATAATTTGAACCTTTCCTTTTACATAGCTAAACGATATGCTGTAAGTTTTAGTAAAAACAAAGCAATTAATATTATCACAGGAATTGCTTCTGTGGGAATTATTGCTAGCACTATGGCATTATTTGTTTTTCTATCTGTTTTTAGTGGTTTGAAAGAATTTAGTTTGAATTTTGCTAACGCTACAGATCCTGATTTAAGAATTGAAACTTCTACTGGTAAGACCTTCAAGATAAATTCTAAACAAGAAGCACTACTTAAAAACAACAGCGAAATTGTTTCATACAGCAAAATCATTGAAGAAAGAGTGTATTTTATGTATGACAACAAAGAATTGGTTGCTCACATAAAGGGTGTTGATGATAACTTTATAAAAGTTACTGATTTTAAAAATCATTTATATGCTGGTGATTGGTTTAAAACCAATTCAGAAAGTGTTGTAATAGGCTCAGATATTAGTCGGAAATTAGGATTAGGTCTATTTGATTACAATAATGCTTTAGAGGCATATGTACCAAAACCTGGAAAAGGTGATATTGAAAATCCTGATGAAGCTTTTAATAAAATTTTACTATTCCCTTCTGGAATCTATTCTATTAATGAAGAATTAGATGGAAAATATGTATTTTGTTCTATAGACTTAGCTCAAAACTTTTTAGGAATAAAAAATAATCAAATTACCAATATTGAAATCAAGTTAAAAAGTGATGCAAACGAAAGTTTGGTTAGAAACCAATTAAATTCAATATTTGGAAATTCGATTAAAATTAAAAATAGAGCCCAGTTAAACGACTCGCTTTACAAAATGCTACAATCCGAAAATCTATTCATTTACTTGTTTAGTACTTTAGTTGTAATACTAACTCTATTTTGTTTGGCTGGAGCTATCGTAATGATTATTATCGACAAAAAAGATAATTTAAAAACTCTGTACAACATAGGAGTTACTCAAAAATCTATACGAAACATCTTTTTTACTCAAGGTATAATCATTACCTTATTTGGACTTATTATAGGATTGGCTTTAGCAAGCATCCTAATCTTATTACAACAACACTTTTCTTTCGTAATGATTACACCAACCATGCCTTACCCAATACTTTTTGAATGGGAAAACATGGTTATAGTAATTACAACTATTGTTATTCTAGGAATTGTTTCTTCTTGGATTGCTTCTGGAACAGTAAATAAGAAGTTGTTTACTACTCTTTAGGCAAAGGTGCTCCAACAGCAATATCACAACGATGTCCTTCTTGACCATGAGGTGGATTCATACCTGGAGGTGTAGCCGTACCTACTATTGTAGCAGCGCCATCTTTTGAATTAACATTCAAAACAGGTTGTTGTACAGGCTTTGAGTTTACAACTTGTGTAGTTTGTTGTTGCGGTTGAGTATTTGGTTTTGAGTTTAAAGGAGCTCCAACAGGAATTTCACATCTATGACCAGGTTGCCCATGAGGAGGATTCATTCCTGGGGCAGTTTGTGTTTGAGACTGTGTTTGTACTTGTTGTTGAACTGGCTGCTGAACAGGTTGCCCTTGTCCACCAACTCTTTGTTTTAACCATTCTTCACCTGAAAAAGGTTGGGCAGTTTGTTGTGCTTCTTCAGTAGGTTTAACTTCTTCATCTTTTTTACAAGACACAAAAAACATTGAAACTATTACACTTGCTAAAATTATTCTCTTTTTCATTTCTTCTTTATTAATTCTCAAATATATAACTTTAAGTTATGTTATTAAAAGCATTACTGAATTTTAACGGAAATAAAAAAACCTCTCATTTTTGAGAGGTTTAGTACCCGGAGTGGGAATCGAACCCACACACCTAAGTACACGAGTTTGAGTCGTGCGCGTCTACCAATTCCGCCATCCGGGCAATGGAAAATGATATCTGTATCATTAAGTGGGTGCAAATGTAAAAAATATTTCTGCATTTCATAAAAAAATAGTTAAAAATATACTTTCAGAGTTCGAATTTATTTCTAAATTTGCACCTCGTTTACACAACACAACACTAACTAACTACTAAACAATTAATTAACATGCTGTATCAAGAACCAGAAGCAAAAATTTTTGCATGTTCTCAGAGTGTGTATTTAGCTGAACAAATTGCTGAGAAGTACGGCGTTCCGCTAGGTAAGATTACGTTCTCTAAATATAGTGATGGCGAATTTCAGCCTTCTTTTGAAGAATCAATAAGAGGATTACGCGTATTCCTAGTTTGTTCTACTTTTCCAAGTTCGGACAATTTAATGGAATTATTATTAATGATAGATGCCGCAAAAAGAGCATCTGCCAGACATATAACAGCGGTTATTCCTTATTTCGGTTGGGCAAGACAAGACAGAAAAGACAAGCCAAGAGTACCAATAGGAGCAAAATTAGTTGCAAAACTTTTAGAGACTGCTGGAGCAACAAGAATAATGACGATGGATTTACATGCAGATCAAATCCAAGGATTCTTTGAAAAACCAGTAGACCATTTATTTGCTTCTACTATCTTTTTACCTTATGTGAGAAGTTTAAATTTAGAAAATTTAACTATCGCGTCACCAGATATGGGAGGTTCAAAAAGAGCTTATGCATATTCTAAATTTTTAGAATCTGACGTTGTAGTTTGTTACAAGCAAAGAAAAAAAGCAAATGTAATTGACACAATGGAGCTAATTGGAGATGTAAAAGGAAGAAATGTTATCCTAGTTGATGACATGATTGATACCGGAGGAACATTAGCAAAAGCTGCAGATGTTATGATGGAAAAAGGAGCTTTAAGTGTAAGAGCGATTTGTACACATCCTATTTTATCAGGAAAAGCTTACGAAAAAATAGAAAATTCTAAATTATTAGAATTAATTGTTACCGATTCAATTCCATTAAGAAAAGAATCAAAGAAAATTAAAGTTGTAAGTTGCGCACCATTATTTGCAGAAGTAATGCATATGGTACAAAACAACAACTCTATCAGTGGTAAATTTTTGATGTAATCAAACAGCCACTTTAATAAGTATTTATTAATTATATATATTTTACAATGAAATCAATTACGATTAAAGGATCAGAAAGAGAAAGCGTAGGTAAAAAGGCAACTAAAGCCGTACGTGATGCTGGAATGGTTCCTTGCGTTATCTACGGAGGAAATCAACCAGTTCATTTTGTTGCAGACGAAAGAGCATTTAAAGATTTGGTTTACACTCCAAACGCACACACTGTTGTAGTTGAGTTAAACGGAACGTCTTACAATGTTATCATGCAAGACATTCAATTTCACCCAGTTTCTGACAAAATTTTACACATTGACTTCTTCCAATTAAGCGATGATAAAGAAATCATTATGGAAGTACCAGTTAAAATTACAGGAACTTCTCCAGGGGTATTATTAGGAGGTGTTTTACGTTTAAACCAACGTCGTTTAAAAGTAAAAGCTTTACCTAAATTCTTACCTGACTTTGTTGAAGCTAATATTTCAGAATTACAAATGGGTAACAAATTATACGTTACTAAAATTGAAACTAACAATTTCAAATTAATGCACCCAGATAACACTGTAGTTTGTCAAGTGAGAATTTCTCGTGCGGCAATGAAAGCAGCTCAAGAGGCAGCAAAAGCAGAAAAAGGAGCAAAAAAGAAAAAATAATTTCTTTTCAATGTATACAAAAGAAGCATCAGTTTTTACTGGTGCTTTTTTTATGCTTTTCAGTATCTAAACTTTGCATTACTTTTGCAATATGAATTGGTTATCAAATCTGTTTAATAAACAAATAAAAGAGAGTTTACCCATGAAGAAATTCTTAATCGTTGGGCTTGGAAATATTGGCTCAGAATATGCAAATACAAGACACAATATCGGATTTAAAGTTTTGGACTATCTAGCACATAAGGAAGGAATTTCATTTCAAACCGTAAAATTGGGTGAACTAGCTGAACTAAAAATTAAAGGAAGAACCTTATTATTACTTAAGCCGAACACCTATATGAATTTGAGTGGAAAAGCAATTAAGTATTGGTTAGAAAAGGAAAACATCGAAAAAGAAAACATGTTGGTTATTACCGATGATTTGAATTTGGCTTTTGGAACCATCCGAATTAAAACAAAAGGAAGTGACGGTGGTCATAATGGACTTAAAAATATCCAATTATTATTAAACTCTACAGAATATCCTCGGTACAGATTTGGAATTAGTGATGCCTTTAAAAAAGGACAACAAGTAGATTACGTACTAGGCGAATGGAGCGATGAAGAAAAAGAAAAATTAAAAGAGCGTTTGGAAATAAGTTCAGAGATAATAAAATCTTTTGCTTTAGCAGGTTTAAACAATACGATGAATACATATAATGGGAAATAAAAAAAGGGAAGCTTAAAACTTCCCTTTTTATGTTTATAAATATTATTCAATTATTGAACTACAATTTTCTTAACTTCTTTTCTAGCACCATCTTGAACAGTTACAAGATAAACTCCAGATTGAATATTATTCAATTGTAAGGATTCATTAAACAACCCATTGTTGTTATATGATTTAGCAAAAATCTCTCTTCCTCTCACATCATGAACATTTACTTTAATTTCATTACCTGAATTTGATGTAAATTGAATATTAAAGTTTCCATTGTTAGGGTTTGGATATAATGTAAAATTATCTAAACCAACATCCTCTGTTGATAGAGTTACTTGTTCCGAACAAACTGTTAATGTATAAGAAACTACATTTCCTGTATCTGCAGCTGCCACATCTCTAATACCAACTAACCAATTCCCATTTGGATTTAAAGTATTAAATACACTTAATGGAGAAGATGGAATAACATTTCCTGTAATTGTTGTAGCACAAACTATCCCTGAACCTTGATCATCGAAAGTAGCATTTATATTATCATTACTCGTACATGCTTGATTAAAAATCGTTGACTGAGTTGTTGGCGTCATAGGCCCTTGTAGAACGATTTGTAAATCTGAAACGTAAGTATGAGTCAAGTTAACAGCTAAATTAACATCAGAGATATTAGCTGTTGTAGGCACATTAATAGATCTAACCGTAAAAGTCGTATTATTATCTGGAATTGCAAAACCTGTATTCATTGTATAACTATTACAAGTTGTTGTAATTGTATAACCCACTGAAAAAGGAGCAGAAATATTGAAGAAAACGTTTGCACTAGCCTTCACCATAAATCTACAATATGGCGCTGCAACACCTGCTGGTAAAGTTACCGCCTGAGTTCCATCATTTGGCGTCCCAGCTAATAAAGTAGTCCAAGTAACACCATTATCAGACGAAAACGAAATATCTACATTTGTTGCACCAGCAATTGTATTGTGGCCATTAGCACCAGTTGCACCTGTCCAAACAACAGTTTGAGTTGAACCAACTGGATAACTAGTATTTGGCGCCATTGTTATTGTCAATGCAGTTTTATTAGCAACTGTTACCACAGCATCAGCAAAATTAGTTTGTCCCTGGCCCAATACATTATCACGGGCAGTTAATCTAAAGTTCAATGTTCTTGCAACCGAACTCAATGCTTCAGAAGTAACACCAACGCCTTGAGTTGTAGTACTTCCTGCCAAAATAGAAGACATAATAGGAAAGTATCGTGTTGGGCTAGTTGAAGCTGGGTAACACACGAAATTTGGCCCAGTTGTTTTAGTTGGGCTAGCCGGACTATTAGCTCCAGTATTAGAACCAGCATCATCATTTTGTTCCCAAGTATATGTTAATCCACTAGCACCACCAGCATCAGTAGCTGAACCTGTTAAAACAAAAGGGGTGCTCAATGGAATAGTCCAGTTACCTCCCGAATTTACAACTGGTGCAGAATGCGTTATCGCTGTTGAAGTAGGACAAGTTTTACCTACCATATTTGCTTGAACTTGAGCAATACTAGCAGAATGAAAAATATCAATAGAATTCATATGAGTATTATATGAAGTAATGCCAGCATATCCCATAACTGTTACACCTCCACCCACTTCTTTATTTACACCTGTTCCTTCAGATGAATGCGAAAAAGTATGATTAGCACCAAATTGATGTCCTAATTCATGTGTAACATAATCAATATCAAATGTATCACCTGCCGGAACTCCATCTGCAGGAGAAGTAATTCCTCTACCTTTTGTACTACCTGTTCCAGAAGCAACACCATTTACACAAACACAACCAATACACCCTGCATTACCTCCTCCTCCATCGGCACCAAACATGTGACCAACATCGTATGCTGCATTGTTTGCCGCTAAAGAAGTTGAAGGGCCTGTTAGTGTTGTATTTAATGTTTGCTGTAATTGGGTATTCCAGTTTGCCAAAGTTGTATAAGGATCAGTAGCAGGATTATAAAAAATCACATTTGTGGTTGAAGCAACAATATTCATACGAATAGCAAAGTCTTTTTCAAAAACACCATTAACTCTTGTCATTGTAGCATTAAAAGCCGCCAAGACGTTCGCTACTTGAGCTGAACTCGTTGCTCCAAAATAATTAGCATATTCACCATTACATGACAAAGCTAATCTAAAAGTTAACAATGTAGTAGTACTAGCGCGAGATACAATTTCAGGAGTAGTAATATCATTAACAAAAGTTTGTTCAGGAGTAGAACATGTAAAAGGTAACTTACCTTTTTTTCTAGAAGATTTATAAACCGCATACACACTACCATCTTGAGAATATGGTTCCATGAACTCTGTTTGTTTGTCTGCTCTAAAAACCATAGTTTGAATTCCTCTGGGATCAAGACTCATTCTTAATACAGCGTATTTATCATCAATACCCTGACCTACATAAGCTCTAATTTCAGGAAATCTTGCTTGCAACTCAAAATCAAAATTAGAGGATTCATAAATTCTAAAACGCTCTAATTTTCCATCTGAATTTGGTATAGAAATGATTACATTTGATTGGATTTCTGAAAATCTATCTGGAGCAGAAATAACAACTTGCTTTAGACTATTAAAATCTAATTCTAATAAAGAAAAGTTCTCAGGAAAAGATTCTCTTTGAGCTATTTTAGAAACTATAATACTTTGACCCTTGTAGGACGACCAAGCTTTATTTGTTTGTGAGAAAGCCACATTTAAAACAAATAAAGATAAAATTAACTGTAAAGTTTTTTTCATTTTATTGGGAATTTATTATTAAAAACAAAACTATTAAAAAAAAAAATAAAAACCTACTTATTTTTTTAAGCAATTTAAATTATTAAAAAGCTCTATGTATTTTAAAAAAAGTACGTTTTTATGTCTTTTGATATAAAAATCAAAACAGCAGAAAAATTCAAAGAGAAGCTAATGAAACTTCTCTTTGAATTTTAGTCAGTTATTTTACTACTATTTTTTTTACTTCTTTTCTGTCACCATCTTGAACAGTTACAAGATAAACTCCAGATTGAATATTATTCAATTGCAAAGATTCATTAAACAACCCATTGCTGTTATATGATTTAGCAAAAATCGCTCTACCTCTAATATCATGAACATTTACTTTAATTTCATTACCCGATGTAGAAGTAAATTGAACATTAAAGTTACCGTTATTTGGATTTGGATAAATAGCCAAATCATTAATAGTATTACTTTCTAAACTCAATGGTTGAGTAGAACAAATATTTATCCCCCAACTATCTAAAGAACCACCATCTCCATTATATCCATCAATTACAGTAAGAGTCCAAGTTCCTGTAGAATTTTGACCATTAAAAGCCGATAATACTTGGAAAGGCACAACAACTCCAGTTAAAGAAGGATTTCCTGTTCCACATACAACTGCAGATCCAGAATCATCTATAACAACATTCATATTATCATTATTCCCACATGGCTCCCTTAATAAATCAACAATTGTTCCTGACGGACTAGTAAGTCTAATTGTTAAATCTTGAATATAGGTGTGAGTAATAGCTAAATTCACATTTAAATCAGTAATAATTGAACCAGAAGCTATATTTATTGTTGAAGTTACAGTATTTGGCACATTTGCTCTAATTGTCTTAGGTATATCTCCACTTGAAACCGACACACCACAATCTGTTTGTCCAGTTCTAAAATTATATGTCGTACTAAATATGCCATCGCATCCAGCATTTTTAGGTTTCACTCTCCAATAATATGTTGTTGCATCCGATAATCCACCAATTGAATAAGAATTTGTATTAACGTTTCCATTAAAAAAATAACTTGAAAAGCCTGAATCTGAAGAAATTTGCAAATCATAAGATGATGCCGAAGCGTTAACTGGCCAAGAAAGTGTTATAAAAGTGCTTTGATTAATAGCATTATTTGCTGGTGAAGTTAGAGTTTGAGTTCCAAAATTTGAGCTTAATAACTCTAAATAAAATGGAGCTGTTTTAGTTATTGCTCCAGAAGTAGCTGTAACAACTATGTTATAAAAACCTGGAGCTGCACCAGCTGTATTTGTTATAGACATAGTTACTGTACCGTTAGCACTTATTGATGTTGGTGAGAATGAAACTGTCGCTCCTGCAGGTGTTCCTGTTGCAGCAAACGTTGTACTTCCAGAAAACCCACCTAAAGCTTTATAATCTATAGAATAAGTTGCAGTAGCTCCTTGACAAAACGGCTTGTTTTGTTGGCCTTCAACTCCATTAAATGCAATAGCCATAGTACTAGATGGTGCTGTTATTGTAAAGTTAGCATTAGAAACATCAAAAAAGATATTATCCCAACCTTTAACCATAATTCTGTTTGTTGTACCAACATTATTAGGAACAGTAATTGTTTCAGAACCATCGTTTGGAACTTTACTAGCTAATAAAATTGGAAAAGATGTTCCACCATTTGTTGACAAATAAATATCAACAAATTTTGCATTAATTCCGTTCAAATCAGTACCAGCAACATTCCAAGTAACACTTTGATTAGTGCCCGCTTGCCAAGAAACTGCTGTATTAGGAGCATTAACAATAAATGGTCCAGCCACTCCGTTGACAGTAACCTTCATTAAATCAGTAGCTGTTTGCCCAATTCCATTATTATTATCTCTAACTGTTAATGAAAAATTTAAATCTCTAGCCACTGAAGGACAAACCTCCCAAGTATTAGAAGTTGCGCCAGTTAAAACAGTTGTCATATTTGGCATAATCCTAGTATTAGAAGTAGTACCCCAAACGGATCTAAACATCGGTCCAGACGCTCTTGTTGCTGTTGGAGCAGCAGTTGAACCAGGATCCTCGGGATCATTTTGTTCCCAAGTATAGGTAATTGGATCGTTTTCAGGATCAGATCCTTGACCAACTAACATGAAAGCTGTAGATTTTGGTATCACATAATCTCTTCCTGCGTTTGCAGTAGGTGGATTATTCGAAAAACTTGTTATTGGCAATGTTGGTTGGCTAACACCAAACTTTACATTCTCCATAATATCTCTAATATTTACATAAGCAAAATAAGCGTCACTATTACTTTGTACATTAGATGCACAAATACCTGCATAACCCATTATAGTTGAACCCGAACCAGGCTCTACCTCAGTTGCTCCACTTCCAGATCTGCAATTAGAACTACTTTGCGTATGGTACCCTCCAAATTGATGCCCCATTTCATGTGCTACATAATCGATATCAAAGGCATCACCAGTTGGATTTGAACGACCTGTCATACCTGTTCCTTTGTGAAACCCTCCGCTTGGATTTGTACTTGTACTACACACACAACCTATACATCCTGCATTACCTCCTCCAGAAGTATTAAAATTGTGTCCAATATCATAACTATTAAAACCCACATTTGCATCGATAGTTACACCTGTTTGAGTATTATATTCTCCATTCCAAGGATCAGAAGTAGTAGTACCTAAATAAATTAACGCATCATTATTAGCGATAAAAATCATTGTAATTGCTAAATCATTCTCATAAACTCCGTTTACACGAGTCATTGTAATTGCCATTTGAGCCTGAATTCTACCTTTTTGCGTTGCTATAGGATCAGCCGTATTACCCCTAAATATATTGCCATATTCCGCTGTACAAGACTGTGCTAATCGATAAGTTCTTAAAATCTTGTCATCGGTATCAGCTCTAAACATAGCATTTGCTCTTCTATCATGTTCTATTGAAGGTAAATGAACATCATTTTTGGTTAAACATTCAAATGTTTGACCATCACCTATTAAGCTTGCTCTATTGTAAACAATATAATTTTGAGTATTTTCAGTGTAAGGATCAATAAAAGCGGTGCTTTTACCCGCAGACAATGTCATACTATGTAAACCGAACTCAGTTATTGAAAATCTTGCAACAGCTGTAACATCATCAATACCTTTACCAACATAAGATTTAATTGTAGGGAATTTTGCGGCCAACCCTTCTTCCATTATAGGAGTCTCTAAAATCCTAAAACTTTCTAGCTGTCCAGAAGCATTAGGCAATTGAATAACGACATTTGAAACACCCTGAAATTGTCCTCTAACAGGAGCATTTCTTAATTGATGTTTTAAACTTTGAAGATCTAATTTCCACAATTGATATTCTTGAGGAAATGAAGCTCTTCTAACTTTTGGTAAGTCTTTTAAAGAATTTTCTTCAACTTGATGCCAATTAGATTTAATTTGAGCATTCAATACAACAGAAGAAAACACTAATACTAAAGCTAGTAATAGTTTTTTCATAATAGGTTAAGTTTTTGGTTAATAGCCAAATATAAATATTTTTTTAACATAAAATTAATTTTATGTTAAAAAAAAGAGAAGGCGTGTGCCTTCTCTTAAAATTATAATATCTAGTTGTTTATTGAACCACAATTTTTTTAACTTCTTTTCTAGAGCCATCTTGAACAGTTACAAGATAAATACCAGATTGAACATTGTTTAATTGTAAATTTTCATTAAATAACCCATTATTTTGATATGATTTATTAAATATTTCTCTACCTCTAATATCGTGTACGTTTATTTTAATTTCATTTCCAGTTGTTGAATTAAACTGAATATTAAAATTACCATTATTAGGATTTGGAGATAATATAAAATTTTCTAAACCGAAACTTTCAGATGTCAAAGTGGCAACTTGAGAGCAAATTTGAACTGTAAAATTATTTAAAGAACCCGAATCTCCAGCCCACCAATCAAAAGCAGAAAGCGTCCATGTTCCATTAGCAGGTTTACCATTAAATACACTTAGTGGGTTGCTAGGCATATATGTTCCAGTTACCGGATTCCCTGAACAAACAATAGGAGTACCATTATCGTCAAAAACAATATTAAATCCACTTGCCAATCCATTACATAAATGATTAGACAATTTCATAGATGTACCATCTGGGTGAGTTAATGAAATTTCCATATCCCAAAAATAAGTATGGTTAGATGCCAAAGTAACATTCACATCAGTTATGCTATTGGCAATTCCTGAAACCACAACTGTTTTAGAAACCGTACCACCAGAAATATTATTTCCTAATCCATCTGGAACTGCTAAAGGAGTGTTATTTGAAAAATTATTACAAACATTTGAAATCGTATAACCCACAGCAAAAGTAGCAGAGTTTACAGCAAAGAAAATATTTCCACTTGCTTTAACCATTAATCTACAAAATGGAGATGCAGTTGTTGGCATTGTTACATTTGCAGAACCATTATTTGGTGTATTTGCCAACAATGTAGTCCAAGTAACACCATTATCATTAGTAATTAAAATATCAACATTTGCCCCACCTGTAGAAGTATCTGTATTATTTACATTCCAAGTAACATTTTGAACTGAACCTGTAGCATAAGAAATTCCAGCTGTATTTTGTGAAGTTACAACTAATGGCCCTCTTGTATCATCAATAGTTACTGTCATATTAGCACGTGCTGTTTGGCCACCCGTAGGGGTTTGATTATCTCTAACAGTAAGAGCAAAAGCTAATGTTCTAGCAACATTTGGTGTAACTTCCCAAGTCGGTGTTAAATTTCCAGCAAAAATATCAGACATTTGTGGCATATAACGTGTTGGTGAAGTACTTGGGTTTCTAGATCTATAAACAGGTCCTGTTGTTTGAGTAGCTGAAGGATAGTTCGTTCCAGCAACTGCATTAGTTTGTTCCCAGCAATATGTTAAAGAAGCACCTGCATTAGCATCAGTAGCACTTCCTGTTAGCATAAATGCAGTACCTTTTGGAATTGTATAATTTGATAAAGCCGAAATAACAGGAGCGTTATTGCCATTAGCAGTTGGAGTAATACAATTATCTCCTGAACCTGTCATAAAAGTGGTCATAAGTTCAATACTCCTAGCATGAAAATAAGCATCTGAATTTGTCTGAACATTTTCTTCACAAATACCAGCATAAGCCATAATTGTAGAACCACTACCAGGCTCGACAGAATTTAAAGGACTATTATTCCCAGAATTACAATTACCAGCTGTATCATCATTAGAACTAAAAGTGTGAGGACCTCCAAATTGATGTCCCATTTCGTGCGCTACATAATCAATATCATAAGGGTCTCCAACTGGCGAAGGCGAACCTGTAATACCTCTTGCTTTATTAGATGCATTACACACAACTCCTAAACCTGCTAAACCACCACCACCAGTACTAACAGTATGACCAATATCATAATTTGCATTACCAATTGTTCCATCTATAACTGTTTGACTTTCATTTATCAAATTATTAGCATTACTATTTGAAAAAGAATCTGATGTAATAAAAATAATTTGATCATTATTAGCAACTAAATTCATTCTTAACGACATATCCCTTTCATAAACACCATTTACACGTGTCATGGTTACATTCATAGCAGCAAGTACAGCAGCTTTCTTTTGAATTGTAGTACCAGCATTCAAACCAGCTGCATTTACATGAAAAGCAGCATATTCAATAGTACAAGCCATAGCCAATCTGTATTGTCTAAACATACCATCAGTAGCCATTACTTGGTTTTCTACAGCACTTCTATTTTGTTCAGCAATTTCCTCATGATTGTCTTGAAAATGACAAGCAAATGTTCTTACCGTAGAAAGATCTTTTCTATTATATACAATATAATTATTTAAATCTTTTGTATAAGTATCAATATAGTAAGTACCTTCATCTCCTGAAGTAGACATTACATGTAATCCAAACAAAGTAACACTAAACCTCAATCTTACTGTTGGATTATCAATACCAATAGCAGAGTACGATTTAATATCAGGATATCTATCAGCCAATCCCTTTTCCATAATTGGTGATTCATAAACTCTAAATTTAGAAAGTTCTCCTTTTGAGTTAGGAAACTCAACAATAGTGTTAGAAAAAACTCCATCTAAATCTACAGGAGCTCCCACTAAATTTTGTTTAAATGCATTTAAATCTAAATGCATAATTTGATATGCAGATGGAACCGAAACTCTTTCCATCTTTTCTTGACTTCCAAGTTTCTCAATAGAAACTTTAGTCCAAAGTTTATTTTGTCCGTAAGATAAACTAGCAAACAAAACAAATGTTAATAATAATTGTAATTTTTTCATCATTTTCTATTAGTTAATAGTTTTAGCTAACAAATTTAATAAAAAAAAACAAAAAAAATAATTTTATTACTTTTTAATCTTATTAGAAATTATCTTTGCTATTTTAATTATATAAATCTTGAAAACCTATAATTCAATACATAATTTCGTTACTAACAAAAAAACCTTAATCACACTTGGAACTTTTGATGGCGTCCACATAGGACATCAATCTATTCTTAAGAAACTTGTTGATTTTAAAGAAAAAGAAACTGAAAGTGTTGTTTTAACATTTTTTCCTCACCCTAGAATGGTTTTAAAACAAGACTCCACTATAAAACTATTATCAACTATTGATGAAAAAGCTGAATTATTAGAAAAATCAGGAATTGACAATTTAATTATACATCCCTTTGATACTACTTTTTCAAATTTATCTGCTGAAGAATTTGTAAAAGAGATTTTAGTAGACAAACTACATGTAAAAAAAATTATAATTGGTTACGACCATCGTTTTGGAAAAAACAGAACTGCCGATATAAATGACTTAATTGCTTTTGGTAAAAAATACAATTTTGAAGTTGAACAAATTGGAGTAAAAGAAATTGATGAGATTTCAATAAGCTCTACTAAAATCAGAAATGCTTTATTAGAGGGAAATATCATATTAGCCAATCAATATTTAGGACATTCGTATTCTATAGTTGGAACAGTAGTAGACGGAAAAAAAATAGGAAGAACTATTGGGTTTCCAACAGCCAATATAAGAATTACTGAAGATTATAAACTATTGCCTAAAAACGGTGTTTATATTGTTTCGAGTGAAATAAATAACAAATTGTTTTACGGCATGATGAACATTGGCAATAAACCAACATTAGGCGAGAACGAACAATCAATAGAAGTTCATTTTTTTGATTTAAATGAAGATATTTACAATCAGAAATTAAAAATTGTATTTTTAGAACATATTCGAGATGAAAAAAAATTCAATTCTATTGACGAATTACAATCACAACTCGAAAACGATAAAAAATTCTCATTAGATTACATTAAAAAAATTCAATGAAAATACTTTTCAAAGCAATTGACAATAGTCCGCTAATTGTTTTCCGAATCTTTTTCGGATTTTTAATTGCTTGTGAAAGTTTTGGAGCCATACTAACTGGTTGGGTTAAAGAAGTTCTTATTGAACCTCAATTTACATTTTCATTCATTGGATTTGAATGGTTACAACCTTTACATGGTTTAGGCATGTATTTCTATTTTATTACAATGGGAATTTTGGGTTTAGCCATAATGTCAGGCTATCGCTATAGAATTACGATTATTTGCTTTACTATTTTATGGACAGCTGTTTATTTAATGCAAAAAACAGCCTACAACAATCATTACTACTTATTAGTTCTTATAAGTTTTCTAATGATTTTTTTACCTGCAAATCAATTTGCATCGCTAGATGTGAAACAAAAAAGAATAAAAGAAAATTTAACAATGCCTTATTGGGTAAGTCTTTTATTTATTATTCAAGTCGGAATAGTTTATTTTTTTGCTTCTGTTGCTAAAATTTATCCCGATTGGCTAGACGGAACTTTTACAAAAAATCTATTATCCAAAACGAGTGCAAATCATAAGATTTTAGAACTATTTTCGCAAAAATGGTTTTACCTGTTTATTGCCTATGCTGGTATTTTATTTGACCTATTGATTGTCCCTCTACTTCTTTTCAAGAAAACCAGAACAATCGCATTGATTGCTTCCGTAATTTTCCACATTTTTAATGCAATTACTTTACAAATTGGAATCTTCCCTTTTTTCGCACTAACATTTGCTTTGTTTTTTTACGAACCTGAAACTATCCGAAAGCTATTTCTAAGAAAAAAACCAAGTGTAGAAAACGAGAATTCAGACCATAACTTCTACGGAAAGAAAATAGTTTACTTTTTGATAATTCCATACTTCGTAATTCAATTATTATTACCAATTCGCCACCATTTCATCAAAGGCGATGTATTGTGGACAGAAGAAGGACATCGACTTAGTTGGCGCATGATGCTTAGAGAAAGAAGTGGCTACATAATAATCAGAATAAAGGATTTAAAATCTGGAAAAGAGTCTATTTATAATTTGAACAATCATCTAACGCAAAAACAAGCAATGTCGCTTGCTACAAAACCCGATTTTATTTGGCAAATGTGCCAAAGAATTAAACAAGAATACAAAGGAAAACCTATTGCAATATATATTGATTGTAAAAACAGCATCAATAGAAAAGAACTTAAAACCCTTATTGATCCAAAATTTGATATGGCTAAAGCTGAATGGGATTATTTTGGGCATAATGAGTGGATTTTACTCCATAATTAATTCGTAAAAATGAATAAAATTCTATTCAAAAATATTGATGGTATTGCCTTAATAGTATTTCGAATATTACTTGGGTTTTTAATCGTTTGCGAAAGTTTACTAGCTATTTTTCATGGTTGGATTGACGCCATCTTAATTCAACCAAAATTCACATTTAATTTCATTGGATTTGATTGGCTCCAACCGCTTCCCGGTAATGGCATGTATTATTATTTTGGATTAATTGGATTAACCGGAATAGGTATAATACTAGGTTTTAGATATCGATTGAACATCATTCTTTTTACCATTTTATTAAGTGGAGTTTACTTTATGCAAAAAGAAGTGTATTACAATCATTATTACCTACTATTGGTGATTAGTCTAATCATGATTTTTTTGCCCGCTAATCAAGAAAAATCACTGGATGTTAAATTTGGCTATGTCAAGAAAGAAACTACAATTCCACAATGGATAATACTAACATTTATTTTATTAATTGGTATTGTTTACACTTACGCTGCAATTGCAAAATTTTATCCTGATTGGCTTGACGGAAGTTTTACCAAAATTTTACTGCAAAGAATTACAGCAAGACCCTATCTTTTAGAATTGTTTTCGCAAAAATGGTTTTATATCTCTTTTGCTTATGCAGGAATTTTATTTGATTTATTTTTAGTTCCATTATTGTTATATAAACGAACAAGAAACTTTGCTTTAATAATATCAATTCTTTTTCACTTATTTAATTCTTACACATTACGAATTGGCATATTCCCTTATATGGCTTTAAGTTTTTCAGTATTTTTTTATGAACCCGAAAGAATTAGACAGCTTTTCTTTAAAGAAAAAATCGAAACCAACACCAACCTTAATTACTTTGGTAAAAAATTAGTTCATTTCTTAATTATTCCATTCCTGATAATACAACTTTTATTACCATTAAGACATTATTTAATAAAAGGCGATGTTTTGTGGACAGAAGAAGGTCATAGATTGAGTTGGCGTGTGATGCTTCGCGAAAGAACCGGTAAACTCAACATAAAAATTGTAGACAATACCACGAAAAAAGAATCAGTTTACGATTATCATAAAAACTTGACTTACATTCAATCTAAACAATTAGCTGTTTGTCCTGATTTAATTTGGCAATATTGCCAAAGAATTAAAAAAGAATACAAAGGAAAAGACATCTCCATTTATATCGATTGCAAAAACTCCATAAACGGCAAACCCTATCAAACTTTAATTGATCCTAGTATTGATATGGCAAAAGCCGAATGGAATTATTTTTGGCATAACCAATGGATACTTTTAAACTAAAAAAAGTCCCAAATAATTTGGGACTTTTTATTATTTGCTCATTTCAGTAAAATACTTGTAGAATAATGGAATAGTTTCAATTCCTTTTAAATAATTGAAAACCCCAAAATGTTCGTTTGGAGAGTGAATTGCATCGCTATCCAACCCAAATCCCATTAAAATAGTTTTACTCTTTAATTCCTTCTCGAATAAAGCTACAATTGGAATACTTCCGCCAGAACGAACTGGAATTGCAGGCACACCAAAAGTTTCTGTATAGGCTTTATTAGCTGCTTGGTATCCAATGCTATCAATTGGTGTAACATAACCTTGTCCACCATGATGAGGCGTTACTTTTACTTTTACAGCTTTTGGCGCAATACTTTCAAAATGATTTTTGAATAACTCTGTGATTTCTTCCCAATCTTGATTAGGAACTAAACGCATCGAAATTTTAGCATATGCTTTACTTGTGATAACTGTTTTTGCTCCTTCACCTGTATAGCCACCCCAAATTCCGTTTACATCTAAAGTTGGACGAATAGAATTTCTTTCGTTGGTTACATAACCAGTTTCGCCATAAATATCATCTATATCTAAAGCTTGTTTGTATTTTTCTAAAGAGAATGGTGCCTTTGCCATTTCTGCTCTTTCTTCTGCAGATAACTCCTCTACTTTATCGTAAAATCCTGGAATAGTAATATGATTGTTTTCATCGTGAAGTGAAGCAATCATTTTTGTTAATACATTAATTGGGTTTGCTACTGCTCCACCATACAAACCAGAGTGTAAATCGCGATTTGGCCCAGTTACTTCAACTTCTACATAACTTAAACCGCGCAAACCAGTTGTAATTGATGGTTGCTGATTAGAAATCATTCCAGTATCAGAAATTAAAATAACATCATTTGCTAATTTTTCTTGATTTCTTTCTACGAACCAACCTAAGCTTTTAGAACCAACTTCTTCTTCTCCTTCAATCATGAATTTCACATTACATGGTAAGCAATTGTTTTGAATCATATATTCAAATGCTTTTACATGCATGTACATTTGTCCTTTATCATCACAAGCACCACGAGCAAAAATTGCTCCTTCCGGATGAATTTCAGTTGCTTTAATTACAGGCTCAAAAGGTGGTGAAGTCCATAAATCCATTGGATCTGGTGGTTGCACATCATAATGTCCGTAAACTAAAACTGTAGGTAAATTTCTATCGATGATTTTTTCTCCATAAACAATTGGATATCCTGGAGTTTCGCAAAGTTCTACAAAATCACACCCTGCTTTTTCTAAACTTGCTTTAACCGCTTCAGCAGTTAATACCACATCATGTGCATAAGCACTATCTGCACTTACAGAAGGAATTTTTAAAAGTTCTATTAACTCGTTTAAAAAACGTTCTTTATTTTCCTGAACGTAATGTTTTATATTGTCCATTGTGTTTGTTTGATAATGTTCAAAAATACAAAATTGATTTCAAATGAAATAAAAAAAGCCCAATCTTTAACGATTGGGCTTTTTTAGCTTGGAATTGTATCTTAAAAAATAATCTTTTTAGTAATTACTTGACCGTTTGAAAGTGTTGTTTTAACTAATAATGCTTGATTTGATTTAACTATTTTAGAAATGACAACTTCAGAGTTATCTAAGCCATTTTGATAATGTAGTTTTCTTCCTAAAACATCAAAAACTACAACTTCAGAAATTTTTTCTGTTGTATTAATTACAATACCATTTTGATTGGAATAAACTGTCAAGACATTTTCATTAATAAAATCATCATTACCTAAAACCGAATTATTATAAACAACTGAAAAACGATTTTCAAATGTACCATCTTGAGTAGTAAAAGAATAAGCACTCTGTTTAATATCATGAATAGTATTTGTAAAATTATCTTTTAAATAAACATTTTGGTCTACAAATAATCCGTCAAGATTTTCAAGTGAAATTGTATATGATCCAGGAGCTAAAACTTTTAATCCTAATGGAACAACATCATCATTAGTGAATGGCATTCCTTTACCTTGAATTACTAATTTATCGTCATTAGAAATCGAATACAACATTGTTTTAGAATCATCTAAAATTCTAGCATCAATTATATTATCAAAACCAGCTGAAGCACCATCCATATATCCAATTAAAGTTTGACTATACGAAACATTCGAATCATTTAAATTTAACCAAACTCTATGTTTTTCAACAACAGGTTCTTCTTCGTTTGATGTTCTATAAAATTGTGTTGAAACAGAAGCATTAACACGTTGATTATTAGAAAATAATGCAGAACCAAAATCATATGCTCTAACATAGAAACCTTGACCTGTTTGAATTGTACCATTAGGAACAGGTCCGCCAGCAGCTGCCGCAGTTCCTCCTAATGTTGTATAACTTGCATAATTATTAACAGGATATACACCACCCACAGCTGCGGCTTGGTGTGTCCAGAAATACAGAGCTCCAACAATTGTTTCATTATCTCTTAAAAATCTATCAGCACTAATTGGAGACGCATAAGGATTTCCTAATAAATTATAGCCAATACCTAAACTGATAGAAGCATTTCCATTATGAGGTACTCCATAGAACTGACCATTAAACGTTGCAGGTGTTGCAGGCCAATCATTTGCCGCTCTAATCATATAACCTTTAGCTTTTGCAAAGTTTGTACTAGCAACATTTGCAACTGATTGATAAGCAGTCGGTGTTGTTGTACCTGTATATAGATATTCATAAAATCTATTATCCAATGTATTTGGTGAAAAAGCTTTTAAATTTTGTCCTGAAACCGGAGAAGACCAAGCTGTATAATCCAATCTTATCATTGGAGTTGAATTTCTTTTTACGGTAATATTTCCAACGTTAACAGCTTGATCATTAATTTGGCGTAAAGCTGCATTATTTTCAATTGTTAAAGTACCTGTCCCATTTACCGTAACTTCATTCCCAACAATTAATGTATGACCCGGATTAAATACTACATTAAATCCTGAATTAACCACAACAGAACATGCTTCTAAATCAGCAGTTGATGAATAATTTCCATTGAAAATAGCCACAACATTTTTCAATGGAACTCCGTTTGACCAAGTAGAACCATTCCACGTAGTAGTAATCACCCCACAAGCATTTGGAGCTTCTGTAATAGTTGTATCACTAGTACATACTTCTAAAACTAGAGAATTTAATGTTCCTGTATCACCTTGAAAATAATCAGCAGCTAAAAATTGCCAAGTTCCATTTGCTTGTTTCCCATTAAAAATATTAAAAGAAGATGAAGGTTGAAATGGTCCTGCTCCAATTACACTATTTGTATTTGTACCACAATTTATAGTGTTTGTTGCTTGTGAGTCTAAATCAGTATTATTAAAACCATTTCTATTCGAACAAACATCATCTATATATAATAATTGAGTTCCATCAGGATGATTTAAAATCAAAGTAATGTCTGACATATAAGTATGAGTCAAATTTAAATCTAAAATATTTACATCTGAAATAGTACCTGTCATTGGAATATTTGCATTAAAACCAACAACCGTTCCATAACCACCGCTTGCTTGACCATCAGGAATTGCTAAATTTGGAGTAAATGAATATTGGTTACATGTAGTATTTGTAGTAACTGTATAGCCAATTGCAAAATCATTTGTATTAATTGCATAAAAATCGTTTCCTGTAGGTTCAATCAAAATCCTACAATATGGCGCAGAAACATTAGGGATTGTAATCACTTGATTCCCATCATTTGGCGTGTTTCCAGCTAATACAATTGGAAAAGTTTGTCCTCCATCTGTGGAAAGCTTAATATTAACATTTGAGGCGCCAGTCATTGTGTTAGTATTATTAACTGACCATGTAATCGTTTGTGTAGAACCTTGAGTATAACTAATTCCTGCAGTGTTTTGAGAAGTAATTAAAAATGGCCCTTTTGTTCTATCGAAAGTAACCGCTGTGTTTACGCTTTCATTGTTCCCACCACCTGGTTTATTATCACGAACTGTCATTCTAAAATTTAAAGTTCTATTTGCACTTGGATTATTTGGTATTATTTCCCACTGATTTCCTGTAACACCATTCTTTACATGATCTTCTAATCTAGGAAAATATCTTGTTCCATTATTTTTTGGCATAAAAGAGCGAAAGTTTGCCCCATTAGTTTTAGTTTCAGTAGGATATGATGCTGCAGCTCCAACTGTTGTAGCATCATCGACTTGTTCCCAACAATATGACAACACATCTCCAGCATTTGCATCAGTTGCCGTACCAGTTAATTTAAATGCAGTACCTCGAGGCAAAGTTTTAGTCGCTGGTGCTGAAGGTACCGGAACCGCGTTACCAGTATTTATCAAAGTAGGACAACTTTTCCCTTTAATATTATTTGTAATCTGTTGAATAGAACCAGCATGAAAAATAGGAATTGAATGTGCTGCAACATCTGTAGCGCCAGTGATACCTGCATAACCCATAATAGTTACCCCAGAACCAGGCTCCATGTTAACCGCGTTGTTTTCAGTACTCATCGAAAAAGTATGATTACCTCCCAACTGATGACCAATTTCGTGTGCTACATAATCAACATCAAAATCATCACCCATAGGAATTCCATTTGCAGGAGAAGTAT
This sequence comes from Flavobacterium channae, assembly GCF_021172165.1. NCBI lineage: Bacteria > Pseudomonadati > Bacteroidota > Flavobacteriia > Flavobacteriales > Flavobacteriaceae > Flavobacterium > Flavobacterium channae. Next base: position 179,749 of record NZ_CP089096.1, on the reverse strand, counting down.
ACCCACTACCTTTATACGCAACAGGATACACCTGCGGATCCCCAGCATATGTTGTTGTAGTTTGATCATTACTACATACACACCCTATACATCCAGCATTTCCACCACCACCTGATGCACCAAACAAATGACCAATGTCAAAATTTGCATTACCTATTTCAGAACTTAACGTATTCATTAATTGCAAATTCCATGGATCCATATTTGTTGAAGCCGAATAAGGATCAGTACTTGGATTGTAATAAATCACATTCGTAGTATTAGCAATCAAAACCATCGTTGCATTGAAATCCATTTCAAAAATAGCATTAACCCTAGTATAAGTTGCGTTAAATGCAGCCAAAACTAAATTTACTTGAGCCGCACTAGTAGCTCCAAAATAATTAGCATACTCACCAGTACATGACTGAGCCATTCTAAATCTTCTTAGTGTACTATCATCTGCATTTAAAACAGTATTATTATCTGCATTTCTATCAAACACTTGTCCAAATTGCTGAACAGCATCTTCAGTTGTACATATAAAATCCCCACTCTTCTTAGTATGAACACGATCAAAAACAATAACTGTTTTGTAATCCATAGAAATTGGATCAATTATAAACGTTGTTCCTTCTGAACCAGAACGAATTAAAGCACTTACACCATTATAAGGCGAAACACTGAAACGAATCACATTTGAAGGATTTGTAACTCCTTGTCCTGCAAATGATCTAATTTCAGGAAATTGATTTTGTAGACTTTTTTCAAATGTAGATGCTTCAATAATTCTAAATTCTTCTATTGCACCATTTGGCATAGGAAAAGAAACTACAACATTTGAAACACCAGTAAACTCTTCCCTAACAGGAACATTTACTAATTGCGCTTTAAACTTTTCATAATCGAACGAGTACAATTTATATTGCACTGGTAAAACTTCTCTTCTAAGTTTTGTTTGAGTAAATTCAAAAGAATTTTCAACTTCTTTCCAAGCTCCGCTTTTTTGAGCAGAAGCTAAAAGATTAATAAGTAAAAATGAAAAAATAAGTATTCTTCTTTTCATAACATGATAGATTGGGGTTCAACAAACAAACTTATAAAAAATAAAATTTTAAACAAAAAAACCAGCATATTTCTGCTGGTTTTTTTAAAATCTTAAGAATGTATTAATAAATAACTTTTTTAATTATTTGCGCACCATTTTCTAAAGTAACATAAATAATTAAAGCACTGTTCGTTTTATTTATATTATTTAAAGTAACCTCAAAAGAATTTACGTTTTGCTTTTTAGAAATTAATCTTCCTAAAACGTCATACAGCAAAACATCTTTGATAGATTCTTTTGTTGATGTAATAGTTAAATCATTTCCACTTGTTATAAAAATAGCATCATCTGAAGTAATAAAATCATCATTTCCTAAAGTTTCATTTGTATATCTTAAAATAAATCTTCCATTAATGATTCCAGACACACCTGTAAAAGAATATGGACTTTGTCTTAAATCATGAATAACACCTAACAATTTATCTTCTACATAAATATTTTGATTGGTAGTTTCAAAAAGACCATCAATAGCTCCAATCGCAATTTTATAAATCCCATTTGATGGTAATTTTACACCTAATGGAACAGTATCTTCCTGAACAAACGGCAATCCTTTTCCTTGAATTGTCATTACTTGATCACCAATTAAAGAATAGAAATTCTGAGCACTTTTATAATCTGTTAATGCATCAAACATTCTATCTTTATCTGAAGTCGCACCATCAACATATGCAACCAAAGTTCTTGTTGTTACATTTGTAGGACTAATTAAATCCAACCAAATTCTGTGTCTTTCAATATCACCACCAACTCCTGCATTTGTAACATTTGCACTTCTATAAAATTGACTATTTGAATAGCCTATATTACGCATAGCATTATTAAATGTAGCAGTAGATGTGGTTGCAGTTCCAGGATTCATCAAAACAAAGAATCCTTGCCCTCCCCCTATTACACTTAATGTACCAGGACCACTTGTTGCACCAGCTCCGTTAATAGCTATATAATCATCCGCTGTATAATTATAAACAAAGTTGTTATAGAATGGATCAACTGTCGAAGTTGGTAAAGTACCATGTGTCCACAATCTTACAAAACCATCCAAGTCAGGATTAGCCGTTAAAAATGAATTAATACTAATTGCAGATGGATAAGGATTTCCAAGTAAATTCCAGTTATCATCTGTTACTGTTCTCATTATACCATTTGGACCAGGAGTTCCCGCATTTAAATCGTTTCCACGAGCAATTGAAGGTGAATAAACACCATTATTAGCAACTCCATTGTTAAAGGTAGCCGTCCAGTTTTGATTAGCAGTATTACTAAATCCGTTTGGCGCTCTTACGATATAACCTTTACCTCCTAACATTGTTGTAGACGCATTTACCCAATTCCCTTCTCCTCCGTTTGGATTAACAATGGTTGGATTCCATTCCCAATGATAATATGCAGGAGTTGCAGGTGAAATACTATTTACATCAAAACCACTAACTGGTGAAGACCAATAAACATAATCCTGAAGTTTTGCTGACGCAATACGTTGGTAAGAAATATTTCCTGTATTAATTCCCGCATCACTTATTTGAACTAATGAACCATTATTTAAAACATTCAAAGTTCCATTAACCGTTAAATCATTTTGAATTTCAACGTAATCATTAGCTCTAATATCTAAAACAAAAGAAGCATTTACAATCAAACTACAACAAGAGAAATTTCCGTTTGCAGTTGTATCATAATTTCCATTAATAATAGCCAATTTAGTTAATGTTGGAACTCCATTTGACCAACTAGTTCCATCCCAAATTGTTGCTCCTTCTTTTACAATTGCCGCTTCTGTTGCGGTATAGCAAGTAGCATCGTTTTCTCTAATTTGACAATAGTATTGATAATTGTTTAACCCTCCTGTTGAAGAAATATTTAAAGTAGTAGTAGTTGCACCGCTGTAAACTCCTCCATTTGCAACTGCTGTCCAACCTGCATTCCCAGGTACATTTACATACCATTGATAAGCTAAAGTGGCACCACCAGCTACACCTTCAGTTCCTGCTACACTTAACGTAGCCGTTGATGAAGAACAACTAGCATTTACATCTACAGGGTTAAGCGTAACTGCAGGGCTATCTCCAGTTCCTGAAGGCGGTACTAATCCAGCGCTTGGGATACATTGACCAGCAACTAATGGTGTTGTACTCCAATCTGTGGCCACGAATGTTGTTCTTGCGCTTAAAGCTCCCGCATTTCTAACCATATAATATCCAGGACCCGGAATGTATGCTTGCACATCGTCAATTACAACTGTACCCGCAGCATTTCTTAATTGAATTTGATCATTTTCATTAAATCCAGCATTTAAATCACCATTAGTTGCATTTCCACAACTAGCAGCATCAACTGTAACTACTCCTAAAGCTCCTGGAGCAATCGACCCAGTTAAAGTAGCATAATTAGACATCGCAGCGCCATAATCCCCAGCTCTATAAATTCTATAATTTGATAGATTTACTGTGGCTGCTGTACCATTATATAAAGTTATAAATCCACCATCACCAGTAAACTCATCATGTAATTCATATATTATTAAATCAGTTGTTATTGGTGCACCCTCACAAGAAGAAATATCTTTAGTAATTACAGTAAATGAAGAATAGGATAGATTACAACTTCCAGCATCTTGTATGACAATATTACCTGTTGTTGCTCCAGTTGGAACAGTAACTTCAATTACAGTATTCGAAATAATATTAAAACTTGCAACTACGCTTTCAAAAGAAACCGATGTTGCTGTTGTAAAACCAGAACCATTAATAGTTACAACAGCTCCAACTGGACCTGAAGTTGGAAAAATTGAACTCACAGAAGTTGTAGGTGTACAAGCATTTATTACCTCAATTGTATAATCTTCAGTAGAACCCCATGAAAAAGTTCCACAAGGAGATATAGTTCCAAGTGTCCCTCCTTCTGTTTGTACAATTCTCATTCTATAATTTCCAATTGGCTGACCTGCTGGAACATTAATTGTAAAGTTTTGAATTACATTGGTATCTGTTAACGTCATTGCTAAATCAACAGTTCCGATTGTTTCATTCGCATCAAGAAAATCGCCATCGTTATTCCAATCAATCCAAACACCACCAGCTCCATCATATTGATTTCCACCATTACAATCTCCAAACTCAACTGTTAGCGTATAAGAACCTCCTACTGCTAAGTCGGCTCTCATAGCCGTATAATTATTTACTCCTGTAGTACAAGCATTTGTTGTATTATTTGAAATCGTACTAGAATATCCTACTAACGTTACATTTTCAATTTCAGAATCAGTTGAGTTTGTTGCTCCAGAAGCACAATATACTAAATTAGGTGTTTGACAAACTTCTATACCATCACTCCATTCTGTACCTCTTCTTACAAAAACTTTATAACAATAAGACAATCCATTTGTTAAGCCAGTAACAGTAACTCCTGTCCCAGTACCTTTATAAACTACCTGATTAGAACTCGAATAAACTGTATTCGGCGCATAAGAAGACCCATCTCCAGAAGGCGTAAATACAACACCACCTTGATTTGCCACCACTAAATATTCATCATAACATGATAAAGGTGTAGGTCTGTTCCAAGTAAGTGCCGATTGCCCACTTGCTACAGAAGCTGACAAACTACTTACTTCTGGCATATCTGCCACAATATTTGTTGTAGGTGTACTCCAAGTACCATTAGTATCAATACCACTTGACCAACCTGTACTTGTATTCCCTCTGTAAGCAACTACTTTAAAAGAGTAATTTGCCGAATTTGTCAATCCTGTAACTAAAACAGATGTCCCTGTTCCTTTATAAACACATTTTCCTAAAGACGCTGTTACTACGGTTGCTAAAGAAAAATCTGAATTTGCTGTATATAAACTTGCATTTCCTGCCACTGCAGCTGTTGCCGCTGGAGAAGTTCCTCCTACCAAAGCAAAAACCATATATCCATCTGGAGCTGAACCTCCTGAAGAAGCTGTCCAAGACAAATCGATAGAATTGTTTCTATAACAAGGAACAATATTCGTTGGATTATTTGGTGCTGTATAATTTACCGTTAAAGTTCCTGGATTTGAAATTACACTCCCACAAGGCGCAGCTCCTGAAACAACACAACGGTAAACATAACCAGTCATTGCAGCTGTTGCTGAAGTGATGTTCAATGCGCTTGTTGTAACATTTGAATAAGGTGCTCCGTTTACTAAGTCAACGAATCCACTTCCTGTATTTACCTGCCATTGATATGTAGGAGTAGTTCCAGTTGCAGTAACTGTAAATGTAGTATTGTTCCCATCAGTTATTGTTCTATTTGGCGGCTGAACTGTAATATTAACCGGTTCAACAACTGTAAAAGACACTGATGCAGTTGCCGGAGACCAACAAGTTCCATTTAACTCTCTTACATATCTAATATAAGTTCCTGCTGTTGCCAATGATGAATAAGAAGATGTAGTAGGATTTGCTGTTGACATCCCACCAGGTGTATTTTGCCAATATATATTTGCATTAGGAGCCGAATAGGTTAAAGTAGCAGCACCACAAGATGGATCAGCAGACACCGTAATTGTACCTGAAGGAGCACTTGGCACCGAATTTACATTTATTGCACCAGAAACATTACTAGTTGCTGAACTACCACAAGCAGCCGTAACCACACAATAGTAATATAATGTCCCAGCTGTTGCCGTACTAGGGGTATAACTAGCACTATTTGTACCAACTGGCGTTCCACCAGAATTTGTTGCCGTTGTATTACTATACCATTGATAAGACAATGTTGTACCTGTAGCTGTCACCGACAAAGCAGTCGCACCAACTCCCTGACACATGGTCTGAGTAGAAGTTGAAGGTTGCGCTGTAATTGTTGCAGAATTCTGAACCGTTAAGTCAACCGTATTATTTGCACCAAAAACCGTAGGATTATTAGAAACTACTCTAATTCTGTAACCTGTTCCTGCAGCAGTTCCTGCCGGAATTGTTGCCGAAATTGTACCTGAAGGATCAACACCAGAAGCTGATAAAGTTCCTATGGCTGTGCCCGGAAAAGCTCCTGATGCATTTGACAACTCTGCTGTAAAAACATTACCCGCATTAAATATTCCTACACTTGTGAAAGGTACTGAAACAGAAGCACCAGTTGAACTGTTTACACAAAATGGACTACCACTTAAACCTGTACCTGTTGTGATCGTGTTTGAGGAAGCTGGAGTTCCAATAATCTCTACATCATCAATACACCAAACTTCTGTTGTATCATTATTCAAAGAATTAATCCTTAAGCCTACCAAAGAAGTTCCGTTTGGGATATTTATAATTAAAGTTGAATAAATTGTTCCATTATTTGTACCTGAAGTACCCGCAACAACTGAATTTGTCCCTGCATTTGTTGTATTTCCAGTTGTATTGTAACCCCATCTTGAATTAGAATTACCATTTACAGCAATATCAGCATTTGCCTGTGTATTGGTTAAAAAAGTTCCTGCATCTAACTTAACAAATGTTCTAATATAATCAGTGGCATCCGCACCATTGGTTGTATTGGTTGAAATACTTGAAACTCTAATTATAACACTAACAGAATTATACCCAGAAACATTTATATCATCAAAGGTTAAAGTACTTGTAGCATTATTGATTTGAAATGATCTCAAACCATTTCTAATTCTTTGATTATTTGGAGTTCCTGTGTTTGTTGTAGAAACTCCACCACCTGTGTTAGTGTAACTCCATGTTGGTGTTGCAGGAGAAGTTTCAAAATCTTGAATAGCGATAGTAGTCTGTCCCCATCCTAAAACCGAGCAAAATAACGCAACAATAAGTAATTTTAATTTCATAACTTTGAATAAAAATATTAGATTTGGTTAAGTTTTACTTCTTTGATTAAAAAAAAGCCTACAAAGGTAAAACATAATTTTTTGTTTACGAAATATTTACTACATTATTAAATTGTTAACGAATTGAAAACTAATAAATCCGCTTTTTCCTTGAAAGAAATCTATGCCAAGATGGAATATTACTGTGCGTATCAAGAGCGTTGTTACAAGGAAGTGGAGGAGAAATTGTATTCGTTTTCGCTAACAATTTCCGAGAAAGAAGCACTCTTAACCCATCTCATCGAAAATAATTTTATCAACGAAGAACGTTTTGCACAAAGTTTTGTTCGAGGTAAGCACAATTATAAATTTTGGGGTAAAAACCGCATTGTGAACGAATTGAAATTTCGAAATATCTCCTCTAGAAATATTCAAACGGCTTTAAAAGAAATTCCAGAAGAAACTTATCAAGAAAATTTTCATCGTTTAGCCGAAAAACATTGGAACAACATCACTGAAAGAAAAGGGCAAAAAAAGAACAAGAAATTTGTGGATTTTTTACTCCGAAAAGGCTATGAAACGAGTTTGATTTATGAAAAGCTGAAGGAATTAGACAATTAGCCAATGAGGCAATGTGCCAATAAAATAATTGACTCATTGGCATTTCGTCTAATTGACACATTGCCTCATTGGCATATCGTCTTATTGACACATTGTCTTATTGACACATTAACCCTATCTTTGCAAAAAAAATAATTCATGTTAGAAGATAAAAATCAAAGCAGAACTAGTTTGGCACAATTAGGCGAATTTGGCTTAATTGAACATTTAACCAAAAACTTTACCATTACTCACGAATCTACTTTAAAAAGTATTGGAGATGACGCTGCTGTTTTAGATTTCAAAGATAAAAAAGCGGTTGTTTCTACTGATTTATTAGTCGAAGGTGTTCATTTTGATTTGGCTTACATGCCGTTAAAACACTTAGGATACAAAGCCGTTGTTGCAAACGTATCGGATATTTGCGCTATGAATGCTACACCAAAACAGATAACCGTTTCGATTGCTGTTTCAAATCGTTTTCCGCTAGAAGCTCTAGAAGAATTATTTGAAGGAATTACATTAGCTTCTAAAATTTACAATGTAGATGTTATTGGTGGCGATACGACTTCATCGCAAAAAGGATTAATTATCAGCATCACTGCTATTGGTGAAGCGAATTTAGAAGATATCGTTTACAGAAACGGCGCAAAAGAAAACGATTTATTAGTAGTTTCGGGAGATATTGGTGCGGCTTATATGGGATTACAAGTTTTGGAACGCGAAAAACAAGTGTTTCAAGTAAATCCTAACAACCAACCCGTTTTAGACGATTACACGTATTTAATTGAACGTCAATTAAAACCAGAAGCCAGAAATGACATTAAAGAATTATTAGAAAAATTAGAAATTAAACCAACTGCCATGATTGATGTTTCTGATGGTTTATCTTCAGAGATTTTACATTTGTGTAAACAAAGTGGCGTTGGTTGTAATTTATACGAAGAAAAAATACCTGTTGACCCACAATTAATCAACGTTTGCGAAGAGTTCAACCTAGATATTACCACAATAGCTTTAAGCGGTGGTGAAGATTATGAATTACTTTTCACTATTAAAATGGAAGATTTTGATAAGATTAAAGGAAATCCAAATTTCACAGTTATTGGCCACATGGTTGAAGCAACCGAAGGTACTCACTTAATCACTAGAGCAAACACAAAAATCGAATTAAAAGCTCGTGGCTGGAATGCTTTGAGTGAATAAAAAACAGAACCGAATTAACTCAAACGTCACTTCGAGTGATTTTATAAAGGAAAAATACTAATTTTTGCTTTGTAAAATTGTATCGAGAACTGCAGCTACGATTCGTTTTCATTAGTTCTCGATACATTTTTCAAAAAATAGCTAAGGCAATTTTATGAAAAACACTCGAAATGACGCTGGTGAAAAACCGAGAGTTCAGAAAATATAAAAACCCCGAATTTCAAATGAAATTCGGGGTTTACTTTTTACTTTGAGCTTTTTACTTTTTACTTCTCAACTACATTTTCATCAACCAGTTTCTCATAGAAACTTCGTTATTGATAATTCCTCTTAATTCAGAAATCTTAACTCTATCTTGTTGCATAGAATCTCTATGACGAATTGTTACCGTTTCGTCTTCTAATGTTTGATGATCTACTGTGATACAAAATGGTGTTCCTAAAGCGTCTTGACGACGGTAACGACGACCTACAGCATCTTTTTCGTCATACGTTACATTGAAATCCCATTTTAAATCCTCGATGATTTTATTAGCTACTTCTGGCAAACCATCTTTTTTAACTAATGGTAAAACCGCAGCTTTTGTTGGCGCTAAAACCGAAGGTAAACGTAAAACTGTTCTTGTTGAACCGTCTTCTAAAGTTTCTTCTTGTAATGATTTTGAGAAAACAGCCAAGAACATTCTATCTAATCCAACAGAAGTTTCTACTACGTAAGGCACATAGTTTTTGTTTTCTTCAGTATCAAAATATTGTAATTTTTTACCAGAATATTGTTCGTGCGCTTTTAAATCGAAATCGGTTCTTGAATGAATTCCTTCTAATTCTTTAAATCCGAATGGGAAATTGAATTCAATATCAGCAGCGGCATTTGCATAATGTGCTAATTTCTCATGGTCGTGGAAACGGTAATTTTCAGCACCTAAACCAAGCGATTTATGCCAAGCTAAACGAGTTGTTTTCCAGTATTCATACCATTTCATTTCTTCTCCTGGCTTCACAAAGAATTGCATTTCCATTTGTTCAAATTCACGCATACGGAAAATAAACTGTCTTGCAACGATTTCATTACGGAACGCTTTTCCTGTTTGTGCAATTCCAAAAGGAATTTTCATTCTTCCTGTTTTTTGCACATTTAAGAAGTTAACAAAAATACCTTGAGCTGTTTCAGGGCGAAGATATAAATCCATTGCATTTTCAGCAGAAGCACCTAATTTAGTACCAAACATCAAGTTAAATTGCTTAACATCCGTCCAGTTTTTAGAACCACTTTCAGGACAAGCAATTTCTAATTCTTCGATTAATGCTTTTACATCAGCTAAATCTCCAGAATCTAAACCTTTTGCCATTCTTTGTAAAATAGCCGATTTTTGATCTAAATATCCTTTTACTCTTTCGTTTGTAGTTACAAATTGAGATTCGTCAAAAGCTTCACCGAAACGAGCTTTTGCTTTTTCAATTTCTTTTTGCGCTTTTTGATTTAATTTTTCGGCATAATCCTCAATTAAAACATCAGCACGATATCTTTTTTTAGAATCTTTATTATCAATTAATGGATCATTAAAAGCGTCAACGTGACCTGATGCTTTCCATGTTGTTGGATGCATTAAAATTGCAGCGTCTAAACCTACAATATTTTCATGCATTTGCACCATTGATTTCCACCAATATTCACGGATGTTTTTCTTTAATTCAACACCATTTTGTGCGTAATCATAAACCGCACTTAAACCATCGTATATTTCGCTTGACGGAAAAATAAATCCGTACTCTTTTGCATGCGAAACTACATTTTTAAAAATATCATCTTGTTTTGCCATACTGCAAAAGTAAAAATAGGAATGAAATAACGAAAAGAAATTGTAGAATAAAAATAAGAATTATTAATATTCGAAAATTGTAGTACCAATTTTAACAAAATTGTGATAAATATTGATTTTGTATTTACCTCTTATTGTCTTTTTTTGTTCCAAATCAACATAAGTACAAACATCCGTATCTTGTCTTTGGTAATTAGCATTTACTGAAGCACTATATTGTAATTTAACATTAGTGTCAGACTCTACAGAAGTATTGCCAACTGAAATGATTTGATTTTTTGGATTAACCACCTGAATGTAAACTGTCTTATTACCGGTGTGAACCAATTGATTCTCTTCTAAAGTAAAACAAACTCTCAATTGTTGAATTTTGGCTTCACTCATATTGTATGCATCAGAATAGATTTTAACTCCTTTTGCATTTACATTCATTGCTGATAATTGAGCAATTTTTGACGAAGCTTTTGCAGTTGGTAAATTTGAATTAACCGTATTTAATTTAGCTACAAAACTTTTTGCATTTTGTTGTTGTTTAGCATAAAAAACGATTGAATCTTCAATGGTGTTGAACTTAGAATTACTCTTTTCATTTTTGCCTGATTGAGCAAAACGAATCTGATCATTAAATCTAAGACTATCAATTTTAGTTTTGATACTTAACGAATCGTATTTGTGAAGAATTTCTGTAAGCTGACTTTCTAATACTTTATTCTCTAATTCAGAGTTTTCTACGTATTTGTTAAAATCATCAGAAATTTTGTAATACTTAACACTTAAGAACAACGACAAAAGCATCAAAACTAAGATGCTGATTTTTGTTATTTTGTTCTTTCTAAGTGCCATTTTGTTAACTTTTTTATAAATTTATTCAAAAATGTTAATGTTAATATAATTAATCGATAAAATGCTAAAAAATCTGATAAACTTACTTTTCCCAAAACTCTGTATGGGTTGTAGCGCTTTATTACTAAATAATGAAAAAATTATCTGCACAGAATGTAACCACGGTTTACCATACACCAATCATCATATTTTAGAGAACAATGATACAACAAAAAAATTTTATGGCATAATTCCTATAGAATTTAGCGCTTCAATGTTGTATTTTCATCATAATGGAATAGTTCAAAACTTGATTCACAATTTAAAATATAGAAAACATCAAGAAATTGGCTCTTTACTTGGAAAATGGTATGCAAAAGATTTAAAATCGGTTTCAAAAATCAAAACTATAACCGAAATTATCCCAGTTCCGCTTCATGAAAAAAGACTGAAAGAAAGAGGTTATAATCAAATTACCACTTTTTGTGAAACATTATCAGAGGAATTAAAAATTCCATACAATCCATCACTTCTTTATCGAAACAAATATTCCAAAACTCAAACCAAAAAAGACAAAGAACATCGCAAGGAAGTTACAAATGAAATTTTTGATGTTAATTATAACGAAACCAATCATAACAAGCACTTTTTACTTGTAGATGACGTTATGACTTCGGGAGCTACTTTAGAAGCTTGCGCAAAAGCTTTACTAAAAATCCCGAATAGCAAAGTAAGTATTGTAACAATTGCGTACACCTTATCTTAAAAATTACTAAAAATCGTATGTTTGCACTAATTATAGTTGTTATTTTGTAACACCATTATTTGAAAGAATGACAAAATTTAAAAAAATAGCTTTTTTACTAGCAAGTCTTTTATTATTAACAAATTGTGCTAAAAGGGGAACCATTACTGGTGGTGCTAAAGATACTATTGCTCCAAAAATAGTTAATAGCAGTCCTAATAATTTTTCAACTAATTTTAAAGGAAACGAAATTAAAATCAATTTTGATGAGTTAATTAAAATTAAAGACATCAACAAACAATTGATTATTTCTCCGCCAATGAAAAAACAGCCTATTGTTGTACCTCAAGGAAGCGCTAGCAGATTTATTTCCATTAAAATTTTAGACACTTTACAACCAAATACTACGTATAGCTTTAATTTTGGCCAAAGTATAACCGATAATAATGAAGGAAATCCGTATTCGCAGTACAAATATGTATTTTCTACTGGAAGTTATGTAGACTCACTAACTGTTGTTGGAAAAGTTAAAGATGCTTTTGAACAAAATCCTGACAATTTTGTGAGCATAATGTTATACGATGCTCAAACGTTTACTGATTCTACCGTTTACAAGCAAACTCCACTTTACGTTACAAACACTTTAGATAGCTTAAAAGTGTTTTCACTAGAGAATCTTAAAGAAGGAAGTTATAGAATTGTTGCCATGAAAGACAAAGCAAGCAACAATTTATACAATCCAGCAGTTGATAAAATAGGCTTTTTAGACTTCCCAATTACAATTCCAACTTCAGATATGTTTGAACTAGAATTGTTTCAGGAAAAAAAGCCTTTTAAAGCAGACAAACCTACACAAGAAAGCAACAACAAATTATATTTAGGTTACGAAGGCGATTTCAAGAATACAAAAGTTACCGCAACATATCAAAACAAAGAAGTTCCGATAAAAATCACCAAATTCCCAGAAAAGAACAAAGACTCTGTACAAATTTTTTATCCAAATGTAAAAATGGATTCACTACAAATTACAGTTTCAAATGGTGATTATTCAAAATCCTTTAACTCTAAACTTAAAGATCTTAAAGAAGGTGATACGTTAAAAATTGAAAAAAAATCGGCAAGTCTTTTAGCTTTTAGAGATCCGTTGGTTTTAAAATCTTCTACGCCAATTGTCAGTATTGATAATTCCAAAATCAATTTAAGAAATAAAGATTCTGTAGACGTTAAATTTACATCGCGATATAACGAATTCGATCAAGAAATTATTTTCGATTTTGACAAAGGTGAAGACGAAAAATATAAAATGGAAATACTTCCAGGGGCTTTTGTTGATTTTTATGAAAAACCGAATGATTCTTTGAAATTTAATGTTACAACTAAACAACTTGCTGATTACGGAAATCTGAAAATAAATCTGGAAAATGTAAAACGCTTTCCGGTTATAATTGAATTATTAGACAAAAAAGAAGTTTTATACAAAGCCATCACAACTAAAGAATCTAGTGTAAGTTTTGATATTATAGAACCTAAACTTTACACTATTAGAATCATCTATGATGACAATGCAAATGGTGAATGGGATACTGGAAATTACTTAGCCAAAAAACAAGCTGAGGAAATCATTTATTTTCCAAAACTAATAGATGTCAGGGCAAACTGGGATGTAGAACAGGATTTTATCTTGAATTAGCGGATTTCAAAAGCATCCATATCGTTTAAGAAGTTAAATCTTGCTCTTGCATCATTTTGAGAAGTTTTATCCAATTCAACGATGAAAACACCTAATTCTTGTTCGCAATCTACAAGTGTATTGCCTAAAAAATCAAATGTTTTTGAATGGCCAGGATATTCGAGTTGATTCGCATCTTCTCCTACTCTATTAACGCCAATAGTGTAACACATGTTTTCTATTGCACGAGCTTTTAAAAGTGCATCCCAAGCAGCAATTCTAGGCTTTGGCCAGTTAGCAACATAAAGTAGTAAATCATACTTTTCAACATTTCGAACAAAAACAGGAAAACGCAAATCATAACAAACTTGTAAGCAAATATTCCAATTGTTATAATTTACAATTACTTTTTCTGTTCCTTTTGCATATACTTTTTCTTCACCAGCTAAGGTAAAAAGATGTCTTTTGTTATAAAATTGCACTTCTCCAGAAGGAAAAACAAAAACCATTCGGTTATAAAAATTATCATTTTCTTTTATAACCAAACTTCCGGTAATGGCACAAGTTTTCTTTTTAGCCAATTCTTTCAACCAAGTCATTGTTTCACCGTCCATAGTTTCAGCAACTGCGTATGGATTCATGGTAAAACCAGAAGTGAACATTTCGGGCAACACAAACAAATCAAATGATTCGTCCTCGTTTAAGAAATACTCCTCAATGAATTTTCTATTTACCATTGGGTTTTCCCAAGCTAATTTGGTTTGAAAAAGTGCGATTTTCATGACTATTAATTTGGTTTAAAAGTACAAAAAAACGCATCCAAATAAATGAATGCGTTTTATTATTATGAAGCTTTACTGAATTATTTCAAAGAAGCTTTTAAGTATTCTCTGTTCATACGAGCAATGTTTTCTAATGAAATTCCTTTTGGACATTCGATTTCACATGCTCCAGTATTTGTACAATTTCCGAATCCTTCTTCGTCCATTTGACGTACCATGTTTAAAACACGTTGCGTTGCTTCTACTTTACCTTGTGGCAATAAAGCATATTGTGATACTTTAGCTCCAACAAATAACATTGCAGAACCATTTTTACAAGTCGCAACACAAGCTCCACAACCAATACAAGCTGCTGCTTCAAAAGCTTTATCAGCATCGACTTTAGGGACTGGAATTGAATTTGCATCAATTGTATTACCAGAAGTATTTACCGATACGAAACCTCCTGCTTGTTGAATTCTATCAAAAGCACTTCTATCAACCACTAAATCTTTGATTACTGGGAAAGCTTTACTTCTCCATGGCTCAATATAGATAGTATCTCCATCTTTGAACATTCTCATGTGTAACTGACAAGTTGTAATTCCAGTATCAGGTCCGTGAGCACGTCCATTGATATATAAAGAACACATTCCACAAATTCCCTCACGACAATCGTGATCAAATGCTACTGGTTCTTTCTTTTCATTAATTAATTGCTCGTTTAATTGGTCTAACATTTCCAAAAACGAACTTGCAGTAGAAACATTATCTAATTTATAAGTTTCCATGCTTCCTTTAGAATTTGCGTTTTTCTGACGCCAAATTTTAAGGTTTATATTGATGTTTTTTGCTGCACTCATAATATATTATTTGTAATTTCTAGCTGCAATTTTAATTTCTTCGTATTTCAATTCTTCTTTATGAAGTTCTTCTTTGCTGATATCATCTCCTTTATATTCCCAAGCACCAACAAATTTGAAGTTTTCATCATCACGTAATGTTTCACCTTCAGCATCTTGATATTCTTCACGGAAGTGACCTCCACAAGACTCTTTACGCTGTAAAGCATCCATTGCCATTAATTGTCCTAATTCGATGAAATCTGCAACTCTTAAAGCTTTTTCTAATTCAGGGTTTAATTCATCTGCACTTCCAGGAACATAGACATCTTTATAGAAATCTTCTTTTAATTGAGCAATTTCTGCAACTGCTTCAGTTAAACCTTTCTCATTACGTCCCATTCCAACTTTATTCCACATGATATTTCCTAATTTTTTGTGGAAATAATCTACAGATTTTGTACCGTTGTTATTTAAGAATTTGCTGATTGAATCTTTAACTCTTGATTCAGCTTCAACGAATTCTGGAGACTCAGTAGAAATTTTACCTGTTCTGATTTCGTCTGCTAAGTAGTTAGAAATTGTATAAGGTAATACAAAATATCCATCAGCTAAACCTTGCATTAAAGCAGAAGCTCCTAAACGGTTAGCTCCGTGATCAGAGAAATTAGCTTCACCTGCAACGAAACAACCTGGAATAGTAGATTGAAGGTTATAATCAACCCAAACACCACCCATTGTATAGTGAACTGCTGGATAAATTTTCATTGGAGTTTCATAAGGATTCTCGTCAGTGATTTTTTGATACATAGTAAACAAGTTACCATATTTCTCTTCTAACCATTGTTTTCCTAAAGCAGTAATTTCTTCTGCCGTAGGATTGTGATTTCCTTTTGCATAAGCCGTTTGACGACCTTTTGTTTGAATCTCAGTAGAGAAATCTAAATAAACTCCTTCGTTAGTATCATTTGCTTCAATACCGTAACCAGCGTCACAACGCTCTTTAGCAGCTCTAGAAGCTACGTCACGTGGAACTAAGTTACCAAAAGCAGGATATCTTCTTTCTAAGTAGTAATCTCTATCTTCTTCAGCAATTTGAGTTGGTTTTAATTTACCAGCTCTGATAGCTTCAGCATCTTCTTTTTTCTTTGGAACCCAAATACGTCCAGAGTTACGTAACGATTCAGACATCAACGTTAATTTTGACTGATTTGTTCCGTGAACTGGAATACATGTTGGGTGAATTTGTACATAACAAGGATTTGCGAATAATGCACCTTGTTTGTGAATTTTCCATCCAGCCGTTACGTTACTTCCCATCGCGTTAGTAGATAAGAAATAAACATTTCCGTAACCTCCAGAAGCGATAACAACTGCATGAGCAGAATGTCTTTCGATTTCACCTGTAATTAAGTTACGTGCAATAATACCACGTGCTTTTCCATCAACTTTAACCAATTCTAACATTTCGTGACGGTTGTACATTTGTACACGACCTAATCCGATTTGTCTAGATAAAGCTGAATAAGCACCTAATAACAATTGTTGGCCTGTTTGCCCAGCAGCATAAAACGTACGTTGAACTTGTGTTCCACCGAATGAACGGTTGTCTAACATTCCACCATATTCACGAGCAAAAGGAACTCCTTGAGCCACACATTGGTCAATAATGTTACCCGAAACTTCAGCTAAACGGTGAACGTTTGCTTCCCGAGCACGGTAGTCACCACCTTTAATTGTATCATAGAAAAGACGGTAAACACTATCACCATCATTTTGATAATTTTTCGCTGCATTAATACCTCCTTGCGCTGCAATTGAGTGCGCACGACGTGGAGAATCTTGAAAACAAAATGCTTTTACATTATATCCCATTTCTCCAAGAGAAGCAGCAGCAGAAGCTCCTGCTAA
The DNA here is from genome assembly GCF_021172165.1 of Flavobacterium channae. Classification (NCBI taxonomy): domain Bacteria; kingdom Pseudomonadati; phylum Bacteroidota; class Flavobacteriia; order Flavobacteriales; family Flavobacteriaceae; genus Flavobacterium; species Flavobacterium channae. Next base: position 162,505 of record NZ_CP089096.1, on the reverse strand, counting down.
ACCAGTTCCTACAACAATAATATCAATTTTTGGTCTATTGTTTGGAGCAACTAATTTTAAATGGTTTTTATGATTGGTCCATTTGTCTTTTAACGGACCAGCTGGTATTTTAGAATCTAACTTCATAATATATACTGATGTTGATTATTTTTTTAAGTGTAAGAAAACTGGAATGATTGCAAACAATAATGGAACTATGATTGCGAATGCTTTTCCGAAGAACTTAATTGCTGGAGTAAATTTAGAACTATTAGCTCCTAACGATTGGAAAGCGCTTTGGAAACCATGCCATAAATGGAAAGCTAAAGCTAACATTGCTAACACATATCCAATTGTGAAAAACAATCCATATTTAGCATCTCTAAAGAAATCCACAGTTAATTTATGTAAATCTTTGTAACCAATAAAAACAACTTCACCATCCACTTTATTGATTAATGTAGTTCCGTTTTTAAGTTCTAAATCGTATTTACCTTGCGTTTGCTCTTTAACTTCTTTTAAGAATTCTAATGAAATAGTTTTTTCTCCTTTAGCAGCTAAATAAGGCATTGGAGATTCTTTTGTACCTACTAATTGTACTTGCTTAATACCAATTCCATTATCCATTTCTTTAGTAACTAAAGGCATTTTTTTGTCAAAATGCATTTTAGCCCAAAAGTTTACCATGTGAGTAGCAATAAAAACTAAAATAACTGTTCCTAAAACCGCCATATTTCTTGAAGCAAAACTACTAGAAGAACCATCAGTTTTAGCATAAGCAACTGGTCTTGCTTTTTTGTTTTGGATAGTCAACATAATTCCATCAATAGCGTGGAATATAATTGAAATGTAAGTAAGATAAGAAAGTAACTTAACTGCTGGATTGGTGGTCATGAATAATGCATATTCATTAAAGTCTTTACTTGATCCAAAAATCAATTGAAGATTTCCTGCCAAGTGTCCCGCCAAAAACAAGCATAAGAATAAACCTGTAAGAGCCATCCAGTATTTTTTTGCTAGAGATGACTTCAATAGTGCCGATTTTGCCATAATTTTTATTTGATTGTACTAGTTTAATAAAAAATCAAACAAAAATAAGGCTATTTGAAATTAACTACAACCTTTTAGCGCTAATTTATAATCATTTTAAAATGAATTTAACTACTGTTGAATATCAGATAGTTAGCCTTCGAAAAAACAAGAAAAAATAAAATATCACAAAAAAAACTTATCTTGTATATGTGGGTATTAATCCTCTTAACCCCATATCAACAACATTTTCTCCAATTGAAGGCTCATATTTACCATCTGCAGTTATTTCTTCCCACTCAAAACTATTGTTACAAGAAAGTGATAATGTAACTACAATATCTCGAGTTTCATTTCCAGTAATAATTAAATTTTGAGGAAATTTACCTGTAACCACACAAGATCCTGAAGGAATTGGCGATGTTGCCGCAATAGGATTTGGTACAGTTGTAGCTCCGGCTGGCGCTTGACCAGAAGTTGCGTATGGAAAATCATTCAATGCAAAAGCCCAATAACCTTGCAAGCGGTTCCCGTTTACTGGAAAAGCATTATTACCTATTGAATGTGTAGTGATATAAGTGTTGTAACCAACAAAACTTGCTAATTTTCCTAAATAATCATTTCCTGCATTTCGAACTGAAATGGTATATTCTTGATAAGCTAATGAAACACGAACATATTCGTAATTACCTTGAGTAATTTGACTTAGTGGAATTTTCAAAAAAGCCTCTCCTTCTCCAACAATTGTTGCTTTACTAAAATCAATGGCTACAGAACCACCTTGAGTTGTTTCATCGGCATGAAATAAAACAGCACCATCTCCTAATTGCGTATTTGCATTTGGAGCCAACTCAAAATAATGGGCACTTATTTTACTAAAATCTGGTGTTTGCGCCGCGTGACCAGCAGGAATAGAAGCTGGTTGACCTAAATTATTTAAGCGTACTTGATTAGGATCAAACTGAAATTTGATAACTAATGAAGGTTCTTCGATGGTATCATCTAAATCTTCACATGAGAAAAACAGTGGTATAGACAGCAACACAACTAGTAAAAAAATCCATTTCTTCATAGTATCAAAATAGGTTATTTCATTTGGTAAAACGACAAAACCACCTTGTTTAGTATAACTCTTTTATTTTTTTGGCACATTTAATTCAAAAGTCTTACTATCTGAATCTTTATCTTTAGCTATTACCATTTTGTATTTACCTGTTTGCAAATAATATTTTTTATTCTCAGCTGGTTTCAATTGGTTTTTCTTGTTCTTTTTATTCCAATTTTCAACTGCTTTGTTTGAAATCGAATAATCGTAAGCAAATGTATTCAAGCCTTGTTTAGCCGTAACTTGTTTTTCATAAACCACAAATCCAGATTCGTTTGTGATAGTGACTTTTACATCTCCATCAGTTTTTGCATAAAACCAAATGTCCTGACTTGGCTCAATTGCTTTACCCCAAGCATAATTTTGCGTTCCCCAGCGTTCTGATTTTGATCTGTCGTTTACTTTAAACAATTGAAGATTTTTTGCTAAAAGTTCATTAGTTAATCCTTGAACTTTAGAAATATCAAACTTATAAATAGAACGACCATGAGTTCCTACTACCAATTCTTTCGCTTTAGATTGAATTACCAAATCATGAACCGCTACTTTTGGCATTCCGTTAGAGAAATCTTGCCAAGTTGCACCTTTGTCTAACGATATAAACAAACCATTATCTGTTCCTACGTATAAAATATTTTCATTTTCAGAATCTTCAGCAATTACATTTACCGCTTGCGTTAGTCCAGATGAAATTGAAGTCCAATTAGCTCCAAAATCTTCAGAAACATAAACATGACTATTGAAATTATCGTTTCGGTAACCATTTAAAGTGATATAAACGCGTTCTTTTTTAAATTTTGAAGCGACAACTCTTGAAACCCATAAATTTTGAGGCAAATTATTCAAAATCAATTTCCATGAAGCGCCTCCGTCTTTGGAAATGTGAATTTTTCCATCATCAGAACCGGTATAAAGCAATCCAAATTGGAATTTACTTTCGGCAATAGTAGTAATTGTTCCAAAAGCAACATTTCCTTCTTTAGCGCCATGGGTTAAATCGTCTGAAATTCTTTCCCAAGATTCTCCTTGATTCATAGAACGATGTAAAAACTCAGAACCCATGTATAAAATATCTTGATTGTGAGAAGACAACAAAATTGGTGTTTGCCAATTAAAACGGTATGGTTTTTCTCCTTTTGGCGCTTTTGGTGTTATGTAATCAAACTTATTTTCTTTTTGATTGATTTTGTAGTAATTCCCAAATTGAAATCCTGCAAAAACTACATTAGGGTTTCTGCCATCAACCTGAATTTGCATGCCATCTCCACCAATTAATTCCTGATATGGATATTTTCCTTCTTGATGCCAAGCCACATTATGTGAATAGTTATTTGGTCCAAACCAAACTCCGTTATCTTGCAAACCACCATAAACATTATAATTTTCCTGATAATCTACATTTACTGCATACAATTGCCCAAGTGCTTCATTGTTACATTTTATCCAATGTTCGCCATTGTCATACGATATATTAATTCCACCATCATTTCCATTAATAATATGATTTGGATTTGAAGGATTTATCCAAGTCAAATGATGATCTGCATGCACATTTTCTTTACTAATCATTGTAAAGTTTTTTCCGCCATCTTCAGAAAACAATAACGGAACACCACCTATGTAAACACGATTTTGATTTTTTTCATCAACAGAAATATTCGCAAAATAATAACCATACGTATAATACATGTCGTCGATGTAGTTTTCATGAGTTCGTTTCCACGTTTTTCCGCCATCTTCCGATTTGTAAACTTCGCAACCTATAACTTCTGTTTCAAACAATGCCTTATTTGCATCTGCAAGTATTGCCAAAGCTTCAACAGGTTGCATATTGTTTTCAATTATCCAACTTTTAATGTTCTCCGCTCTATATTTTTCTCTAAAACCACTTTCTTTTAGAGCTACATTCAATTCTTTATTTGAAATTTCCATAAAGTCAGCTCCAGGAGTTGACAACATTGCAGTTAATTTACTTTTCGATTCTTTTTTTGGTCTATTGTTTTGATTATCAACAACGGCATAAATTACATTTTCGTTGAACATTGCCAAACCAATTCTACCTACTCCTGCATTAGCAGGAAAACCGCTTTCATTTGATGATACTAATTTCCAAGTAGTTCCACCATCTTCACTTTTATAAATTCCCGATTTTTCTCCATCGCCATCAAAATGCCACGCTTTTCTGTCTTTTTGCCAAGAAGTCGCAAACATGATTTTTGGATTATTTTTCGAAACGGCTAAATCAATAATTCCTGCGTCATCCGCTACAAACAACGTTTGTTTCCAAGTTTTACCACCATCTATCGATTTATAAATGCCGCGTTCTTTGTTAGTTGTATACAAGTGACCTAGAGAAGCAACCACAATTTCGTTTAAATTACTTGGGTTAACCCAAATTCTACTAATATGGTGTGATTCTTTTAATCCTAAATTTTCCCAAGTTTTTCCTTTATCCGAAGATTTTAAAACTCCAACTCCAGCATAAGAAGAACGCGAAGCATTTACTTCTCCTGTTCCTACCCAAATAGTTCCTGAATTCCAATCCACCGTAACCGAACCACAATTTACCGTTTCGGCTGAATCCATTACCGGAGTAAAAGAAGTCCCATTATTATTAGTATACCAAAGTCCACCAGTAGCATACGCCACATAAAATTCAGTTGGGTTATTTGGATTTACAGCCAAATCAGCTACACGACCACTCATAACTGTTGGTCCAATATTTTTAGCTTCGACTTGATGAAATAAAGAATTTTGTGCGGTTACAGATTGCACAATTAATAAAAACAATACGATAAGTTGTTTCATCTTGAGAAATTTTTCTGAAAATTAGCCAAAATATTACAAGTGTTCAAATTTTTTAATTCATTTAACAGCTTTTAGGCTTAATCTTTTTTAACTTTGGAATTCAAAATAAATAATCATGAAATACCATCAAATAGACCGAAACTTATATGTGAAAAACAGAGCTAAGTTTACGGCACAAATGAAACCTAACAGTGTTGCAGTTTTTAATTCAAATGATATTTATCCTGTAAGTGCTGATAGTACATTACCTTTTGCACAACATAGAGATATTTTATATTTATCTGGAGTAGATCAAGAAGAAAGTATTTTGTTACTTTTTCCAGATGCGCCTTACGAACATTTAAAAGAAATTTTATTCTTAAAAGAAACGAATGAGCACATTGCTATTTGGGAAGGTGAAAAACTAACTAAAGAACGTGCTTTTGAAGTTTCAGGAATCAAAACAGTAATTTGGTTACAAGATTTCCACAAGACTTTAAAAGAAATCATGGCCTATGCCGATACGATTTACATCAACACAAACGAACATTACAGAGCGGTTATTGAAACAGAAACCCGTGAAGCACGTTTTGTAAAATGGTGGAAAGAAAATTATCCTGCTCACAAAGTAGAAAAATCAAATCCTATTCTTCAAAAACTACGTTCTATTAAAGAACAAGAAGAATTGGATTTAATTCAAAATGCATGTAATATTACTGAAAAAGGTTTCCGTAGAGTTTTAAACTTTGTGAAACCTGGCGTAATGGAATATGAAATTGAAGCAGAATTTGCACACGAATTTTTAAGAAATCGTTCAAAAGGATTTGCTTACACACCAATTATTGCTTCTGGTAACAACGCGAATGTGTTACATTATATCGAAAACAACCAACAATGTAAAGCGGGTGATTTGATTTTATTAGACGTTGGTGCCGAGTACGCCAATTATTCAAGTGATATGAGTAGAACTATTCCTGTTTCGGGTCGTTTTACAGATAGACAAAAAACAGTTTATCAAGCGGTTTTGAATGTGAAAAACGAAGCTACCAAAATGTTGGTACCAGGAACATTATGGAAACAATATCATGTGGAAGTGGGAAAAATCATGACTTCAGAATTGTTAGGTTTAAGATTAATCGATAAAGCCGATGTACAAAACGAAAATCCAGATTGGCCAGCGTATAAAAAATATTTCATGCACGGAACAAGTCACCACATGGGATTAGATACTCACGATTATGGATTATTACACGAACCCATGCAAGCCAACATGGTTTTTACCGTTGAACCAGGAATTTACATTCCGAAAGAAGGTTTTGGTATTCGTTTAGAAGATGATGTTGTGATTCAAAAACAAGGCGAACCTTTCAATTTAATGCGAAACATTCCAATTGAAATTGAGGAAATTGAAGCGATAATGAATAGTTAATAAAGAATAAATACTTTTAAAAACTTTAAAATGCTAATCGGTTATTTTGACTATTTAATTATTGGTATTCTAGTCTTCCTAAACATTAAATTCTGGGATAAGAATTTTAATTTTAAAGAAGGTTGTTTAATTTCAATTGGTCTATTTGGGTTTGTTTTGCCAATAATTTCGATTATTATTGAACTACAAAGAGTAAAATTAAATGGCGGTTGGATGGATGGATTCGAAGTTATATATACATTCATAAGATTTCCGACATATTGGATAATAGGTTTTTTACAACTAATTATTTTAAAGATAAAGAATTTACAATAAAAACTTCGGCTTACAGGAATGTGAGCTGTTTTTTTTATGTTCAAACTTAGCTCAACGCAAACTTGTCATGCTGTAAAGCATCTCTTTATGAGATTCCTACGGAATGACAATTTTGTGGTGAAACAATCCTTGCGTACTTCGCGAAAAAACCTTGCGCCCTTTGCGTTTAAACTATACCTTTGCCCACATGAAAACCACGAACTTCAAAAACACTAAAATTGCTTTCACCGACCAAGGAAAAGGAACGGCTATTGTATTATTGCACGGTTTTTTGGAAAATCAATTGATGTGGAAAGCGTTTGTTCCTGAACTAGCAAAAAAACATCGTGTTATTACTATCGATTTGTTAGGGCATGGTGAAACGGAATGTTTGGGTTATGTTCATACTATGGAAGACCAAGCCGATATGGTGCATCATGTTTTGCATGAATTAAAAATCAGAAAGATAGTTTTAATTGGTCATTCAATGGGTGGTTATGTAGCATTAGCGTTTGGTGAGTTGTATCCTGACAATGTAAAAGGAATTATTTTACAGAACTCTACTTCAAGAGCCGATAGCGATGAACGTAAAACAAATCGCGATCGTGCTATAATTGCTGTAAAACAAAACTATACCGCTTTTATAAGAATGAGTATTGCCAATTTATTTAGTGAAGACAATCGCGAACGTTTGGCAACTGTAATCGAAGAAGTAAAACTAGATGCTTTAAAAACACCGCTTCAAGGTATTGTTGCCGCTTTAGAAGGCATGAAAATACGTAAAGACCGTGAAGTTCTTATGCATTTAGCTCCTTACCCTATTCACTTAGTCTTAGGAAAAAAAGATCCGGTTTTACCATACGAAGAAAATCTTACTCAAATTGAAGACACTACTATTGAACTGACCACCTTTGAAGATGGTCATATGAGTCACATTGAAAACGGAACCGATTTACTTGCTGTTTTTCAAAAGTTTTTGAAGAAGGTTTAATTGTTGTTTATCAACTCAATTGCTTTATCTAACAATTCATCTTTTCCATCACGAATTCCATTAACAGTTGGTTCCATTTTTACATCTGGAATTATTCCTACACGTTGTGTTTCTGATCGATCAGGATTCAAAACTCCTATTCCAGAAATGTAGGTGAAAATGCTTCCTGGCAAATAAATAGCTGATACATTTCCATCAGCACCAGCTGTAGTACTTCCTACAACTGTTGCATTTGGAGTAACTCGTAATGCCATTGTAGTATACTCAGCATTACTCTGTGTATCTTCGTTAATAAGTATCACCACTTTTCCTTTGTAATAATCTCGGTTACTACCTCCAGCAGCTTCTTCGTCGCCCCTCATAGTAAATAGCCCTGGAGTTTTAACACTTCCGGTTGTGAATTTTACAAAGTCTTTTTTCTCATTTAAAAGATAATTACTCAAACTAAAAACGATAAAATCAGAAGGATAACATCTCATGTCTACAATCAATCCTTTTTTGCTTAAAAACTTGTCCATAATTTCTTTTATCTCGCCTTTCTTCAATGTTCCTGGATAGATATAACCAATATTGTCATTAATCTCTTTGTGCGATAATGGTTCGTCTTTATAATATTTGTACTTGACTGTATTAACCGCTACATTTTTAGTTCCAGTTCTATTTTCAATTGTAAGCTGAATAGATTTTTCATTTGAACGCAACAATTTTCTAGCAACATCTCGCAATTGTGTAGGATAATTGGAAGCCGGGAAATATTTTAAATTGTTCTTTAACCAATCTTCTACTTTAATTCCGTTAACCGATAAAATTTCATCACCAACAGCAACATTTCCATCTTTAAAGTCTTCTTCTAATTTTACAACTATGGCTTTATTTTCAATAAATTTCATTTTTATCGGGGCAATATTTTCTCCGAAATACGTATCTAAAACCGCATTATATCGCCAAATGTTAGCATGTGTGTCTTGAATTTTTCCTATAAGTTCTAATAATGTTAAAGTGTATTCTTTTTTATCTTTTGTTTCAGTCATTCTTGGAATAAACTCAGCAAGAACGGTATCCCAATTTTCATCCATTAAATGGCGATTAGGGAAAAAGTATTCGATCATGTTCCAATATCTAAAAACAGCTAAAAGCTTGATACCTGTATCGGCATAATCCATTTTTTCATACACTTTTTCATTAGTGAAATCTGGATTTCCTACTCTATTATGTAATTTGATGTAATAACTTTTGTCTTTTCTATCTGCATTATTTACTTTTTGAAGTAATGCAGATAATTCTGCCGAAATGAAATTTGTATCTGAAATCCATTTTGTGTTGGGAAGCAATTTGATTTGGTCTTCTTTTGGAAGTTTTTGTGTTGTAGTTTTAAAAGTTCTTAACTTGTTAATCCATTTAACCAAATCATCATCAAAATTTTTGTTGTCGATTTTTGGTAAGATTCTGAAAAGCTCATAGTCCCAACTAATAGTTCCTTCAGCAATTACTGGGTGATGGTATTTTACAAAACCCCAAACCTTTCCTAATACAAATAAATTTCGTTTCTGAATTTCATTCAATTGGTTCAATTCAAACTTTGAACCCGAGTCAAATTCATTGTCTTTTTCTACTATTGAAAGTTCTCTTTCTACAAATTTTAATTTTTCAATAGGTTTACCATCAATTGAAACTTTAAAATTATCAAACCAAGCTTTTCCTTTTCCAACTAAAATTCCGGCAACATAAATTCTATCCGCATTTTCTTTAAAATCTAACGTAATTGAATATTTTTTCCAGTCGGATGTTCCTTGAAGTTTTTGCTTTTGCATGTTGTCAAATGCAACAGATTGTCCATCCTTATCAATTCTCATAAGTAATCCTACAAATCCATCAGTAGCATTTTCCATCTTAATATAACCTTCTAAAGTTATTTTCTTTCCTTTAAAATTTGCAGGTAATTCATAAGCAACACAGCCAAAAGCATCTCCTACTTTGGAATCAATTAGTAATGCTCTTTTTCCAGAATAAAAATTTGTGGAATCAATTTCTAGGCTATAATCTCCCCACTTTTGCCATCCGGTAGGCAAATCATTATCAACTGTTTTTTCAAAATCAAGATTATAAAATACTTCTTGAGCTTGAGAAAAAACAACATTAATTAATAAGATTAAAACAAAAAGAAAGGATTTTTTCATAGGATTCATTTTCGATTACTAAACGTATTAAATTACAGTTCGGTAAAGAAAACGAAAAACCATGTAAGAAAATTGTAACAAAACGTTAAACCTTTTCTTTAAAAGCAACTTCTGTGTTAAAAATTTCTAATATTAACTTTTGTAACTCCTTTTTAAAATCCTCTAAAATTTCACCAGAAATAACAAGTTCGGAATCTTTTCCTTTTCCTAATCCGAAAGGTAAAAAACCGTTTTTCATGTTTTTAAACGAAACAATTCCGGCTGAAACTTCTCGATTCTGCTTTAATTCGTGATTATCAAACATCAACGCATAACACAGTAATTGGATAATTTTTTCATTCTTAATATCCGAAGTTAAATCTTGAAAATCGGAAATTTTAAGTGAATTGCCATCTACTTTCCCAGTTTTATAATCGATAATTCGAATACTTCCGTTTCGTTCTTCAATACGGTCGACTTTCCCTGCTATTTTTATTGGAAAAGGTAAATTTGGTACTTCTATATCACAGGACAAACTTGCTTCTAGCATCAATACTTTTATAGCTTGACCTTCTTCGATATCTTTCTTTTCTAATTGTAGAAAATTATAAACATTTCGTTTTGCTACTTCAAAAGCCAATAGGTTTTTCCCTTTGGTAATTTCACCTTCTTTGTAAATCTCTTTGAAATGTTTCAGAATCACATCGCCAATTTGATTTTCCATAGCTTCAATGTGATGCAATGCCAAAAACTGATTCAAATAAGGCGTATACAATTCTTCCAACGCATTGTGAATGATGGTTCCTAAAGTGTTAACTGCAATATTTTCTTCTACTTCATCCGCCTCGTTAATGCGCAAAATACGTTGCATGTAAAACTGTAACGGATTTCGAATATAATTCGTTAAAGACGATGGCGAAAATCCTTTTACAGTTGCAATTTCGTTTAAACGCTCAATTATTTTATCCGTTTTAGGAATAGTTACAGGTTCATACGCTTTTTCTGGTAGAACCGCATTATAAATAGTGCTTGTAATGTTATGCTTTGGTTGTTTTTCAATTTCTAATTGCGTAATAAAACGGCTTTTTTCTCCAGCATCGATTCCTTCGTTATCGGTATTGTAAAGCAACCAAATATTTTTTGCACGTAATAATAAATGATAAAAGTGATAACAATAAATAGCATCTTTCTCCTTGTACGTTGGCAAACCTAATTCTTTTTTCACATCATATGGAATGAATGAATTTTGGGATTTTCCAGCCGGGAATTTACCTTCATTTACTGAAGTAATAATTACATTTTCAAAATCTAATACTCGGCTTTCTAAAACACCCATTACCTGAAGACCAGACAAAGGTTCACCTTCAAAAGAAACTTCCGCTAAATCGATTATTTGCTTATAAATAGAATGAAGTGATTGTAAATTATCAATCTGATGATATGCTTCGTGATAATTGGTTAATTTATTAATGGTTTTGAATACGGAATACACAAAGGCTTTTGTTACTTTTTCTTCGGCATCATCATTGCTTAAACTCGATTTTATGATAAGTAATATTTCTTTTAATCGATCTAAAACAACATCGATGGAATCTTCCCAACGACTAAACAACAATTCGAAAAATCTATTTTCTGAATTTGGGTATTTCTCTACGTATAAACTAAACAGTTTTTGATTTGAAAAGAACGTAAAATTGTTGTTATTGATTACTTTAACCACTTCTTCAACCTTGCAATAAGGCTCAACTAGAGGATGATTTAAAATATCTAAAACTTCTTTATAGTAAAATGTATAGCTTTTTTCGTTTCGTTGATTCGCATTGATATGCAATTTAAACAACTTACTAATTAGCAATTGTGCTGGATTATTCTTACTCGGATAACCCATTGTTATATTCAATGCGTCAATAGATTCAGGCAATCCATACAAAACAGGCAATAATAAATTCTCATCACCAAGAACAACAGCTGTTTTTTCTAAACTAGAATTTTCAGAATGAATTTTTTCTACAATAGTTCCAACAATTTTGGCTTGACCAATACTTTTTGGTGTACCAATAATTTCAATATTTTTTTCTTCGCTGAAATGATTTACAACCCATTCAAAATCTTGATTTACAAATGGTTTCCATTCCTTCTTAAACTTTCTGACAAACAAACCAGCATCATGGTATGCATCATTTAAAAACACTTCATCGATATCCCAATAAATTTTGGCTTTGTTTTCAGTTGCCAAATGTTTGAAAATTCTTTCTTCTGCCTGATTAAGTGCATTAAATCCTGCAAAGTAGATTTGATTAGAAATTGTATTGGTAAAAGCTTCTAAATTTTTAATTGCTTCTCTATACAACAAACCTTGGTAACCTATATTTTTCTTAAACAAATGTTTATAAAAAGACTCATAATATAAAGGCAATTTTGACCAAAACTCAAAATGAGCATCAATCAATTTAGTTGTGTCTTGAGGCTCTAATTTCCATCTTTTTAAAGCTTCAATATCTTTTAAATAAGAAAATATATGATTTGGGTCTAATAGGTAACGATCTATTTCATTAAAGTCCTGAATAGCCGTTTTAGCCCAAGTTGCAAATTCTTCAAATGTTTGTTGTTTCCCTTTCTCAGTTACAGAAAGGTATACTTCGTAGAATTCAAACAACAACTCAATTGGATCTATGGAACGAATCCCTGAAATATCTTGAATAAACTCCTCAATACTTATAATGCTAGGAGCAAATGAAGTAGATTCAAGTTGCCTTTTTAAACTTTCTAAAAGAAAAACCTTTGCTCTTTTATTAGGCAATACAATCAAACAATTGGATAATTCAATATCGGATTGCGATAAAATGGCAGCACTTAACTTGTCTAAAAAAGTAATTGTTTTCATTTTATAAAAATAAAAAAACGCCCCGATAAATCGAGGCGTTTCCTATTATATTTTAGAAAGAAATTATTTTACTAATTTCACTTCTACTCTTCTGTTGTTAGCTTTACCTTTAGCAGTTTTGTTAGAGTCAATTGGATATTTTTCTCCAAATCCTGTTGCAGATAATCTATCAGCTGAAATACCGTTTTCAATTAAGTAAGCTTTAACAGCGTCAGCTCTTGAAGCAGATAATTTTTGGTTCATTTCTTCAGCACCATCAGAATCAGTATGTCCTTCAATTGAGAACTTAGCTGTTGGATACTCTTTTAAGATAGCAACAATAGCTTGTAAAACTGGGTATGTTTGTTTTTGGAAAGAAGATTTTCCAGAGTTAAACAAGATAGTTTTAGCATAATCATTTAATTTTTTGATAGCATCATCAGATACTTCAGGACAACCATTGTTAGCAACAGTACCGGCTACAGTAGGACATTTGTCATCTTTATCAGCAACACCGTCACCATCAGTATCAGGCCAAGGACAACCAGCGTTATCTTTTGCACCAGCTACAGTAGGACAGTTGTCATCTTTATCAGCAACACCGTCACCGTCAGCATCTGGACATCCATTCATCATTTTAGTTCCTTTGTCATCTGGACAAGCATCTTCTGAATTGATGATTCCGTCACCGTCGTTATCAGGACAACCGTTTAATTCTTTAGAACCAGCTTCTTCTGGACAAGCGTCTTCTGAATCTTGGATTCCGTCTTTATCTGTATCTGGACATCCTTTGAATTCTGGTAAACCAGCTACTTCTGGACATGCGTCATCTTTGTCATAAATTCCATCACCGTCTGTATCTTTACCTCCAAATTTGAAAGTTAAACCAGCCATATGTTGGATATGAGTAGGAACATCTAAGTCAGCAACTCTAGTGTCATCAAATGAATGTTTGTAAGTAGATTGTAATTGTAAACCAACTTGTTCAGTGAACCAAAATGTTAAACCTACACCTCCATTAACAGTACCTGCAGAAGCATCACCGAAGAAGTTGTAACCTCCACCAATGTTAAGAGATGGATCAAACCATTTTGTACCAATCATTTCCATGAAACTATACTTGATAGTTGCATCGAATGCATAGTAAGCTAAATCTCCAGGATTAGATACCACATCAGTATATTCCGTTGTACGATCTCTTTCAACCCATTTATCAATTTTATTAACAGAACCTGTTAAACCAAAAGAAAAACCATCACCTACGTATCTAGATACAGTTAAATAAGATACTGAAGGAATAAAATTCCAGTTTTCTCTTGCGTTTCCTAATTGAATCCATTTTGGACTATCATTACCAACAGCACTCACTTTAGTGTCTACTGCGTTTGCCCCAAAAGACACTGCCCATGGGTTGTTGCTGTCCTGTGCTTGAGTTGTTAAACCTGCAAACAATAAAGCGGCAGCAAATAATTTGTTAAGATGTTTCATACTTGTTTTATTTAATTACAATGCGTTATAATTAGAACAAAAGTAATACGTTTTTTTAAACTACAAAAAGTTTTGTTAAAAAAAATTACTTTTTTGTCTGATTTTACTTGATTATTTCTAATTTTTTAGCAACTTCTGTGAAAGCGCTGATTGCTTTATCCAAATGTTCTTGCGTGTGAGCAGCAGATAATTGTACGCGAATACGCGCTTTATCTTTAGGAACAACTGGAAAGAAAAACCCTATAACATAGATTCCTTTTTTTAACAATTCTTCTGCCATTATTTGCGATAATTTGGCATCGTACAACATTACAGGTACAATTGCAGAGTCGCCATCGATAAAATCAATACCTGCTTTTCTTAAACCTGCTTTGAAATAATTGGTGTTCCACTCTAATTTATCTCTTAATATGGTATCTTTCTCTAATAATTCAAAAACTTTTAACGAAGCTCCTACAATTGAAGGCGCTAAGGAATTTGAAAACAAATATGGGCGTGAGCGTTGGCGTAATATTTCAATAATTTCCTTTTTTGCTGTAGTATAACCACCCATTGCTCCACCTAAAGCTTTTCCAAGTGTTCCTGTAATGATATCTACTCTTCCCATTACACCTTTAGCCTCCAATGTTCCTTTTCCTGTAGCACCGATGAACCCTGCAGCATGACATTCGTCAACCATAACCATGGCATCATATTTATCTGCTAAATCACAAATTTTATCTAAAGGCGCTACTAATCCATCCATTGAGAAAACACCGTCAGTTACAATTAGTTTAAAGCGATGTCCTTTTTCAGCAGCAGCAATCAATTGCGTCTCTAAATCTTCCATATTGTTATTTTCATAACGGTAACGAGCTGATTTGCATAAACGAACTCCATCAATAATAGAAGCATGATTCAAAGAATCGGAAATGATACAATCTTCTTCTCCTAATAAAGGTTCAAAAACACCACCATTAGCATCAAAAGCGGCCGCATATAAAATAGTGTCTTCTGTTCCGTAGAAATTGGCGATTTTTTGCTCTAATTCTTTATGAATATCTTGAGTCCCACAAATAAAACGCACTGATGACATTCCAAAACCATGAGAATCCAAAGCATCTTTTGCGGCTTGAACAACTTCTGGATGAGATGATAATCCTAAATAATTGTTTGCGCAAAAATTTAAAACCGTTTCTCCTGTTGAAATTGTAATTTCAGCTCCTTGTGGCGATGTAATAACGCGCTCTTTTTTAAATAATCCGTTTTCTTGAATCGTATTCAATTCGTTTTGTAAGTGTTGTTGGATTTTTCCGTACATATATATTGTTGTTTGTTGTTATTAGTTTGCGGCTACAAAGTTACTATTTCTATGTTTTCGCTTATATAGATTAATGCTTTTTTTACAACCTGAAAGTTCATTTCCTGTAAAGCCAATTCGTATTCTTGTAATTGCACAATGTGTTTTTTTTGTTTTTCTCCTGTTTTATAATCTAACAAATATGCTTGATTAGCTTTTATAACTACTCTATCGGGCTTGATTGTTTTTGTCGCTTTTTTTATAATAGTTTGCTCATTAAAAACTTTGGCTTCAGCATCAAAGAATTCAAGTAATTCAGGATGGTTTACAATATTTTGGATTTTATCCTTGAAAACACTTTGTTGAGAAAACGTAATCAAACCTGATTCTGTTGCTTTTTGGATAGCCAAATCCGCATCTTCTTTTGTTTGAACAAACGCCATAATTTCATGCAAAATATTTCCAAAAGTAATAGCATCTTGTTGAATTGTTCCCCACATCAAGGCTTCGCGTTGCGCAATTTTAATGTTTTTTGGATTTAATTTTCGAGCAACTATTCCTATTTGATTGTTCTTTTCTTTATGTGATTTATTAGTTGAAATTCGGATTGGATTTCCAAAATCGTATTCCAATTGCGTTTCTTCAAACTTTCCTGAATTTTGTAAAAATTCGATAAAATAATACGATAAATTATTGGTAACCAATTCTCCTTTTTTGGTTTTCAGTTTATTCGAAATCACATACAATTGTTCCTCTGCACGCGTTAATGCAACATATAAAACATTAATTGTATCTAAAACTTCTTCTTGATTTTTAGTCTGAAAAATAGTTTTCGCCTCGTTTCCATAGGTTTCAACTTCTTTTTTATTGTTGATTAAAGCCTTTGGGAAATCTACATTAGAGTCTTCAATCGGAATCCATAGTTTATCTTTTGGTTTACTCGAAAAATTTTCCTCTGCAAACGGAAAAATCACCACCGGAAATTCCAATCCTTTTGATTTATGGATCGTCATGATGCGAACCGCGTTTGTTCCTTCTGGTGACGGAATACTTTTTTGATAACCAATTTTGTCCCAATACTCTAAAAAATCGGCAATACTCGATTGCGATTTTACATCTTTTTCCAACACCAAATCCAAGAAATACTGCAAATACGAAGTATTCACTTTATCATTTAAAAATGTTGCAATTAAAATTTCAACTGCTTCATAAAGCGACTTTTTCTTGCAATTTTTAAACGAAATTTCAATTCCGATAGTTTTCAAAAACGCTTCTAATTCTTCAGAACTTTTGTCTTTAGTAGCAACTATAAAATCGTGTATTTCTAATTCGTTTTGTAAATATTTTGCAATGAAATAAAGGAAATATACTTTTGATTCGTCGTCTTTTGGATTTTTCAAATAACGAAGCAAAGCAATCAACAACTTTACTTCTGTTGCATTTTGAATCAATAAGGTTTCCGATGATAAAATCGGAACGCTGTTTTCGGTTAAGAAATTCGCCAACTTTATTCCGGGCGCTTTAGTTCTGGTTAGCAAAACAATATCCTTGTATTCAAAACCATTTGCAACACATTTTTCAATGGTTCGCAACGTTTGATTTAAATAAAATTTATCTTTTATTGATATCGAATCATTATCGGAATCAAAACCTTCGACTTCGGTTTCGTCTTCTGGCACTTCAATAAACGAGAGATTTACATAACCTCCTTTTTTAGAATTGACTTCTTGATGCGAAAGATTTTCATATAAATTTTTATAATCTGAATTTTCAAATTTATCTGATAATTGCTTGAAAAAGGCATTATTAAACTGAATCACTTCACTAAAACTGCGATAATTAGTTCCTAAACGAAGCGTTTCTTTGTCTTTATTGGAAAAGGGATTGTATTTTTTATCTTCTTTTGCTAAATCGATAAATTGCTCCGCTTTTCCTCCTCGCCAACGATAAATTGCTTGTTTAGGATCGCCAACCAACATTAATGTTCCAGGATTTCCAAAATCGTCTTCACCTGACAAAGCATTATCTATTAAGGGTATTAAATTTTGCCATTGCATTACCGATGTATCCTGAAATTCGTCTATAAAATAATGACGGTATTTTTCACCCAAACGTTCATAAATAAAAGGTGCTGGCTGATTTTGGATTTCGTTGTGAATAATGCGATTAAAATCTGAAATAGAAACCAAATTTTGTTCTTCCTGAATTTGCTTGAATTCCTGATAAATAGTATTTAATAACGAAAGAGGATTTAAGTTTTGTAAAAAAGCTTCGTACATGGCAATTTTACCAACTTTTGAATTAATTTCTAAAATTGAAGCTAAAATTTCAGAAGCATTTTCATCAATAAAATCTTTATCGGATTGAGGGATTTTTGCACCATAAGATGATTTTTCACCATCCAAATATTTTATAATAGTTTCATTAATCGCAATTTTATCTGAAGCAACTTTCTCTAAATGATTTGTAACATAACTTGAATAAAACGATTTTCGAGAAACACTATTCGCATCAATTAAATCCAAAACACTTTGAGCAATTGCCTTACATTCCGATTTCAGTTGTTTGATTTTTTCTTGTAATTTCTTTTTTACGATTCCAAAATCATCCAAACTCTTATCTGCCATTTCTTTGATTTCTTCCGAATTGTTTTCATTCGTAATCAATTGAGAGACCTTTAATAATTCGGCCGAAATATCCCAGTTTTTATCATCGTCAGTTCTGTCTTTTGAAAACTCAATCAATAATTTGGTTAATCCAACATCATCACCTGCTTTAGAAATCACCAAATCTATTGCTTCTTGCAAAAGCGAATCAGTTTCTAATGAAACTTCAAAATTGGGTGGTAAATTTAAATCTTGAGCAAAAGTTCGAATTACTTTATGTGTGAATTTATCTATCGTTGAAATATCAAAAGCTGCATAATTATGAATGATATTCTTGATGATCGCTTTTGATTTATCTTTTAGCGTAGCAATGCTTAATTTGGTTTCATTTGAAACATCTTTTAGCAATTCCATGGCTTTTTCAGAAGTCGTATCAATAGAAAACTCATATAAACTAGATACGATTCTATTTTTCATCTCTTCAACCGCTTTGTTGGTAAAAGTAATAGCCAAAATTTTGCGATATGAATCGTCGTTTGAAGCTAAGAAAAGAATTTTTAAATACTCTTTTGTTAAGGTATAGGTTTTTCCTGAACCAGCCGAAGCATCATATATGGTAAAAGCAGCTGTTTTCATATATGTAAATTACATTTTTTTTGTTGTCATATATGGAATCACCTGTTTATTGATTTGTTTTTGTATAGCAATTTTATTGCTGGTGATTTCAAATGTTATATTTATCTTAATAATAGTGGTATAGAAACTATCTATTTTTGATTCCGAAGTTTAATTTGTAAATTTGGTGAAAATATTACTAATCTAAAAATAAAATATTATGGCTTTTGAATTACCACAATTACCTTATGCATATGATGCATTAGAACCACATATTGATGCTAGAACAATGGAAATCCACCATTCTAAGCACCACAATGCATATGTTACTAACTTAAACAATGCAATTGCTGGAACAGATTTAGATGGAAAATCTATTGAAGATATTATGAAAAATCTTGATATGAACAATATGGCTGTTCGTAACAACGGAGGTGGACACTACAATCACACTATGTTTTGGGAAATTATGTCGCCAAACGGTGGAGGTTTACCAACAGGTGAATTAGCTGCTGCAATTGATAGTGCTTTTGGTTCTTTTGAAAACTTTAAAGCTGAATTTGCTAAAGCTGGTGCTACACGTTTTGGGTCTGGATGGGCTTGGTTATGTGTAAAAGATGGAAAATTAGAAGTTTGTTCTACTCCTAACCAAGACAACCCAATTATGCCAGGTGTTGCTTGTGGAGGACAACCAATTTTAGGAATGGATGTATGGGAACATGCTTACTATTTAAACTATCAAAACCGTCGTCCTGACTATATTGAAGCTTTTTTCAATGTTATCAATTGGGCTGAAGTTGCAAAACGTTTTTCAGCTAACAAATAAGAAAAAGAAAAACTAAAAAAAGGCGAAGAATTAATTCTTCGCCTTTTTTTTAACCCAATTTATTAAAATAAAAAAGGCACGCATTGCGTACCCTTTTTGCCCCAAATCTACCATAAAACTTAACCTACTAATTTTCTGGTAGTGCTAAAGTAGAACAAGAAACTATGCGTGCACAAAAAAATTGTTGAATAACACAAAAACTCGATGAAATGCGTTTTTAAAAAAATACAGTTCTTTTTTTTTATTTTTCATAACAATTACACTCCTTTTTTGTCAAAAAAAAAGGCACGCATTGCGTACCCTTTTTGCCCCAAATCTACCATAAAACTTAACCTACTAATTTTCTGGTAGTACTAAAGTAATACAACGTACTATGCTTGCATAAAAAAATTGTTAAACGAAATAAAAAATCGATGAAATGCATTTTCAACAATTAAAAAAGACATTTTTAAGTTAAAATGTGATTTTTTGTCAAAAAAAAAGGCACGCATTGCGTACCCTTTTTGCCCCAAATCTACCATAAAACTTAACCTACTAATTTTCTGGTAGTGCTAAAGTATGGCGAGATTTTGTATTACTATAAAAAAATTGTTAAACGAAATAAAAAGTCGATAAAGTGCATTTTTTAGTATGCTCTTGCGTCTTTTCCTTCATAAAAATTCATAAATGCTCTGTTTACCACTCGATTACCTCCATCAGTTGGATAATCTCCTGTGAAATACCAATCTCCTAAATTCTTAGGACAAGCAATATGTAAATCGGCTACCGTTTGATAGATAATTTTCACTTCAGCTTTTGTTCCTTCTGGAGTTAACATCTCAGCAATTTTATCTGATATTTCTTGATCTGTAAATGGAGCATAAATTTCTTTTACATAATTTATCACATCAGCATCAACAAAATCTTCTTGTGCTTTTGATTTTTTATAAACTTCTTCTACAATATGATATAAGTTACGCTCTTTTAACAACTCAAGAGCCGCTCTAAACGCAACTAATCCTTCCAATTTTGCCATATCAATACCATAACAATCGGGATAACGAATTTGAGGTGCAGAAGAAACAACCACTATTTTCTTAGGACTTAATCTGTCCATCATTTTAATGATGCTTTGTTTTAAAGTTGTTCCTCTTACAATACTATCATCAATAATTACCAAATTATCAGTTGGTTTTACCACACCATACGTTACATCGTAAACGTGCGCAACTAAATCGTCACGACTACTATCTTCTGTAATGAATGTTCTTAATTTTGCGTCTTTAATGGCAATTTTTTCAGTTCTAATCTTAACCGAAAGCAATTCTTTTAAAGTTTCTTCAGTTAATGTGTCTTTTTGCTCAATGATTGTTCGAGCTTTTCGCTGATTTAAGAAATCTTGAGCAGCTTCAGACATTCCGTAAAAAGAAGTTTCAGCTGTATTTGGAATATAGGAGAAAACTGTATTATCGGTATCGTTATCAATTGCTTCTAAAACACTTGGGAAGATTAATTTACCCAATTCTTTTCTTTCTCTATAAATTTCGGCATCGCTACCACGCGAGAAATAAATGCGTTCAAACGAACATGCTTTTTTGATTAACGGAGTTCTTACTTCTTCTACAGAAACATTTCCGTTTTTCTTAATGATAATTGCACTTCCTGGATTTAGTTCTTGTACTTTTTCGAAAGGCACATTGAAAACCGTTTGAATAACTGGACGTTCTGATGCTACTACTACAATTTCATCATCCTCGTAAAAGAAAGCTGGACGAATTCCTGCAGGATCACGCATTACAAAAGAATCTCCATGACCAAATAAACCAGCCATTGCATAACCTCCATCCCAATTGCGAGATGCACGCTCTAAAATTCTTTGAATGTTTAATCGTTCACCAATTACCGGAGAAGCTTCTTGCTTAGAATAGCCTTCGTTTTTACATTCTTTATACAAATGAGTTACCTCGTCATCTAAAAAATGTCCGATTTTTTCCATTACCGTTACAGTATCTGCCATTTGTTTCGGATGTTGACCCAAATCGATTAGATTTTGAAACAACTCCTTAACATTGGTCATATTAAAGTTCCCGGCAACAATTAAATTACGGTGCATCCAATTGTTTTGACGTAAAAATGGATGTACACTCTCAATACTATTTTTACCAAAAGTTCCGTAACGAACGTGTCCTAAAAACACTTCGCCAACATAAGGTATGTTTTGTTTTTGAAGCGCTACATTATTCTGATATTCAGGATTTGCCTCTAATTCACGACTTATTCTGTCGTTAATTTGGGCAAAAATATCTTTAATAGGTTGTGGATCATTAGATCGAATTCGGCTAATATAGCGTTCACCAGGATTTACATCCAATTTGATACTTGCCAATCCTGCACCGTCTTGACCGCGATTGTGTTGCTTTTCCATAAGTAAGTACATTTTTTGTACTCCATAAAAAGCTGATCCGTATTTTTCTTTATAAAACTCTAACGGTTTTTTTAATCGAAGAAGGGCAATTCCACACTCGTGTTTGATTGCGTCACTCATAAGTAGTTGTGTTGTTGTAGGTTGTTGTAATTCTTATTATTTATAAAACAAAAAATGCCCCGAAAATCGAGGCACGTTTTTATTCTTCTAATTCTATTTCAAATTGCGTTAATGACTTAAATTGTTGTAAACGAGCATTAACTTCTTTTCTATCTAAATTTTCCATTCTTTCTGTACCAAATTTCTCTACACAGAAAGACGCTAAATTAGAACCATAAATAATGGCATTTTTCATATTGTCAAAAGAGATGTTTTCAGATTGTGCAATGTAACCTGCAAAACCTCCTGCGAACGTATCTCCAGCACCAGTTGGATCAAACACTTCTTCTAATGGTAATGCTGGGGCAAAGAAAACCTCTTTATTGTGGAACAATAATGCTCCGTGTTCTCCTTTTTTAATTACCACATATTTTGGTCCCATTGTATGGATTTTAGCAGCTGCTTTAACTAAAGAATATTCTCCAGATAACTGACGTGCTTCTTCGTCATTAATTGTAATTACATCTACACGTTTAATAACGTCTAATAATTCTGGTAATGCGCAGTCCATCCAAAAGTTCATTGTATCTAATACTACTAACTTTGGTCTTTCGGTCATTTGGTTTAAAACACCAGATTGTACAATTGGGTGCAAGTTTCCTAATAAAACTACATCTGAATTTTTATATGCTTGCGGAACAACTGGATTAAAATCAGCCAAAACGTTTAATTCAGTAACTAAAGTGTCGCGAGAATTTAAATCGTTGTGGTATTTTCCACTCCAAAAGAACGTTTTTCCACCTTTTACGATTTCAATTCCTTCTATATTTACTCCTTTGTTTTCTAATAAATCTAAATATTCCTTTGGAAAATCTTCTCCAACAACAGAAACTACTGCTGCATCAACATTAAAAAAATTAGAGGATAAACCAATGTAAGTTGCTGCTCCACCTAAGATTTTATCCGTTTTTCCGAAAGGTGTTTCAATAGCATCAAAAGCTACTGTTCCTACTATTAATAGTTTGTTCATTAAATTGAATTTGAAATAAGGTGCAAAGATAATCTTTTAGTTGCAGAGTTGCAAAAGGTTATATATCTAAAAATTAATCTTTTACAACAACCTCCCTTCTTCACGCTCATAAAACTCGTCAATAGATAATTTTTCTTGTTGCGAAGCCATAACTGCCAATTCATCACAACGTTCGTTTTGCGGATGACTGTTATGTCCTTTTACCCATTGAAAATCGACTTGGTGTTTGCGATACACTTTTAAGAAACGCATCCATAAATCAGGGTTTTTCTTGGCTTTGAAATTGATTTTTTCCCACTGAAACACCCAGCGTTTTTCTACCGCATCCACCACATATTTCGAATCGGAAACGACTAAGACTTTGGTTTTTGGATTTTTTAATTTCTCTAAACCTACAATTACCGCTAACAATTCCATTCTATTATTGGTCGACAATCGGAAACCTTCGTAAAATTCTTTTTTATAGGGTGTCCCTACCATTTCCATCACCACGCCATAGCCAGCCGGCCCAGGGTTTCCCTTGGCAGCGCCGTCTGTGTATATGTGGACTTCGTGTGACAAATTATGAATTTAGAATTTAGAATTTAGAACTTCAGAAATAACCGTTGGAAAATATTGATGTTCTAATTCATGGATTTTATGCGCAATTTCTTCCGCAGTTTTGCAATCCTCGATGTTGACTGATTTTTGAAAAATAAATTCGCCTTCATCGTAATGTTCGTTTACATAATGAATGGTGATTCCGGTTTCTTTTTCTTTATTTTCCAAAACAGCTTGATGTACATTCATGCCGTACATTCCTTTTCCGCCGTATTTTGGCAATAATGCAGGATGAATGTTAATCACTTTTGGATATTCTTTTAATATAGACTCTGGAAATTTCAGTAGAAATCCGGCTAAAACGATTAAATCGGGTTGAAATTGATGCAATTGTTCCAACACAAAACCTTCATTTAACTGCGTTTTATTAAAAACTACTGAAGGGATATCATGATTTTTTGCTCTATCTAACACTTTGGCATCTGGTTTGTTAGAAAAGATAGCGACTACAGTTCCTTGGTTATTTTTTTTAAAATAGCGAATAATTTCTTCCGCATTTGAGCCATTTCCGGAAGCAAAAAGCACAATATTCTTCATTTCAGTATGGATTTCTTCCCACAAAAAAAAGAATAATTATTGGTAAAAAATAAAAAAAAGAAGCCTTTGTGAATATTTTTTTTTATTTTCGTAGTCACATTTAGTAACAAAAAGGTGGTTTTAAAATAAAGTTTTTTATTTTTGCCAACAAATTAAATTAAAAATTAAAGATTATGTCAGACATTGCATCAAGAGTAAAAGCGATTATCGTAGACAAATTAGGAGTTGACGAAAACGAAGTTGTAACAGAAGCAAGCTTCACAAATGATTTAGGAGCTGATTCATTAGACACTGTTGAGCTTATTATGGAGTTCGAAAAAGAATTTGATATCCAAATTCCAGACGACCAAGCTGAAAACATTGCTACTGTAGGTCAAGCTATTTCTTACATCGAAGAAGCTAAAAAATAATAAATAAAACGCCCGTGTGCAATTTTGCATGCGGGTTTTTATTATTTTAAAGAAAATTAGACTATTTTTGATTGAATTTCAATCACATTATATTGAAATACCCTTGTCTCTTTATCCCTAATAACTAAAGAAAACACGGGTATTATTTGTTTAAACGATTTTTTAAATATTAGAATATGCAATTAAAGCGTGTTGTTGTAACAGGTCTTGGAGCGTTAACTCCTATTGGAAATACTCTTCAAGAATATTGGGACGGTCTTGTGAACGGAAAAAGTGGCGCTGCCCCTATTACTTATTACGATACTGAAAAGCATAAAACCAAATTTGCTTGTGAAATTAAAAACTTCAATGTAGAAGATTTTATCGACAAAAAAGAGGTTCGCAGAATGGATAAGTTTGCTCAATATGCTATTGTTGCGAGTGACGAAGCCATTAAAGATTCAGGAATTACATTAGAAAATGTAAACAAACATAGAGTTGGAGTTATTTGGGGAGCGGGTATTGGAGGTTTACAAACTTTCCAAGACGAAGTAATGAGTTATGCCGCTGGTGATGGAACACCGCGTTTTAATCCATTCTTTATCCCTAAAATGATTGCAGATATTGCTCCTGGACACATTTCAATGCGAAATGGTTTCATGGGACCTAACTATACTACGGTTTCTGCATGTGCTTCTTCGGCAAATGCTTTAGTAGATGCGTTCAACTACATTCGTTTAGGAATGTGTGATGTTGTTGTTTCAGGTGGTTCTGAAGCAGCTGTAACCATTGCAGGTATGGGCGGATTTAACTCTATGCAAGCTTTATCAACTAGAAACGAAAGTCCAGAAACCGCTTCAAGACCCTTTGATGCTACTCGTGATGGATTTGTTTTAGGTGAAGGTGCTGGTGCTTTAGTATTAGAAGAGTACGAACATGCGATTGCTCGTGGTGCTAAAATCTACTGTGAAGTAGGTGGGGGTGGTTTATCTTCTGATGCGTATCACTTAACGGCTCCACACCCAGAAGGAATTGGAGTAATTGCCGTGATGGAAAACTGTTTACGTGACGCTGGCTTAAAACCAGAAGATGTAGACCACATTAACACTCACGGAACTTCAACACCGCTTGGAGACGTTGCTGAGTTAAAAGCAATTAGCCATGTTTTTGGTGATCACGCTAAAAACATCAACATTAACTCGACAAAATCGATGACAGGTCACTTACTTGGTGCTGCTGGTGCTATTGAAGCAATTGCTTCTATATTAGCGATGCAAAACGGTATTGTGCCACCAACGATTAATCATACAACAGTAGACGAAAACATTGATCCATCATTAAACTTAACTTTAAACAAAGCGCAAAAACGCGAAATTAAAGTGGCTATGAGTAATACTTTTGGTTTTGGTGGACATAACGCTTGTGTTTTATTCAAAAAATTTGAGAACTAAACATGCGTCGTTTATTTAATAAAATACGAAAAAATTCCCGTTCTCCAGAAGACGGGATTTTTTTTGAAAAAATTACGAAAATCCTTGGTTTTCAGCCCAATGAATTAAAATATTACAAAAAAGCATTTACTCATCGCTCAGCTAATAAAGTAGACGAAAAAGGAAATCCTTTTAATTATGAGCGCTTAGAATTCCTTGGCGATGCTATGTTAGGAAGTGTTATAGCTGCTCATTTATATAGTGAAGTTCCTTCGGGAGATGAAGGTTATTTGACAAAAATGCGCTCTAAAATTGTAAGTAGAGAACATTTGAATGAACTAGGTCGTGATTTCAACTTAGTCCAATTTGTAGAAAGTAAAGTCAATTCGAGTCAATTTGGAGAAAACATTCATGGTAATTTGTTTGAAGCATTTATTGGCGCCATTTATTTAGATAAAGGGTTTACTTATTGCGAAAAATTTATTCAAAATAAAATTATTAAACAATATGTTGATATTGCTAAATTAGAAGGTAAAGTCATCAGTTACAAAAGTTTAATTATCGAATGGTGTCAAAAAGAAAAAGCTCCTTTCGCTTTTGATTTTATTGAAGATAATGGTCAAGAAGGACAAAAATATTTCAGCGTAAAATTGTCAATTAACAACAAAATTATTGCTAAAGCTCGAGCTACTTCAAAGAAAAAAGCGGAAGAAAAAGCAGCTCAAAGAGCCTATTTTGCATTACAAGAAAAAATTTCAAAAAAATAATTCTCTACTCAAACGTTTTCGTTTATAAATTATCGTTAAGAACTACTCAATGGGTAGTTTTTAACGTATTTTAACCTTATCTTTACGACTTAATTTTGGAAAATGGCCATTCATAAAATTCAAATAAACGATTTTATTTCAGATGATTATGAGTTAATCGCCATTCATACATCTTTAGAAGATTACAAATTAGCGTATTGCTTAAACAAAGAATTGGGATTGCAGTTACAAAAAAATGATAACTACGTAGAAATTGCCATTTCAGAAGGAAAAAGCGCTTTTGAGAATTTTACTTTTGATGATGAAAAAAACGATGTAATTTGGACCTTAATCGAAAATAAAACCACGATTATCAATTCGAACAAACAAACGAGTTCACTTTTTGAACAAGTTGACATCACCGTTTTTTTACTTCCAGAATATAAAAAAGCAGATTATTTAATTAAAATTGAAAATATCGATTATGGCTTTGATGCCGATGTAATTATCGATAGCATATTGAAAATTAAAAACATAACTACTGCTTATTCCGTTGATACAACAAACTTAAAATCAAAAAATAATTTAATTTTTTAATTAAAATGCCAACAAACAAAAAAACTAAAATTGTAGCTACACTAGGTCCTGCCTGTAGTACAAAAGAAGTGCTTAAAAATATGGTGGATGCTGGAGTTAATGTCTTCCGAATTAACTTTTCGCACGCTGATTATACCGATGTTAGTGCCAGAATTGATATGATTAGAGAACTGAACGATGAGTTTGGTTATACTACTTCCATCTTAGCCGATTTACAAGGTCCGAAATTACGTGTAGGTGTAATGAAAGAAGACGTGGTAGTAAGTAAAGGCGACAAAATTACTTTTACCACAGCAGAAGACATCTTAGGAACATCTGAACGTGTTTATATGAACTACAAAGAGTTTCCAAAAGACGTAAATCCAGGAGAAAGAATCTTATTAGACGACGGAAAATTAATTTTCGAAGTAACAAAAACCGATAAAAACACTGAAGTTGAAGCGGTGGTAGTTCAAGGTGGCCCATTAAAATCGAAAAAAGGGGTGAATTTACCAAACACAAAAGTTTCGCTTCCTGCTTTAACCGAAAAAGATATTCGCGATGCTAAATTTGCTATCGAAAACAAAGTAGATTGGATTGCATTATCGTTTGTGAGAACCCCAAATGACTTAGAAGATTTACAAGATTTAATTGCGGAACATTCGGATCATAAAATTCCGATTATTGCTAAAATTGAAAAGCCAGAAGCAGTTGAGAACATTGATAAAATCGTAGCATTTTGCGATGGTTTGATGGTAGCTCGTGGTGATTTAGGTGTGGAAGTTCCTGCAGAAGAAGTGCCATTGATTCAGAAAAAATTGATTCACAGAGCAAAAACAGCTCGTATTCCAGTAATCGTGGCAACACAAATGATGGAAACGATGATTACGTCATTAACCCCAACACGTGCCGAAGTAAACGACGTAGCAAACTCAGTAATGGACGGAGCTGATGCGGTAATGTTATCAGGGGAAACTTCAGTAGGAAATTATCCTGTGGAAGTAATTCAAACCATGACACGTATTATTGAAAGTGTGGAAGATTCGCCATTAATTAAAGTGCCGTTATCGCAGCCACAAGTAAAAAACCAACGTTATATTACCAAATCGATTTGTTACCACGCTTCTCAAATGGCAGATACCATTAATGCGAAAGCGATTACAACGTTAACCAACTCGGGTTATACGGCGTTCCAAATTTCGGCTTGGCGACCAAAATCGCATATTTTGGTATTTACGTCTAACAAACGTATTTTAACGCAATTGAACTTGTTATGGGGAGTTAGAGCGTATTTCTATGACAAGTTAGTAAGTACAGACGACACCATCGACGATATCAACACGATTTGTAAAGAAAAGAAATACGTAAAAAAAGGCGATATGGTAGTAAACTTAGCCGCAATGCCTATCGTAGCAAAAGGAATGGTAAACACGATGCGTGTTTCTGAAATAGAATAAGCTTAGCTTTAAATTATATAAAAAATCCGTTTTGAATTTCAGAACGGATTTTTTTTACATGACTAATAAAAAAATAGAGTCGAATAAAATAAATTAACCTATTTTTCCGTATTGTTGAAGTGTATAATTTTTAAATTTTATTGTAAAAACATTCTCTTCATATTCAATGCCTTTTTCTTTATAGGCTTTTTGAGGATCTACATTATTATCAATAATTAATTCTGCATTATTTAATTCTAAAATTTTAGCTGTTGTACCCAAACCAAGGCCCTTACCAGATTTACCTAATTTTATTGCCATCAATCCAGAAACTCCTTCTTGAAAAATGTTACGCTTCTCTTCATTACTAATTTTCAAAGAAGACATTTCCAATTTTAGATAAAAATTATTTTCATCTTTCTGAAACCTAACATTGAATATTGAATTAGGCCTAATGTATTTTGTTGCATTATCAATTAGATGATAAAGTGCAACATGTAAAATTTCATAGTCAAAAATCAAATAATCATCGTTCTCTTCAAAATTAACATAAACACTAATGTCTTTAAAATCTTGAAAGAAAATGTGAAATAAATTCAATGTAACTTTTCTAATTTGATGCCTTCTGTTTCTTATAGTACTTTCTCCTTCCATTAACTTATTAATAACAGAAAATTCAGCTTTCATCGCGGCATTATTTTTTGCAATTCTTAAAAAAGTTCTCGCTGCCTCTTCAGGATTCTCTAAAATCTTTTTTTGAATCGAATCAAGTTGTTGATTTAAATTCTGTGTCAACAAATCTTGTGGGACAACGGCATATAATTCTTGAATATTATGACCATTTGTTTTGGTTAGATTATGAATCAATTTTTGAGAATCAAGATTAAGTTGTTCCTTAATAATTTCAATCTCTTTTAATCCAAAAAGAATTGATTCTAATTTATTAATAAAGGTTTTTGAACTTAAACAATAATCCTTTGAAGATGAACAACAAAAAACCTCTCCAAACTCATTAGTTTTAAAACCAATTCTTCTCTGATCTTCATAGACAGGGCATTTAACTTTTAGTGTTAAACTTGAGCAATTATTAATACACGAATTACACTCAGCCGAAAAATCAGAGTACAAATTTATTCTATTCTTATTTTTTAATTGAATTCTCATTTCAAATCAACTTCTGCACTAAATTGTTCAATAATTTCCTGGAATTCTGAAGGTTCTGCATTTTTATGAAGAAAATCATCAACTTTTCTCAATGCCTCATGAAATCTATTTCCGCCTTGTTCAGTTGAATAAATAATTACTTTTTTTTCGGGATATTTTTTCTTTAAATAATTAGCCAGACCCAAACCTTCATCTTTAAATCCCATTTTTATACCAACACCATTAATATCGACAAAAAGTATGTGTGAATTTTTCACTAAATCAGAATCTGGATTATCAATATCTTTAATTATTTTCGTGTTAATCCATCCAGATACATTAAGAATTTTTATAATTTTAAATTTAGTATCATCATCAACAAAAAGAATATTTGTTAACTTTTTTCTAGTTTCAAGTTCGTCTTTTGAAGATAACGCACTCTTTGGTGCAAGATTACCAGAATTTTTTCCTTCAAGAATATTGTTAATAACAACTTCATTTTTAACTTCAACACTAGACTCAGAAGAATTATCTAATATTCCGAGTTTATCATTTTGTTTGTTTCTATCAATAAAATAATTAATAATAATTCCTATAATTAAAACACCTATTCCACTAAATATCCAATCTTTATTCTCAATAATCCAATCCATTTATTTATACAATTTGGTTAAAAAAATTAAAATTTATCACATCATTATGCAATATAACAAAAATCCTACAACACCATTGTTATAGTTTTTCTATACTTTTAGTTAAAATTTCAACTTTTTAAAACTCAAACTTCAATTGTACCGAAACACTTTTTTGAGGTAAAGCGGTTTTAGTTTTTTCTTCGTTGTTTAAATTATTCACCGAAATACCTAACAATCGCACCGAATTTCTCAAACGTTCTTGGTAAAGTAAATCTTTAGCAACATCTAAAATAATGTGTTTATCGCTTATAAAATAAGGCAATGTTTTACTTCGCGTTTGTAATGTAAAATCGGAATATTTTATTTTTAAGGTGATGGTTTTTCCTGATATTTTGCTTTTTTGCAAGCGTTTTTCTAATTCTTTAGCAATGCTTTGCAAACGTTCTTCCATAAAAATTTCGGAAGATAAATTTTCGCCAAATGTTCGTTCCGCTCCAACGGATTTTATCTTACGATTAGGTTTTACTGCGCTGTTGTGAATGCCACGACAAATTTGATAGTAATGCAAACCGCTGTTTCCAAAGTGTTTTTCTAAATATTCCAGCGATTTTTGTTTCAAATCGTAACCCGTAAAAATTCCCAATTGGTACATTTTTTCGGCAGTGACTTTGCCTACACCATAGAACTTTTTAATGTCTAATTTCTCTAAAAAAATTTCCACCTCATCAGGATTTACCGTTTTTTGTCCATTAGGTTTGTTATAATCCGAAGCTATTTTAGCCACAAATTTATTTACGGAAATTCCAGCTGAAGCGGTTAACCCAACTTCTTCAAAAATACGTTTTCTGATTTCTTGCGCTATTAATGTCGCACTCGGATTGCCTTTTTTGTTTTCGGTAACGTCTAAATAGGCTTCATCGAGCGATAACGGTTCCACTAAATCGGTATATTCATGAAAAATCTTGCGAATTTTCTTCGAAATCTCTTTGTATCGGTCAAATCGTGGTCGTACAAAAATTAAATCCGGACACAATCGTTTTGCCTGGATGCCGCTAATAGCACTTCGAACTCCAAATTTCCTTGCCTCATAACTTGCTGCAGAAACCACTCCACGAACTTCGCTTCCACCAACAGCCAAAGGCTTTCCTTTCAGCTCCGGATTGTCCATTTGCTCTACCGATGCATAAAACGCATCCATGTCAACGTGAATTATTTTTCGGTAGTGTTCGCTCATAACTTATTCGGTAGGAAAAAAGAAACTCATCGGTTTTCTATAAAAATGCTGTTTTATAGAGGTAATAATTGGTCGTAATTCGGTAATTGGAATATTACGAGAGCGGAAAGCCAATCCTAAAGACAACCCAAAACTCACTAAAAAGTTGACAATTCCAATCATGAAAACCCCAATAATTCCCCAAATCATCATGCTTTGCTCAACATGAAATTTTGCGCCATATAAGGCTAATGCTAAATTTCCACTCGCAAAGGTAATGTGACGAATATCTAAAGCTAATCCAAGAAATTTACCAACAGATGATGTACTTCCTAGGAAAATTCCAAACCAAAAATTGGAAATTAAACCTGCCCATTTTTTATCGTACCACTTGGCAAAACGTTTTGTTTTTTCTTTTCCAAAAGTCATTTTTAACCAAGGATGTTCTTCTATGCGGTATTTTACATTGTAATGTTTGTCTTTGTTGGCAACACTTCCTGAGATAATTCCAGATAAAAACAAGAAAAATCCAGCAATAGCGGCATGAAAAAGCAACAACGATTTTATTGGATTTAAATCGGTGATGAATTTGAACCATTTTACTTCGGCAATATTATTTCCAAACGTCGTATCGATTAACCAAATTCCTAATAAAGCAACAGGAAACGCCATGATAACATTTCCAAGAAACGCCACAAACTGCGAACGGAATAATCTGGCAAACAAAACCGCAAAACTTTTGTGTTTTTCACCATCGCCATTGGCTTGTTTTTTCAAACCATCTTCAAGCGCACTAATTAATGCAGCAGCCGTCATTGCAGGTTGCTTAGTTGCTAGCGTAAATCCGAGAAGGTAAATAACAATAAATCCTAAAGAATAATTTAAACTGTATAAAAAGGCGTGACCAAAATCACTAGTTTCAATTTTAGAAAACAACAGTTTAATAATACATAAAAATCCAACGATTAAACCACCGCCCATAGCCGCATAAAGCATTTTAAAATACTCGGTTTTAGAAACGGTTATATAGTGTTCGCCTGTTTTTGCGGTGTGTTGCGTGATTTCGTACGATAACAATTGCGTGCTTTCGTTAAATAACTTTCTAACGTTGGTTTTTAAGCAATTGTATTTAATGAGTTTAATCGCTAATTCAATTGATTTTGCTTTTTTGTCTTCGGGTTTATCGATTACCAAAAGTGGCATCAAAACACCTACGCGATACAACTGTTGTTTGATGCGCAACAAGTTTTGATTCACACGTAGCGAAATTCCGTATTTAGAGGAGTTTTGAAAGGCTTTCTCAACAAATTCGTTACATTGTTTATACAACACCAACAATTGCTTGTAATTGATATCAGATGAAGTGGTGTAAAATTCCGATTCTTTATTGCGAATCGTATTTTCAATGGCATACAATTCTTTTTCAAAAGCAGCAAATGGACTTTCCAAACCAGCATATTCGGGCACCATTTTCATTACGTCAGATTCTAGGGCTTTCCCGCTGGTTCTTTGCGAAAGCAGATTGATAGCTTGCATCACTTCATACAAAGGCGAATTGACCGCAACGTTTTCATAAATCGTCTCAAATTGAAACAATTCAAAAAGCGTTTCTAACTCAGATTTTGGAATTTTATTAATCCAAACCGGATCAGAATCCACATAAAAAACCTGATTTAAAACATATTGTAAGGTGTCTTTTGGCGCTTGATAGGGTAAAACTTTTGCAAAAACACGCTTTTTAACTTCGTAGAAGAAATCGGTATCTTGAAGAATTCCGGCATCAGTTAAAATGGCGTCGAAATTTTTGCTTTGTAAAACCGTTTGCAAATACGCTACAAAGTTGATTCGTTCCTCATCGTTATTTGTAAAAAATTCGATAATAGGAAAAAGAGTTATTTGTTCTGGTTTTTTTGGATTTCTTGGACGGACGGCGTTAACCAATTGAACTAAAATATCAATTTCGTTTTCTTCATTACGCCAGAGCTGTAATTCGTTAAAGTATTTCTTAAGAATTACATCGGGAGAAAGATGATTTTTGCTTGTAAATAAATTCATAATTTTGGTCATAGATTCGTAAAGATACAAAGAGAAAGTATTTTTTAGTAATTTAGAAGCCTAAATAAATATTAAATTTTGACAGAAATAGAGCGCAAATTTTTAGTCACGTCAACCGATTTTATTTCGGAAAGTAGGACTCAGTTTAGAATTGTACAAGGCTATTTGAATTCGAATCCCGAACGAACCGTTAGAGTTAGAATCAAAGGTGACAAAGGTTTTTTAACCATAAAAGGCAAAGGAAACGAATCGGGCATGAGTCGTTTTGAGTGGGAAAAAGAAATCTCCATTTCAGAAGCTGAAGCCTTGTTACTACTTTGTGAAAAAGGCGCTATTGATAAAATTCGTTACGAAGTTCCTATGGGGAAACATACGTATGAAGTTGATGTTTTTGCAGGTGAAAACGAAGGTTTAATCGTAGCGGAAATAGAACTACAATCGGAAACTGAATCTTTTGAAAAACCGAATTGGTTA
Source organism: Flavobacterium channae (assembly GCF_021172165.1). NCBI lineage: Bacteria > Pseudomonadati > Bacteroidota > Flavobacteriia > Flavobacteriales > Flavobacteriaceae > Flavobacterium > Flavobacterium channae. The sequence continues at coordinate 128,291 of NZ_CP089096.1, read as the reverse complement.
GGGAAAGAAGTCACTTCTGACGAACGTTATTACAATGCTTACTTGAGTAATAATCCTTTTAAATCTTGGTAAAATGAAAGCACTTTTTGGAATATTGGCAACAATTTTATTGTTTTCTTGCGGTTCAAATACCGTAATTTATCCTGACAAACCGAAAACCAATCACGAAACCGTTAGCTACAAAGAAGGCGATACTACGTATGTGATGCAGAAATATTTTTTGGTCATGCTTAAAAAAGGTCCTAACCGTGAACATTCGAAAGAAGAAGCGGCGGAAATTCAGAAAAAGCATATGGAACATATCAATTGGTTAGCGAAAACGAATAAAATTAGTGTCGCTGGTCCATCTGATAAACATGAAACGATTTCAGGATTCTTACTTTTCAATACCGAAACTATGAAAGAAGCGGATAGTTTAGCTAATCTTGATCCAGCAGTAAAAGCAGGAAGATTAGTTGTGGAAACGGTGCCTTGGTGGGCTTCAAAAGGAAGTAAATTGAAATAATTACTCTACGATTTCTAAACTCACACGTAAAAGTGAGCGTCCATTATTATGAGAAATATCTAAAAAGGGACGTTTTGCCAAATCGATTTCTCTTCCTCTAGTGTGCGGACCTCTATCGTTGATAGTTACGATAACGCTTTTGTTATTGGCTAAATTGGTTACTTTTACTTTCGTTCCAAATTTTAGCGTTTTATGTGCCGCCGTATATTTTTTGTTGCTAAAAACTTGTCCGCTTGCGGTTCGTCTTCCATTTAATTTATCGGAATAATGCGAAGCTTCTACGTTTTTCTTGTATAGTTTGGTTTTTAGATTAGCTATAGAATCGGCCACTCGAATAGAGTCTGATTTTTTTATCGAATCTAAAAGTTGGAGGGAATCTTTTTTCTTAACGGTATCATATAAAGAAGCTTTTCTAACGAAACCAGATTTAGTTCCATTAGAAAAGCCTACTAATGCGGCAATAAGTAATACAAATGCTATTATTAAGATGTTTTTCTTCATAATTTATTGATTTTCTTGACTTATTACCAAAGACTGTACCAAAGACTAGTTGAACCAGTTAGCCCAAGGAAGTCTCGATAAGATTAATATTAAACCTAATGTATAGAAAACGGCAATCTTTTTGAATTTTCCGTTGTTACTTTCTTCTTTTTTGTGTTTTGACCATCCGATTGTGATTAATACTAAAGCAATAATATTAATTAATGGATGCTCTAACGAAGTTAAACGCACAGCAGCGTCTTTCATGTTACCTAATTGTTCTAATCCTAATGGAGAAACAAAATACAAAATCAAACCTACTAACAATTGAATATGGCAGATGATTAAAGTGAATAAAGACAAACGTAAGTCTTTATCGGTAAATAATTTTTTAGAGGTTAATCCAAAAATGGCATTAATTGAAGCTAATACTAAAAGCCCTAAAGCGGCATAAGCTAAGATAGAGTGAACGGATTGAATAGTTTCGTACATACCTAATTTTTTTTAAAGTGAATTACAAATATAGGAAATTAAAAAACCTCTTACCCAAAAAAATGAATAAGAGGTTTTTATATCATGTATTTCAAAAACTTATTTCAAATACGCTTTTAACAAAAACGAAGTAGAACTATCGTGATTTTTCACTTCTTTCGACTCGATTTCGTCTAAGATGGAATTAGCTAATTGTTTTCCTAATTCCACGCCCCATTGGTCATAACTGAAGATGTTCCAAATGATACCTTGCACAAAAATCTTGTGTTCGTACATTGCCACTAAAGCACCTAATGACTCTGGCGTTAATTTATCGATTAGAATCGTATTTGTTGGTTTATTTCCTGAAAACACTTTGAAAGGCAATAGAAAATCGGCTTTTTCACCTGAAATTCCTTGTTTCTCGAATTCTGCTTTTACTTGCGCTTCGGTTTTACCCATCAATAAAGCTTCGGTTTGCGCAAAGAAATTCGACATCAATTTGTCATGATGGTCTTTGTTTTCGTAAAGTGATTGTTTGAATCCGATGAAATCTGTTGGAATTAATTTGGTTCCTTGATGAATCAACTGGAAAAACGCGTGTTGCGAATTTGTTCCAGGTTCGCCCCAAATAATTGTTCCAGTTTGATAATTTACAGGTTTTCCGTCTCTTCCAATACTTTTTCCGTTACTCTCCATAATACCTTGTTGTAGATAAGGAGCTAACTTTTGTAAATATTGAGTGTACGGAATTAAAGCTTCGCTTTCGGCACCAAAAAAGTTGTTGTACCAAATGCTTAGTATAGCTAAAATTACCGGAATATTTTTGTCGAAAGATTCGTTTTTGAAATGTTCGTCCATTTCGTTGGCACCTTTCAATAACTTATCGAAATTATCAAATCCAACAGCTAAACTTATAGATAAACCTACCGCGCTCCATAACGAAAAACGACCTCCAACCCAATCCCACATTGGGAAAACGTTGTCGGGATTAATTCCGAATTCGGTTACCTTTTGGATATTAGTTGAAACCGCTACGAAATGCTTCGCCACATCGTCTTGTGAAGCGGATTGTAAAAACCAGCTTCTGATGGTTTCGGCATTGGATAAGGTTTCTTGCGTAGTGAACGTTTTAGAAACGACTACAAATAAAGTAGTTTCTGGATTTAATTTCTTGATTACTTCGTTAACGTGATCGCCATCTACATTGGAAACAAAATGAACGTTTAAATGATTTTTATAGAATTGTAAGGCTTCTACAATCATCGCTGGACCCAAATCAGAACCGCCAATTCCAATATTTACAATATCCGTGAATGGTTTTCCTGTAAATCCTTTTCTATTTCCTGAGATAACTTCGTTTGAGAAGTTTTTAATTTTATTTTTTACCGAATATACTTCTGGCATTACGTTAACGCCATCAACCAAAATATTGGCTGATTCTTTTGCACGAAGCGCCGTGTGTAAAACCGCTCTGTTTTCGGTTTGATTGATTAAATCGCCTTGGAAATAACTTGAAATCGCTTTTTTTAATTGCACTTCATTAGCTAAATTCAATAATAAATCTAACGTTTCTTGATTGGCAATATTTTTAGAATAATCAACTAAAAAATCATTCCATTGTATGTGAAATTTCTCAGCTCTATTTGTATCAGAAGCAAACAAATCTTTCATAGAAGTTGCTTGCATTTTCTCAAAGTGTGATTGTATTTGCTGCCATGCAGCTGTTTGTGACGGATTTACTTTTGGTAGTGTCATTATTCTTTAAATTTTACTGCAGTTATACTATCCAATTCTTTCTTTAAAGGAGCAATATGCGCTAAATATTTTTGTTTATGTGATTCATTCATCGGTTCGGCATTTGGCAATTTCAGCCTAAGCGGATCTACTTGAACGCCATTTTTCCAAAAACGATAACAAACGTGTGGACCAGTGGCCAAACCAGTACTTCCTACTTTACCAATTACTTGTCCTTGCGTAACGCGTTGTCCGTTGCGAACTAAAATCTTGGACATGTGTAAATATTGCGTAGAATATGTTGAACTATGACGAACTTTTACGAAATTTCCATTTCCAGCAGTATAACCTGTTCTTTCAACAACTCCAGAAGCAGTTGTTTTAATAGGAGTTCCATGTGGCGCAGCATAATCAGTTCCGTTATGTGCTTTAAAACGCATTTGAACCGGATGGAAACGTCTACCCGAAAAACGTGAAGAGATTCTAAAATAATCCAATGGCGCCTTTAAAAACATACTCTTTAAACCTTTTCCGTTTTCATCATAATAGTCTTCATATTTTTGATTTTCGGACAATTTATAAGGAAACGCGAAAATTTTCTTGCCTTTATGTTCAAAGTAAGAAGCTTCGATACTTTCTACACCAACATAAATGGAATCGTCGATATAGCGTTCGTTTATGGTAACCGCAAATTTATCACCTTTTTGAATTTTAAAGAAATCGACAGTATAAGCGTAAATATTCGCTAACTTATTGGCTAAACCAGCACTGACTCCAGCATTGCTAAGCGTTTCGGATAATGAACCTTCGATTTCTGCTGCTACTACTCTTCTCTTTAAAGTAGTGGGTTTCTTTTTATTGAAAACTGCTATTGAATCTCTAAAATCAACAACAGTATAGCTAATTCTATCTTCGATATAAACTAAAGCTTGAAGCGTGTTAGGCTTTTTCTTATCGAGAAACATGATGTAAGGTTTACCTGCTTTAATTCTTCTTACATTGAAAGAATCTTTTACTTTTTCGGTAACATCATGAACTCGTAAACTATCTTTTAATGGATATTTTTCTAAAAGTTTACCAAAAGTATCGCCTGAACGAATTGTATCTCTAACTACTTTGAAGTCGTTAAAGGTAAATCCGTATTCTTTTATGATAGGTTCTTTTTTTACTACTGCTTTTTTTGTTTTTTCTGATTCTTCTTTTGAATTACAAGCGGTAAAAAAAGTAACAAATAAAATGGCTATTACTAAATATCTCAATGTTTTTTGTTTTATGCACTATGGCGGTTATTCTCCCCAGTTATCTAATTCTTCTTTCGTCCATAATTCAGGGAAGAATATTCTTTTTTGGTATTTTGGTAACATGTATTTTTTCCAGTCACTTCCACCTGTAGCTTCGTGATTTCCTGGTACACTTTCGATGTATTTTTTTGCTGCATTAAAGTGACCCATTACCCATGTTATGTTTACGGTTTTATCGTAATGACGCATCGCTGCTACTAATTCTGGATTTTGTTGATCGGCTTCTGGTAACTGTTTAAATTTTCTCCACAAATTAATGGTGTTGTATTCTTCCATATAATCTAAGAAAACCTTTTTGTATTTCTTTTCGAATTCTAAAATCAAATACGATTTTTCTCCAGTGTGATAATCTTTACCAGCAGCTTGCCAATACAAATGTTCGAAAGCGTGCTCGTATGGTGTATTTCTATCAATTGTAGCTCTAAAACGATTATCTATTAAGTTGATTAAATCGGTTGAACTAAACTCAATTAATCGATATTGTGCCGATTGAAAACCACTAGCCGGCGTAAGTGTATTTCTGAATTTTAAATATTGCTCAGGTTCCATACCATCTTTCATGATATCGAAAGAAGTAGTTAACATATCAAAATAACGACTAATTCTACCTAATTTTTCAGTAAAATAATCTGTTGTTGGTTGCTCATTATGGCATAATTGGTCCATTTCCCATAAAATCATTTTGAACAACAATTCGTTTACTTGATGATACATTACAAAAACCATTTCGTCTGGCAAAGTGGTTCTTTGTGTTTGAAGACTTAAAAGTGCGTCGGTTTGAATATAATCCCAATAGGTAATTGGTTTTGCCCAAATTAATCCTTCAAGATGCGTAGACGTATTTTGATTTATTGCTTCAAACTTATCGTTTAGTTGATTTAATTGTTCCTGAATTTTAGGAGTTACTTCCATTATTTTATTTTTCTACTTTAACTACAAATGAATTTTTTAATCCTTTAAAAGCTTCTAAATCGGCTTTTAAAGAACCTACTGCTAAGCTTGCTTTTAAACGAATAGGAATTTTATTATCATCATCTGATATCCAAACAGTTAAGCTTTCTTCTTCTTTAAAGACTCTTCCAGCCTGAACATAAGGTTTGAATATCATACAAGAAACTTTTCCAAATTTAGTTTTTATATCTTCTCGACCAACAAATTTTAACTTAAACTTTGTGGTTTCATCATCAAAAAACATATCTATTGCAATTGATTCGCCTACTTTAAGTTTATCAATTTTAGGATGATTTCTCAAATAGTAAAATGAAGACACAATATCCTGAACGTTTTCAGGAACCGAAAATGTTTTTTCTGTTTTCTTTTTGTAATCTTTTACTAATACTGTGTTTTTATCTTGATCAAAAAAACCTTCTTGATTTTTAGTATAACCACCTTCATCAATTTTTCTAACAAATTGATACGGCTTCATGGTTTGCTTGTCAAAATAACTTTCGTAATTATCTTCAACTTTAAAGAAAAACTTAGTCATACCTACAGTCCAACCTTTTCCTACTACATGATGTACTCTTTTGTTGTTTTTAACGGCATCTTTAATTTCTAATGTGGCATAACCAGCATTAACCAATCCGTAGTGAATTCGAAGTTTAAACCATTCTCCAGTAGTGTATGCATTTTCTTGTTCAACGAAAGAATTCGTAGTCACGAAAAGAACCAATAATAAGATAACTTTTTTCATAATTTATTCCTTTTAGAAATGAAAATGCAATTTCTGTTCCAAAAATACTAAAACAAAAAAACCCAGTCAAAAATATGACTGAGTTTTTATGCTATTAACCAACCAAAAAACTATAAATTATGAAAATTTATTGTCAAAACAAGGCAAACTACCTCCCTGTTTTGCGAGTGCAAATGTAGAAATGTTTTTTGAATTATTCTTAGTTAAATTTCAACTTTAACATATTTTTATCAAAAATCATGTTACTACAACGTTGTAATTTGATGATTTGTTAATAAAAAGCTATTTTTATAATGTACCTCGCAATTCCTGTTCACGTTCAATTGACTCAAAAAGGGCTTTAAAGTTACCTGCACCGAATCCACGAGCACCCATTCTTTGAATAATTTCGAAGAAAAGCGTTGGACGATCTTCAACTGGCTTAGTAAAAATTTGCAACAAATATCCTTCTTCATCTGCATCAATCATGATACCTAATTTTTGAAGTTCATTAATATCTTCTTTGAATTTAGACATATGATCTTTCAATCTTTCAGGAATTGCATCATAATAAGCTTGAGGTGGCGTGCTTAAAAACTCAATTCCTCTTGCTCTCATATCAGCAACTGTTTTAATAATGTCATCTGTTGCCACAGCAATGTGCTGAACACCTTCGTCTTCGTAGAAGTCTAAATATTCTTCAATTTGAGAACGTTTTTTACCATTTGCAGGTTCGTTAATTGGGAATTTAATTCTTCCGTTTCCGTTACTCATAACTTTAGACATTAAAGCAGAATACTCTGTAGTAATTTGTTTGTCATCAAAAGAAAGGAAGTTTACAAATCCCATAACGTCTTCAAACCATTTAACAGCTTCGTTCATTCTGTTCCAACCTGTATTCCCAACCATGTGGTCGATATATTTTAAGCCAACTGGTTCTGGATTATAATCAGATTTCCACTCGCTGTAACCAGGCATAAAAATTCCGTTATAGTTTTTACGCTCAACGAAAACAAATACTGTTTCTCCATAAGCTCCATAAATTCCTGCGCGAACTACCTCTCCATTTTCATCTTTTTCAACAACTGGTTCAAAATACGATTTTGCACCGCGACTTGTAGTTTCTTGATATGATTTACGAGCATCTTCAACCCAAAGCGCAATCACTTTAACGCCATCACCATGTTTTTTCACATGTTCACCAATTGGCGAGTTACTGTTTAAAGCTGTTGTTAAAACTAAACGGATTTTATCTTGTTTTAAAACATAAGAAGCTCTGTCTTTAACACCAGTTTCTAATCCCGCATAAGCCAAAGATTGAAAACCAAAAGCGGTTTTGTAAAAATGAGCCGCTTGTTTTGCATTACCTACATAAAACTCAACATAATCTGTTCCTAATAAAGGTAAAAAGTCTTGAGCTCCTTCAAATATTTTCTCTAATCCGTATTCTACCGATTTTATTTCTTGTGCCATAATTCTTAATTTTTAATTATCTATTTAATAGAATCCACAAAAGTAGAATCTATATAAACAGAATCGTTATTATAAATTTCTTCTATTTCCTCTTCCATATAAATGGAATCGTTGATTTGTGTATTGTTTAATTTTTCTAATTTGTTTTTAAAAACATCGGATATTCCAACTTGATAAAACACAACCGCAACCACAATAACTATAAAATATAATGATGACAAAATAGTCGTAATCAAACAAATAATCTTTGCAACATAAACATTCTGTTTGCTTTGAGGCGAATATATTGACGGATCTGCATCGTAATCTTTTAAACTTTTTATAGAAAGAACTAGTCCTACAATTCCTAAAATTAATGATAGAAACACTACTAGTCCACAACAAAAACCTAAAACCATAATTACAAATGCAATGATTCCAAGTATTAAAGCTGTTGGGTCGGCTGATAATTTATTATAATTCATTTAGTCTAACCAAGATTGATAATATTTTTCATCAGCAATCTTCATAGCATCTTCTGTAACCATTAAAGGTTTAAAAGTATCTACCATTACTGCTAATTCTTGTGTATCTACTTTACCGATACTTCTTTCAGTAGCTCCTGGGTGTGGTCCATGAGGAATACCAGCTGGATGTAAAGAAATATGTCCAGCTTCGATATCATTTCTACTCATAAAATCGCCATCAACATAGTACAACACCTCATCACTATCAATATTACTATGATTATAAGGTGCTGGAATAGATTCAGGATGATAATCGTACAAACGAGGCACAAATGAACAAATTACAAACGCATCTGTTTCAAAAGTTTGGTGCACTGGAGGCGGTTGATGAATTCTTCCTGTAATAGGCTCAAAATCGTGAATTGAAAAAGCATAAGGATAATTGTATCCGTCATATCCAATTACATCGAATGGATGCGAAGCATATACCATTTCAAAGATTTCATCTTTCTTTTTAACTTTAATTACAAACTCACCTTTTTCAGCATACGTTTCTAATTCTTCTGGACGACGAATATCACGCTCACAAAATGGTGAATGTTCTAATAATTGCCCGAACCAGTTTCTGTATCTTTTTGGAGTATAAATTGGACGGTGTGATTCAACAATAAACAAACGATTATCATCGGTATCAAAATCCATTTTATAAATCATTCCACGAGGAATAACTAAGTAATCTCCATATTTAAAATCAAGATTACCATACATTGTACGAAGTTTTCCTATTCCTTTATGGATAAAAATTACTTCATCAGAATCGGTATTCTTATAAAAATAATCTGAAGTTAAATTCTTTGGAGCAGCTAATACAATATGACAATCAGAGTTCGTTAAAACTATTTTTCTACTTTCTAGAAAATCATTTTGAGGCTCAACTTGAAATCCTCTTAATCGATACGATTGAATATTGTTTGATTTTGCAATTTTAGGTGCAACAGAATATTGCTTACGAATTTCTTTAACCATTGTTGGTCTAAATTCGTGGTAAGAATTGGTTGACATTCCGTCGAATCCAATTGTTCCAAATAACTGCTCATAATACAAATCTCCGTTTGGTTTTCGGAATTGAATATGACGCTTTGGAGGGATGTTCCCTAATTTATGATATATTGGCATTTTTTTCTTTATTAAAAGTTCTAATTAAAGCTTAAAGCAAGAATAAATTCTCGCTTATAATCAAAAAAAAATATGCGCTCATTCAGGATTTCTCTTGATGAGGAACTTTAAATGTGAAAGTAAGCCTGCCCAATTTTTCATCAATACAAATATCGTAAAAAAAAATTAAAACCAAAACCCTACAGAAAACCACGTATAATGGTCTCTAGTTTCTGGCGACCAAGAATGTTTGATTTCGACTGGACCAATTACTGTTTCCATTCCGTAACCTACCGAATAACCTGAATAATTTGGTTTTACAAACCAAGTATCTACGGTGTCAAAGATATTATCTCCAACATTAGCAAAGTTAGCAATAAAATTCAAATGATGTTTCTTAAATATCTCGTAATCTGCTGTTAATAACAACTTTACATAGCTATTTCCTGCAATACTTAAATAATCATAACCAAAAAATGGTTTTATATTATTTACTTGTTGAAACCCATAACCACCTAATATAAAATCAAAATAAGAAACACTTTTTTCTCCAAAAGCAAATCCGCCTTCTGTTTGCAATTTAAAAACCAAGTTTTTGTAAACGGGTTGAGCAAAACCAAAATCGGCTTTAGCAATAGAAAAACGCTCAAAATTATTTTTATAATCTGATGAATAAACATAAGAACGAATCTCAGAATTGAAATTCCAACCCGTTTTTGGAAAATATTTTTTATTGAACGAATCGTATTTCATAAAACCAAATAGAGATAGATAAGTGCTATTTTCAAAAACCGAATTAGTATTTCCTAAAGTTTCCGATTCAAGTTTTAAAACTTTGAATTCAACACCACCACCTAAAGAAAACTTTTGCGCAAAAATAGTTTGCATATAAGCTTGATTGCTAAAATCTAAAAAATCAACATTTATTGCACTTGCGTTTGTATTTAAAGCAACATCCTCAGCAATAGTACTCGTAACATTTCTATTAAAAGTGGTTAATTTAGAATTGAATCCAAAACTCCAATAAAATCCATTATCTATATAATAATCAAAATTATAACGAATGTTATCACCTAAAACCAAATCTAAAGAAGCAACATCATTTTTTGCAATTAAACGCTTCTTGGTGTAATTTAATAAAATACCGCTTTTAAATAAATCATCATAATGCAATCCAAACTTTAAAAATGCCGTACTTTCATTTTCTTTCAATTGCAAAATCAACTTTTCTCCATCTTGCATTTTTTCAAAAGAATAATTTATGGCACTAAAGTTTTGAGTAGCATTTAAATTCAGAATTCCTTTTTTTAATTGCTTGTTTGATATTTTAGTGTTCTTTTTAAACTTGAGTTTTCCGATTATATAAGCTCTTGTAAAATTATCAAGTTTATTAAACATAATATCTTTTATAAAAAGAGAATCTTGTAACACAACACGTTCTTTTATCTCCTTATCGGTATTGGCATACAATACTAATTTCTGAATATGTTCTAAAGCTTTTTCTTTTCCCTTTTCAATGATTACTTTTCCTTTTTCAAAATCAACAACTGTAAATCCTTTTATATCAGGCTTTATATAAATGTCTGTTGCTTTTTGTTTCCCTTCCATTTTCTCAATCATAGAAAAATTATTGATTTGAGACAAAACAGAAGTAACACCTTTTAATTCTTCCCGAGTTTTTAAACCATCTTGTACATCAACTCCAATAATAATATCCAAACCTCTATCCTTAAGTTCTTCTATTGGGTAATTATCAATAACACCTCCATCAATCAATATTTTTCCATTTATTTCTACCGGATTATATAACGTTGGCAAAGCACCACTAGCAATCATATTTTGAGCTAAAACACCCGAATCCAACACTACTTTTTCACCTGTTTCGGCATTGGTTGCAATACAAAGAAAAGGAATTGGAAGTTCGTCAAAGTCTCTAACATGTCGCACGTGTTGTGTTAAAGTTGACAATAAATTGAAATTATAAAGTCCTTTTGATAATCCAGAAGGTAATCCGAGTCTAAATTTATTGAAGGGTAAGGTTAACGCATAAATTTCATCGTTTCGCTTTTCATAAAAAGATTTGGCTTCTCTTGGAGTGTAATCCTGAAGTAAAGCATCAACATCTACATGAGAAAAAATAGAATCCAATTCTTCGGCACTATATCCTGAGGCATACAAACCACCAACAATTGCTCCCATACTAGTTCCTGCCACATAATCAATTTTAATTCCTAACGAATCGATTACTTTAAGCACACCAATATGGGCCAATCCCTTAGCGCCTCCGCCACTAAGAACTAGTCCTACTTTTGGTCTTGGATTTTCTTGTCCTAAGCTGATTTGGGTAAAAATTAGTAGGCTTACAAACAAGAAGAATTTTTTCATGAATTTTTATCAGATTGAATTGTCTTGTAAAAGTCGGAAATTTTTTTGGCTTTTGAAACCCCTACAACCTCAGAAATTGCTTTTTCATCGGCATTTTGCAATCTTTTAACACTTTTAAAATGTTTCATTAAAGTAATCATCGTTTTTTCTCCAATTCCTGGTATACTTTCCAAACTATTTGTTAGTGCTGATTTACTTCTTTTATCGCGATGATGTGTAATCCCAAAACGATGTGCTTCGTTTCGTAAATACTGAATTACTTTTAACGTTTCCGATTTTTTATCCAAATACAAGGGCACTGAATCTCCTGGATAGAACAACTCTTCCAAACGTTTTGCAATTCCTATTATAGCTATTTTACCACGTAAACCTAAATCATCCAAACTTTTTAATGCGGAAGACAATTGGCCTTTTCCACCATCAATAATAATCAATTGTGGTAAAGATTCGTTTTCATCTAACATGCGTTTATATCTACGATAAACCACTTCTTCCATTGAAGCAAAATCATTAGGACCTTCAACCGTTTTAATATTGAAATGACGATAATCTTTCTTACTTGGTTTTCCATCTTTAAAAACCACACAAGCCGAAACTGGATTTGTTCCTTGAATATTAGAATTATCAAAACATTCAATATGGCGTGGTTCAACTGATAAACGCAAATCTTTTTGCATTTGCGCCATAATACGATTCGTATGACGTTCTGGATCTACAATTTGGATTTGCTTCAATTGATCCAATCGGTAATATTTAGCATTACGTTCTGATAAATCTAAAATTTGTTTTTTATCGCCCAATTGAGGAATGGTAACTTTTACATTTTCTCCTAAATCAATTGCAAAAGGAACCACAATTTCTTTAGCATTCAAATGAAAACGTTCGCGAAGCTCAACAACAGCTAATTCTAATAATTCTTCGTTGGTTTCATCAAGCTTTTTCTTTAATTCCAAAGTATGGGAACGAACAATTGCACCATGCGAAATTTGTAAAAAGTTTACATAAGCCATTGTTTCATCGGAAACAATTGAAAACACATCTAAATTGGTAATTTTCGGATTCAGAACCGTAGAACGCGATTGGTAGTTTTCTAAAACTTCGATTTTTTCTTTGATTTTTTGTGCTTCTTCAAACTTCATATCCATCGCCAAATCAGTCATCAATTTTTTAAAATCTTTCAAACTTTCTTTGAAATTTCCTTTTAAAATTTGACGTATTTTTTCAATTTGTGCTTGATAATGTTCCAAAGATTCATACCCTTCACAAGGTCCTTTACAATTTCCGATATGATATTCCAAACACACTTTAAATTTTCCAGAATCAATATTCGCTTTAGATAAATCGTAATTACACGTTCGAAGTGGGTACAATTCTTTAATCAAATCCAAAATTGTATGAACCGTTTTGAAACTTGTATAAGGTCCAAAATATTCTGAACCGTCTTTAATCATTTTTCGAGTAGAAAAGATACGCGGAAATCGTTCGTTTTTGATACAAATCCAAGGATACGTTTTATCATCACGAAGCAATACATTATAACGTGGTTGCAACTTTTTAATCAAATTGTTTTCCAACAGTAAAGCATCAGTTTCCGTAGGAACCACAATGTGTTTAATCGTAACAATCTTCTTAACTAAAACCGACGTTTTATAATTATCGTGATTCTTTGTAAAGTACGATTGAACGCGTTTTTTTAGGTTTTTCGCCTTTCCAACATATAGAATTTTCCCATCTTTATCAAAATATTGATACACGCCCGGATTATCAGGTAACGTTTGGATTTGAAGTTCTAAAGGTGTTTGCATTTTTTTTTGAGAAAAGAGGAAAGAACAAAGATAGAGATTTGTTTTAATTGAAACGGAAGCTTCACAATACTAAATTAGAACTTTTACACATTGAAAATTTGAATTTTATTTTGGAATTTGCTCTTAAACTTTAACTTTTCGTATTTTTAGCGCTTTATAATCAAACAGATGACTGCCTCAAAACCTCTTGTTATTCTTAAAGAAACTATTTTAGCTGGCGAAAGCAAAACCATTAACATGGAAATTGCCAAGTTGCACACCATGAACAAATTGAAAATTCCAATAATTGTGGAACGTTCAAAACTTGATGGGCCAACGGTTTTATTCACCGCTTGTTTGCATGGCGATGAAATAAACGGAACCGAAATTGTACGTCAGTTAATTGTTCAAAAAATCAACAAACCAAAAAGAGGCACAATCATTTGTATTCCCATCATTAATATTTTCGGATTTATTAATAAAACTCGAGAATTTCCTGATGGTCGCGATTTAAACAGAATGTTTCCTGGTAGCAAAACAGGTTCTTTGGCTAGTCGATTTGCCTACTATGTTTTGAAAGACATCATTCCGCATGTTGATTATGCTATCGATTTTCATGCTGGTGGCGCTAGCCGATTTAATGCTCCTCAAATTAGAATAGTACCAGAAAATCCAGAACTCAAAGAACTTTCCGATGTTTTCAATGCACCTTTTACCTTGTATTCAAAGAATATTTCGGGTTCGTTTCGAAATTCTTGTGATAAATTAGGTGTAAAAATGCTGCTTTTTGAAGGAGGAAAATCGTTAGACATAAACGAAGAAGTAACTACTGATGCAATTGAAGGAACAAAACGATTTTTAGCACATTTGGACATGCTAAATCCAAAGAAAAAAATAATTATTAAAACCAAAAAACCTATTTACATAGAAAAATCAAATTGGTTAAGAGCCAAATATTCTGGCATGTTTCATGGAATGGTAAAAATTGGAAGCTTCATCAAAAAAGGCGAATTAATTGCAACTATTTCGGATCCTTATGGAAAAGTTGAACATAAAATGAAAGCACCACATGATGGTTATGTTATCAATGTTAATGATGCACCAATTGTATATCAAGGCGATGCTATTTTTCACGTTTCAACTCATTTAGAATAGGAAACCTAACAATTATCATGTTTTTATTGGTTTTTGAAATGTAATTTCGCCAAAATTTTTAGGTATGCATTTCTGGAAAAAACTAACACAAGAAGAAAGAAAAGTCCGCATTGAAAAGGCTTTACACGATAATGTTAATTTCTCAAAAGACGCTTCATTAGGTTATCCTGCGTCAAAATTAGACGGTCGCGTTTTTTATGACGATGCGCCATTTTTAAAAGACGCACCAACACTTCAAACCTATGTTGCAAATCCAAACAACATTGGATGTCATACTTTTGGAACATCTGAAAAAGCCTTTTATGGCACTCAAGAAATAGAACGCGAAGTTTTAAATGTAATAGCTGTTGATATTTTTAAAGCTAAAGAAAACGAATTTGACGGCTATATCGCTCCTGGCGGAACAGAAGCCAATATTCAAGCTGTTTGGGTTTTTAGAAATGAATTTCTTCACAATTTCAATGCGAAATTAGATGAAATTGCCATTTTAGCTTCAGAAGACACACATTATTCTATTCCAAAAGCGTCTAATTTATTGCAAATTGATTGGTTAAAAATTCCTGTTGGGTTTGAAAATCGTGAAATTGATGCAGTTGCTTTAGACAACATTATTTCGGAAGCCAAAAATAAAGGTAAAAAATACTTCATCGCCGTTTCTAACATGGCGACTACTATGTTTGGATCCGTTGATGACCCTGACGTTTATACTTCGGCATTGGAAAAACATAGTGTTACTTATCGTTTGCACATTGATGGCGCTTATGGCGGATTTGTGTATCCGTTTAGCAATCAAAAATCCAAAATCAATTTTAGTAATCCAAAAATAAGTTCGATTACTATTGACGCACACAAAATGTTGCAAGCACCTTATGGAACTGGTGTTTTTATTTGTAGAAAAGGATTAATCGAAAACGTATTAACTAAAGAAGCCGAATATGTAGAAGGAATGGATTTAACGCTTTGCGGAAGTCGCTCTGGTGCTAACGCTGTTGCGGTTTGGATGATTTTGTTTACCTATGGTGCTTATGGTTGGTTTGAAAAAATCAGTATCCTACAAATGCGTACACAGTTTTTGTGTCATGAATTAGACAAACTAAACATTAAATACTTCCGTGAACCTTTTATGAATATTGTTACTATTCATGCGGAATCCATTCCGGAGAAAATTGCTGAAAAGTATGATTTAGTACCACAACAACATAACGAAAACAACAAATGGTACAAAATTGTGTTAATGGATCACGTAGAAGTAGAACATTTGACTAAATTTATAGACGAATTGAAAGCGTCTCTAAATGGATAAGAAATCGTTAAGGCAAAAGGCAAAAGCTGAAAGGCAAAAGTTAACTCAAGAGGAAATCGAAGACAAAAGTTTGGCGATTGCGAACCAATTGTTGCGAATGGACATTTGGGACAAATTGTATTATCATTTGTTTTTAACGATTGAAGAGCAAAAAGAAATCAATACCGAATATATTCTGCAAATTTTAGCGGGAAAAGATAAAGAAATCGTCATTTCGAAGTGCGAATTTTCCACTTTAGGAATGACGCATTTTTTATTAACGGATAATACCAAAATCAAAAAGAACAGTTACAACGTTCCTGAACCTGTTGATGGTTTAGAAGTGCCTGATGCGAAAATTGATGTGGTTTTTGTACCGCTTTTAGCCTACGACAAGCAAGGAAATCGCGTGGGTTACGGAAAAGGTTTTTATGATAACTTTCTAAGTAAATGTAAGTCTGAAACGATTAAAATTGGGTTGTCGTTCTTTCCTCCAGAAGAAAGAATTGAGGATGTTTCAACAAATGATGTGAAATTGGATTTTTGTGTGACGCCTGAGGGAATTTTCGAATTTTAATTTTCCTCAGCTAATGCTTCTTCTTTATCCGCATGAGCAAATGCTCTTTTGTTGAAGACAATTAAAATTCCAACACCAGTTGAAATCGCTACATCAGCCACGTTGAAAATAGCGTTGAAGAAAGTGAAGTGTTTTCCACCCCAAATTGGCAACCAAGAAGGTAAGTTTCCTTCCCATATTGGAAAATAAAACATATCTACAACTTCTCCATGGAACCAAGTGCCATAAGGCTGGTCTGAGAACATAGTTGCTACTTGATGATAACTATCGTTAAAAATAACACCATAAAAAACCGAATCGATAATATTACCTAAAGCACCTGTAAAAATTAAAGCAATAGCCACAATTAAGTAATTAGAAGCTTTCTTTTTTACCGAATCCCACAACCACCAAGCAATTCCACCAACTGCTACGATTCGGAATAAGGTTAAAATTAATTTCCCATGTTCGCCAGGAATTTCAGCTCCCCAAGCCATTCCTTCATTCTCAATAAAGTGAATTTGAAACCAATCTAAACCCATTACTTTTATGGATTCTCCGATAAAAAAATGCGTTTTGATATAGATTTTAGAAATCTGATCAATTAGTAAAATGGCAACAATTAAAATATAGGCTTTCTTTAACGACATGTTCAATTTTTTTGCAAAAATAGTGGAATTTATCAAATAAAAAACGCTCCAAACGGAGCGTTAGTATAATTTTGTAAAAAGATTAACGTTGCAAGTTTTTTGCTTCGATACTCATAGTAGCATGAGGAACGATTTTTAATCTTTCTTTACTTATTAATTTACCTGTAACTTTGCACAACCCATAAGTTTTGTTTTCAATACGTATTAAGGCATTTTTTAAATCTCTAATAAATTTTTCTTGACGAATAGCAAGTTGTGAATTGGCTTCTTTACTCATTGTTTCACTGCCTTCTTCAAATGCTTTAAACGTAGGCGATGTATCATCTGTTCCGTTATTTAAGTCATTCATGTAAGCACTCTTAATAAGCTCTAAATCACCTTTAGCTTTTTCTAATTTTGCTTGAATTAACGCTTTGAATTCAGCCAAATCAGCGTCTGAATATCTAATTTGCTCCTCTACCATAATTTCAATATTTTTTATAGTTATACGTCGATTAAAAACCTTTCGGTTCTTATTTTGAAATTAATATGCTCGTTTTAATATCATCAAACTCAATTTCCGTACCATTTTCAAGGTTTTCAACAAAAATTAACGTTTCAGTTAGTGTTTCTGACTTAATATACGTTTCATTTGCTAAAACGGCTTCTTCAACTTGAAGATTTTTTTCCATTTTAACAGTAATCTTGTCAGTTACCTCAAAACCTGAGTCTTTTCTGATATTTTGAATTCTGTTAATCAATTCTCGCGCGATACCTTCTTTTCTTAATTCTTCTGAAATTGTAATGTCTAATGCAACAGTAATTCCATTTGAATTGGCAACTAACCAACCTGGGATATCTTGAGAAGAAATCTCAACATCTTCTAATGATAAAGTTATACTTTTTCCTGAAATATCCATAACCAGCTCACCATCGCGTTCCAATTTAGCAATTTCTTCCTGACCAAAACCTTGTATCTCTTTGGAAATCAATCCCATATCTTTACCAAAACGTGGTCCAAGCGCTTTAAAATTAGGCTTAATTTGCTTCACTAAAACGCCAGATGCATCATCTAATAACTCGATTTCTTTAACGTTTACCTCAGCCTTAATTAAGTCTGAAACTGCCTCAATTTCAGCACGCTGATTTTCGTCAAGTACCGGAATCATTACCTTTTGCAACGGTTGACGCACTTTAATCATCTCCTTTTTACGAAGCGACAAAACCAATGAAGACACCGTTTGTGCTTTCAACATTTTGCTTTCTAACGACTTATCAACAAAGTTTTCAACCGAAACTGGAAATTTCGCCAAATGTACACTTTCAAAAGACTCAGAACCTGTAGCTTGTGTTAAATCTCTGTAAAGTTTATCCATAAAGAATGGAGCAATTGGAGCTGAAAGCTTAGCAACCGTTAACAAACACGTATAAAGAGTTTGATAAGCTGCAATTTTATCAGTTCCGTAGTCACCTTTCCAGAAACGTCTTCTACATAAACGTACATACCAATTACTCAAGTTTTCTTGAACGAAATCGGAAATAGCACGAGCCGCTTTTGTTGGTTCGTAATCGGCATACGCTTCATCCACTAATTGAATTAAAGTATGTAATTCCGATAAAATCCAACGGTCGATTTCTGGTCTTTCGTTTAATAGAACTTCAGCTTCATCATATTTAAAACCATCAATATTCGCATATAAAGCAAAGAACGAATACGTATTATAAAGTGTTCCGAAGAATTTTCTTCTTACTTCCGCCACACCTTCGATATCAAATTTTAAGTTATCCCAAGGATTTGCATTCGAAATCATGTACCAACGTGTAGCATCTGGACCGTATTCAGCCAAAGTAGTAAATGGATCCACCGCATTTCCTAAACGTTTCGACATTTTTTGTCCGTTTTTATCCAAAACTAATCCGTTTGAAACTACGTTTTTGTATGCGATTTTATCAAAAACCAAGGTTCCGATAGCGTGCAATGTATAGAACCAACCACGAGTTTGATCAACTCCTTCTGCAATAAAATCAGCTGGAAAAGCTTCATTATTATCGATATATGATTTATTTTCAAATGGATAATGCCATTGTGCGTAAGGCATTGCGCCTGAATCGAACCAAACGTCAATTAAATCCGTTTCGCGATTCATTGGCTTACCAGAAGCGGAAACTAAAACAATATTATCTACAATATTTTTGTGTAAATCAACTAAATCGTAGTTCGTTTCGTCCATATTTCCAATTTGGAAACCTTTGTATGGATTTTCGCTCATGAAACCAGCAGCAATTGCTTTTTCGATTTCATTGTACAATTCTTCTACTGATCCAATACAGATTTCTTCCGTTTTATCTTCCGTTCTCCAAATTGGCAATGGAATTCCCCAATAACGAGAACGTGATAAATTCCAATCGTTGGCGTTTTTCAACCAATTTCCGAAACGACCTTCACCTGTTGCTTTAGGTTTCCAGTTGATGGTATCGTTTAAGTCGAACATTCTATCTTTGATTTCTGTTACTTTGATGAACCAAGAATCTAATGGATAGTATAAAATTGGCTTGTCAGTTCTCCAACAAT
This sequence comes from Flavobacterium channae, assembly GCF_021172165.1. Taxonomy (NCBI): domain Bacteria; kingdom Pseudomonadati; phylum Bacteroidota; class Flavobacteriia; order Flavobacteriales; family Flavobacteriaceae; genus Flavobacterium; species Flavobacterium channae. The sequence continues at coordinate 108,688 of NZ_CP089096.1, read as the reverse complement.
GTGGATAACTGTGTACATATTTTTCAACCTTAAAGGCTTTATTTTCTTCTTTTAAACGTATAGCGATTTCAACATCAACCGATTTCTCAGGTGCTTCACCATCATTGTAATATTCGTTCTTTACATATTTTCCTGCAAAATCACCCATTTGAGATACAAATTTTCCTTGTAAATCTACTAATGGAACTGGATTTCCGTTTTCGTCTAAAACTAACATTGGCGGAACTTCAGGTGTAGCTTCTTTTGCTACTTTAGCATCATCTGCACCAAATGTTGGCGCTGTGTGAACGATACCTGTTCCATCTTCTGTAGTAACGAAATCACCAGAAATTACTCTGAATGCATTTTCAGGATTTTGATATGGTAATGTAAATGGCAATAATTGCTCGTATTTGATTCCAACTAAATCAGCACCTTTAGCTTCCGCTAAAATTTGGTATGGAATCTTTTTATCATCAGATTTGTAATTAGTAAAATCTGCTTCTGATTCCGCAACAAAATATTTCCCTCCAAATTGTTTTCCAACTAAAGGTTTTGCTAAAACAACATTGATTGGTTCAAAAGTATATTGGTTGAAGGTTTTTACTAAAACATAATCGATTTTAGGACCAACGGTTAATGCTGTATTTGATGGTAACGTACAAGGAGTTGTCGTCCAAGCTAAGAAATGAACGGTTCCAAAACCTTGTAAGAAGCTTGGTAATGTTTCTTCTTTCGCTTTAAACTGCGCTACAATCGTTGTATCCGTAACATCACGATACGAACCCGGTTGGTTTACTTCGTGAGAAGATAATCCTGTTCCCGCTTTTGGCGAGTATGGTTGGATTGTATAACCTTTGTATAGTAAATCTTTGTTGTAAATTTGTTTTAACAACCACCAAACCGTTTCCATGTACTTGGATTTGTAAGTCACATACGGATCTTCCATATCAACCCAATATCCCATTTTTTCAGTTAGGTCGTTCCATACGTCAGTATAACGCATAACGGTTCTTTTACACGCTTCGTTGTATTCGGTAACTGAAATAGTTTTTCCGATATCTTCTTTAGTGATTCCTAATTCTTTTTCGGTACCTAATTCAACAGGTAAACCGTGCGTATCCCAACCTGCTTTACGCTTAACTTGGTAGCCTTTTTGAGTTTTATAACGACAAAAAATATCTTTAATCGCACGCGCCATTACGTGGTGAATTCCAGGCAAACCATTTGCAGAGGGTGGTCCTTCGAAAAACACGTAAGGAGTTGCTCCTTCACGAGAAGTTACCGATTGTTCAAAGATGTTGTTTTTTTTCCAAAAATCAAGAACTTCAGACGCTACTGTAGGCAAGTCAAGTCCTTTGTATTCAGTAAATTTTGTGCTCATTTTGTCGCTTTCTTAAATCAATTTGCGAAAGTAATGATTTAAAGGTAAAAGGCAAAAAGTAAAAGGCAAAAGTTAAGAATTAGGAAAAAACTTCTTTTAAAACCTCTAAGGATTTAGGTTTTTTGAAACCTTCAAGATGAAGTGCGTAGAAATCCAACAGTATTTTTAACAACATTTGACGTTCTGTTCCTGCAAAAACCTTTTGATCAGAATCAAATTTTAAATTCAAAATCCTTTTAAAAAGTTGTGATTCATGTGCTGAAATCGTATTTACAGATTGAAATGGAGTAAAATAGCCTTCTTTTATATCAAAAAAATCAAAATCCATTTCAGAAACATCAGGATAAAACCCTAAAAACTTTGTCATTTCTATCAATAAAATAAGATGAAAATTAAATGTTTCTTCATGTGTATCTAACCAAAGCAAAGCAGTTTCTAAAAAAGAAAATAAGTTTTCGTTTTTTTCTTCTTCGTGTATGCTGTGATGTAGAATTTCGGATAAAAATATTACAATAGTACTTTTAATTATATTCGTATTTATCGAATGAAAACTGTGTGCTAATTTTATTTCTTTGAAATGTTCAAGTGTGCCTTTATTTTTATGGTTGGCTTCAATTTCAATAATAGTTAGCGGCTGAAAATAAGCTATTTTTTGATTGGCTTTTTTATTAGAATAAGCACTTGGAACAAAGTAACTTTTCAAACCATCAGATTGTGTAAAGCATTTAACAATCAAGCTTTTTTCTTGATATTTTAAAGCAGAAATTACAATGGCTTTAGTTTTAACCAACATCTAAACAGGATTTTCTAGTTGGAATTTTATCTAACAATCATAACTTTTTTCACCGTTGAATCGGTTCCATCTTCAGATGCAACAAAAATCATGTAAACACCAGAGGCTACTTTGTATTTACCGAATGCTTTTGTATCCCATTCTATTGTTCCGCCAGACGAAGTAGTCTCATAAACTAAATTTCCTTCAATATCTGTTATTTTGATATTTGCTTTATCTGTTAAACCGCTAATTTTTACTGTTCCTACAAAATTTGGACGAACAGGATTTGGATAAACATAAACATCGCCTAGGCTATCACTTGGCTTGGTTGAAGTTCCCAAAAATGAAACAATTCCTTTATCGGTAGCAAAAAATACTTCTCCAGAAACACCATCAATTTCAATGTCCATAACATTGTTGCTCGGCAAAGGCGAATTGCTTTTATCGAAGCGATAAATTGTTTGCTGACCATTTGAAGAAACTAGAAAAACTCCTCCGTCAGCTATTGCAATCCATTTTCTGTTAGCTCCATCAACTGCAATATCTAAAATTGGTTGTTGGTAAAAAAGTTCTTGAGCCAAATCGCCTTCTTGAATAATTATTGGAAAAACATCAAGTTCTGTTTCAGAAATAAAACGATCTATACTCGACAAAACACGCAATCCAGCTGCTGTTCCAATCCACAATTGATTTCTGTTATCAATTGCAACACAATTTACAACCGTTGTGGGTAAATCAGCATTCTCTTGATTTATTGTTAAGAATTTATTGTTATAGTTTTCATTAAAAGCAACCACACCATCATTATAAGCTGGAATCCATTTGGTTTTATTTTTATCAATCGCCATTGCATTGTATCTTCCTGTACCAGAATTAGCTGTTACTCCGGATAAATTGTAGGATTGCCATTGACCATTAGATCTAAGTACTTTTATAGCTCTATCTACGTAGGCATTTGTAACCCATAAATTACCTTCTTTGTCAAATGCCGGACTATTGATTCGTATATCAATATATGATGGACTTCCAGGCACTACTAAAGATTCCAATCCATTAGGCCCAGTATTGGTATTATTTAGCAATTCCGTTGTGTCCCCAAAAATTTTCAACATCCCAGAAAAATAAGAAGTTACGTAAACCTGATTGGCATTTGAAGGGTTTATTGCAATATCTGACAACGATTTTGCACCAAATAAATCATCGTATGGTAAGTTTTCCCAACCATTATTTGAAGTATAGGTACTAATCCCAATTTCATCTAATGGATAAGGATTATATGATTGGCTATAATCGCCATGAACCACCCAAATTTTATTTGGGGATTTTTTTAATCTGAAAGTAGCATTTTGAATTGGGCCATTTGGAGACATCGCTGTAAAAACCGTTGGATTTGACAATGCAGTTGAAAATAGTCCGTCTTTTTCTGTTCCAATATATAAAAATTGATCAACTACAGTTGCAGCGGTAAATTGAACGTTATAATCAGGAATTTGGGTAACATGTGCCATTACATTAAAAGCCTGACCCAATACATAAACATGGTTCAATGTTGTAACGATTACTTCACTACCATTAGTTTTTAGTTTTAACCCAGCTTGAACATGATTTAATACTTCTTGAGGAGTAACACCATTAAATTTGTATGTTCTAGCATTATAGTTAGAAGCCACTAGCTGATTATTAAAAGTAACTATTCCAGACCAATATCCAGTGTCAAAAGTTTGCCATTGATTAAAATCATACAGATTTGGATTACTTAAACTTGCTTTTCTAATCCCAAAATATCGTGTTACAGCATAAATCTCATCATTAAGAACTGTTGTTTGCAAAACAGATGTTTCTTCGCCAGATGTTCCTATAAAATAAGTGGACACAAATTCTGATGTAGTAATATTTATAACCGAAATCCCATAATCTGTTGCTACATAAAGCAATCCGTTGTGTTCATAAAAATCATTGATTTTTTTAACATTAGGAGGAACTGGAACCTCAGATATTATATCAACTTTTGTTGAAACAGAACCATCAGCATTTATTATTAAAATTAAACCATTATTGTTACCAATAAAAGTTTTTCCTGACGATTCCGAATGGTGAATTGTCGTAATAACATCAGGTTTTAATCCTGTAATTGAATTGTAAATATTTAAATCGTTTGCTGTAATTAATTTTGAAAAAACGGCATTTTCAGTTGATGCAAAAACACTATTACTTGCCGATTCTACATCAACAATTTCATTATATGAAAAATATCCTTTCCACATTTGATTGCTTTGTTGAGCAAAAAAAAGTTGAGAAATTAAAAATAAGTAAATCTGAATTGTCTTTTTCATTTCAAGTCTTTAATACAAATATAATACAAACGTTTTAATTTTAATTTTGATATATTTTTAAAAGAAAAAAGCTCTTTTAGTTTCCCAAAAGAGCTTTTTTAAATTTATAAATGTTGTTTTTTAAACAACACCTTGAGCTAACATTGCATCGGCAACTTTTACGAAACCAGCAATATTGGCACCTTTTACATAATTTACATAACCATCTTCTTCAGTACCATATTTTTTACATTGATTATGGATACCTGTCATGATGTCTTTTAAACGAGCATCAACTTCTTCACTTGTCCAATTTAGACGGATAGAGTTTTGTGTCATCTCTAATCCAGATGCAGCAACACCACCAGCATTAGCTGCTTTTCCAGGAGCAAATAAAACTTTTGCATCTAAGAATTGTTTAATTGCATCTAAAGTACATGGCATATTTGCTGCTTCAGTAACACAAGTAACCCCGTTTGCAATTAATTTTTTAGCATCTTCCTCGTTTAATTCATTTTGAGTAGCACATGGAATGGCTATATCAACTTTTGCTTCCCATGGACTTTTCCCTTTATGGAAAACGGCACTTGGGAATTTTTCAGCAAAACTTTCTGCTCTATTATTTCCACTAGCTCTCATTTCTAACATAAAGTCAATTTTCTCACCAGAAATTCCGTCAGCATCATAAATATAACCATCAGGTCCAGAAATAGTAACTAATTTCCCTCCTAATTCATTAACTTTTAAAGCTACACCCCAAGCAACATTTCCAAATCCAGAAATAGCAACTGTTTTTCCAGAAATTGATTGCCCTACAGTATTTAACATTTGTTGTGTGAAATAAACAACACCATAACCTGTTGCTTCAGGACGAATTAAAGAACCTCCATAAGCCAAACCTTTTCCAGTTAAAACTCCAGTAAATTCATTTCTAATTCTTTTATATTGACCAAACATGTAACCAATTTCTCTCGCTCCTACTCCAATATCTCCAGCAGGAACATCCAAATCAGGTCCAATGTGACGACACAATTCTGTCATAAAAGATTGGCAAAAACGCATTACTTCAGCATCTGATTTACCTTGTGGGTCAAAATCAGAACCTCCTTTTCCTCCACCCATTGGTAAAGTAGTTAAACTGTTTTTGAAAACTTGCTCAAAAGCCAAGAATTTTAATACAGATAAATTTACTGTTTGATGGAAACGAATTCCTCCTTTATAAGGACCAATTGCTGAATTCATCTGAATACGGAAACCTCTATTAACTTGGATTTCACCTTTGTCGTCTACCCATGGCACTCTAAAAATAATTGAACGCTCAGGTTCTGCCATTCTTAAAAGTACATTTTTACCATCATACTTTTTCTCATTTGCAATAAAAGGCATTACTGTTTCAGCAAATTCTCTTACCGCTTGTAAAAATTCTGGTTCGTTTGGATTTTTGGCTTCAACAAGAGCCATAAAATCATTGATTTTTTGTTCCATTATACTATAAAACTTGTAGATAAACTAATTCGTTAAATATATTTTTTACTTATAAATTATCAATTTCTCAAAAATTGAGTGGACAAATATACATTTTAAAAATTACTTGGTATATTTTTAAGGAAATTTTATAATCATCGTAAATCAATATTTCATTCTTAACATAAAGTTAAGATTTTTATGCAAGAAAAACATTCTTTTTTTTTTGAAGTGCGGTTTGTTTTTATATATTTGTCCGATAATGGAAAAATTTTAGCGATGACTAAAAAAATTAAATACCTAATAATATTGCTTTTAGGAGCAAATCTTTCGATGAATGCTCAATTCGGTTTTTCACACGAAGTTGGGGCTTTTATAGGAGGCGTTGCTTTTCAATCTGACTTTGGAGTAAGACATGATTTTGAAACTAATGCTGGAAACACTGGTTTTGGTATTGGTTTAGTTCATTACATGAACTTTGCTTATCGTGCAGAATGTAACTGTTACATGCCAGAAACTTATTTTAACGATCACTTTAAAGTTCGCTCTGAGTTATCTTACAATAGTACTCAATTGCAACATTTTGGTAAATGGGTTGACAAAAACTCTTTTACAGCTGCGCAATTAAGAGCAATGAGAGGTGAAGCTAAAGTTACCGACATTGGTATGCAATTAGAATTTTTCCCATTAAGTATCCGTGAGTTTACTGCTACTGATGGTGCTTGGGCTCCATTTATTGGATTAGGTGCTCATTATTCATTTTTCCAAAACGGAACATATTCTGAACTTGGCGCAATGGATACTCCAATATCTACGCCTATTAAATATTATGGTGCATGGTCTAATGAAGGTGGAAGCACTTGGTCAGTTGTTGGAAGTGTTGGAACACGTTATAAATTAACAGAATTATCCGACTTATTTGCTGAATTAAGATGGCAATATTATTTTTCTGACTGGGTTGATGGTTTAAATCCTGATCCTCAAGTATATACAGAAAACAAAGCAAACGATTGGAACTTATGGTTTCATGTAGGATACATTTATTACTTAGATTAATAAAAACCAACTATATAAAAAAATCCCGATTCATAGAATCGGGATTTTTTGTTTTGTATTATTTTATACTATTTAAAAGCTTGTTCTAAATCTGCTAATAAATCTTCGATATCTTCGATTCCTACGCTTAAACGAACCAAATCATCTGAAATACCAACTTCTTTTCGCTTGTCTTCTGGAATAGAAGCATGTGTCATTAAAGCAGGATGATTAGCTAACGATTCAACTCCACCTAATGATTCTGCTAACGTAAACACTTTTAAATTTTCCAAGAATTTAATCGCATCTTCTTTTTTACCTGATTTAAAAGTAAATGTTACCATTCCTCCAAAACCATTCATTTGTTTCTTTGCAATTTCATGAAATGGATGCGATGCTAATCCAGGGTAATAAACGCGTTCTACTAATGGATGATTGTTCAAATATTCCGCAACCTTTTCACCATTTTCGCAATGACGTTGTACTCTCAAGTGCAATGTTTTTATTCCTCTTAAAACCAAGAAAGAATCCATTGGACCTAAAGTAGCACCAGTAGCAAATTGTTTAAAGTGTAATTCTTCTGCTAAAGTTTTATCTTTAATAATTAAAGCTCCTGCTATAACATCAGAATGACCTCCTAAATATTTTGTAGCAGAATGCATTACAATATCAGCTCCTAAATCCAATGGTTTTTGTAAATATGGTGTTGCAAATGTATTGTCAACAGCAAATAATAAATTGTGTTTTTTAGTAATTTGAGCAATTGCAGCAATATCGGCTAATTTCATTAAAGGATTTGTTGGTGTTTCAACCCAGACCAATTTTGTATTCTCATTGATTAATGACTGAAATTTGTCCAAATCATTCATATCGACAAAATGAAATTTTATTCCGCTATCTTTATATAATCTTGTAAACAAACGGTATGTTCCACCATATAAATCATCCATTGCAATGATTTCGTCGCCAGCTTTAAAAAGTCGTAATAAACAATCTGTTGCTGCTAAACCTGAAGAAAAAGCCAACCCTTTAGCTCCATTTTCGATACTTGCTAAAGCATCTTCAAGTGCTGTTCTTGTAGGATTTGCTGCTCTACTATATTCGTAATCACCAACTGGCTTTCCAGGACTCGATTGCACATAAGTAGAAGTCTGAAAAACAGGTGGCATTACTGCTCCTGTTACTTTTTCATGATGTTGACCACCATGTATCGTTTTTGTATTAAATTTCATTTTAATTTATTTTTTACAAAGGTAATAAGATTATAGGAATTTTTTGATTTGTAACATAATTCCTAAATGAATTCCTTCATGGTAATTGTTAAACTCGATTGCTTCTTCTAATGAGCCTAAATGAAAGCCTGTTTTAGTTTGATAGGGATTAAAATCTTTAAAAACTCCTGCTTTAAAATCTGATTTGGTTTTTAAAATCATTTCTAATAATAGTTTCTTTATTTCATCCACTTCCTCTTGTGTGGTTTTACCATCTGGTCTTGATCCGTTTTTGTATTTTTCAATCATTTCCGCCGAAATATTTTGTGGTAATCCAGATAATCCATAAACTAATCCTTGTTGTGAAACCACAATATGACCAATATTCCAAATTAGATTATTACTCATTCCTTCCGGAATTTTATTCAATTGATCGAGTGTGTAATTTTCTAAAAATTTCAAATAAATTCCTCTACTAGTTTCCCAAATTTTAAAAGTGGTTTCCATAAATATTATTTTTTTATAAAATTACTAATTTTTAGAATTGAAAACGCAGTATTTTTGCAACTCATAATATTAAAAAAATGAATAAAATATATTATTTAGCTTCATGCGATACTTGTCGAAAAATCATTAAATCGCTACCAAATACAGATAAATTAACTTTCATCGACATTCGCCAAAATCCAATTTCGGAAAGCGATTTAGATGAAATGTACCAATTAGCAGGTAGTTATGAAGCCCTTTTTAGCAAAAAAGCACAATTGTATAAATCGTTAGGCTTAAAAGATAAAAATCTTACAGAGCCAGATTTTAAAAAGTATCTTTTAGAACATTACACCTTTTTAAGTCGTCCCGTTTTTATCATTGATGGCAAAATATACATTGGAAATAGTCCAAAAAACATTCATGAAGTAATTACTGTTTTAAGCTAATGTCAAAAAGAAGTTGGGCATTATTTGCCGCTACCTTAGTTTCCATCATATACGGAGTAACCTTTACGATTGCCAAAGATGTAATGCCAAAATATGTTGATGCTTTCGGATTTATCGTAATGCGTGTTGGCGGTTCTGTACTTTTGTTTTGGCTTATCTCATTCTTTGGTCCAAAAGAAAAAATTGCGTTGGAAGATTTTCCTAGAATTGTTGCTGCCGCTTTTTTTGGCGTAGCATTCAATATGCTTACCTTTTTTAAAGGGTTGAGTTATACTTCTCCTATTATGGGTGCGGTATTAATGGTAACAACCCCAATGATTGTTCTAGTTTTATCTGCGTTTATCATGAAAGAACGCATGGAAAACAGAAAGGTTTTGGGAATTATTTTAGGATTAGCGGGAACCACAACTTTAATTTTGTACGGAAAGTCGATGGTAAATGCGCCAAATGCTTCTTTAGGAAATTTATTGGTTTTTGTAAATGCCGTTTCCTACGGATTTTACCTTATCATCGTGAAAAAATTAATGGATAAATACAACGCCTTCACCTTCGTAAAGTGGATTTATACATTTGGTTTTTTGATGGTATTACCATTTGGTTGGAGCGAATTTCAAGCCATAGATTTTGCTAATTTACCAACGGATATTTTCTGGAAAATTGGTTTCGTAGTAGTATTTTCGACCTTTTTGACCTATTTACTGAATTTAGTTTCCATGCGCGAATTAAAACCTACAACCGTAGCGGTTTTCATCTATTTACAACCACTTTTTGCCACTATTTTCGCTGTAAGTTTAGGTAAAGATGAATTAACATTGGTTAAAATTGCTTCTGCAGTTTTAATATTTATTGGTGTTTATTTAGTTACACAAAAGAAAGCCAATTCTTGAGCAAAAACGACTACTAAAGACTAAAAACCAAAGACTGAACACTTTTTCTTATCTTTGAAGACATTTTTATAAAATATATGATACAATCCATGACGGGTTTTGGTAAAGCATCTTTGCAATTACCAACCAAAAAAATTACCGTAGAAATAAAATCACTAAACAGTAAAGGTTTAGACTTAAATACGCGTATGCCTTCTGTTTTCAGAGAAATGGAATTGGGTTTGCGTAATCAAATTTCGCAACGTTTAGAACGTGGAAAAGTAGATTTTTCGCTTTATGTGGAAGTTACTGGTGAAGAAACGACTTCTAAAATCAATGTGCCGATTGTAAAAGGGTATATCAATCAAATGAAAGCTGTTATTCCAACTGCTGATGAAACGGAATTAATGAAAATGGCAGTTCGTATGCCAGACGCATTAAAAACCGAGCGCGACGAAATCGATGAAAACGAATGGAAAAAAATCCAAACCGTAATTGATGAAGCGTTGGAAAATATTGCAAGTTTCAGAAAAGACGAAGGCGCTTCATTAGAAAAAGAATTTCAATTACGAATTGCTAATATTGAAAAATTAATGAACGAAGCAGTTTCTTACGATGCCGAACGAGTTGAAACAGTAAAAACGCGTTTACGAACAACTTTAGACGAATTACAAGTCAATGTTGATGAAAATCGCTTTGAACAAGAATTGATTTTCTATTTAGAAAAATACGACATTACTGAAGAAAAAGTGCGTTTGGGTAATCACTTGAACTATTTCTTAGAAACGTTGAACGGAACAGAGGCTAATGGAAGAAAGTTAGGTTTCATTACACAAGAAATGGGAAGAGAAATCAATACCATGGGTTCTAAATCCAATCATACCGAAATGCAAAAATTGGTAGTAATGATGAAAGATGAATTGGAAAAAATCAAAGAACAAGTTTTGAATGTTTTATAAAACAAATTGTAATCTGTTAATGAACACAAAGAAATTTTTCATTGCTTTTTCTTTATTTTCACTTATTTCTTGTGGAACAGCAGTAAAAAAATTAGCTGGATTTAAAAATCCGAAAGTAGAAGATAAAAAAGAACTTGCTAATTACTTTTCTGAAGTTTTACCAAACGCTTCGACATATTTCATGAAAGTGAATGAAATTGGAAACGAGAAAGAAATTTTCAACAACATTGTAAGCGGATTAAATACTGAAATTTTACTTTTTAGTAATTCAGGAGAAAAGTATTGTTATTTAGGCACTGAAGAATGTTCGGGAATTCAAATGCAAAATGCTTTCAAAAATTTTACTGGAAATTATTCTCCTTGCAAAGAAAACAATTCTTTTAAATTAAATGATTTATTAAATAAAATAACTGATATTAAAGGAAATACTATTACAATAGATGATTTACCAAAAGCAGATTATTATATTTTTCAAAATTGGAATAAATATTCAGGCTCTAAGAAAAAGCTAAAAGAAGATATTGATTGGTTATTAGGTCTAAAAAAGAATTCTAATCTAAATATTGAAGTTATTTTTGTAAATTCTGATATGTTAGAAGATTGGGGATTAGAAGAAAAAGGTGAATTACCCATAAAATTTAAAAAAGAAGGAAAAGGATTTACCATGACTTTTGGTGAACTTCCTTTAAAAACAAAACAACAACACAATGACTAAAGGAAAATTATTAGTATTCTCTGCGCCTTCAGGTTCAGGAAAAACCACTATAGTACGACATTTATTAGCCCAACCCGATTTGAATTTAGAATTTTCGATTTCATGCACTACACGAGCGCCTCGTGGTGAAGAAGTTGACGGAAAAGATTATTATTTCATCTCATGGGATGAATTCAAAAAACACATTAAATCAGAAGATTTTGTAGAATGGGAAGAAGTGTATACGAATAATTTCTACGGAACATTAAAAGCTGAAGTTGAGCGTATTTGGGAGCAAGGAAAACATGTTATTTTTGACATCGATGTTGCTGGAGGATTGCGTATCAAAAGAAAATTTCCTGAAGAAACTCTAGCTGTTTTTGTAAAACCTCCAAGTGTTGACGAACTTAAACGCAGATTAAAACAACGTTCTACGGAAAGTGATGACAAAATCAACATGCGAATTGCAAAAGCACACGTTGAATTAGCAACCGCGCCTCAATTTGATACCATCATAAAAAATTACGATTTAGATACTGCAAAAGAAGAAGCGTATCAATTGGTTAAGGATTTTATAACTAAAGAGTAATTAAAAAATGAAAATCGGACTATATTTCGGAACGTTTAATCCCATTCATATTGGACATTTAATTATTGCCAATCATATGGCGGAACATTCTGATTTGGACCAAATATGGATGGTTGTAACACCTCATAATCCACACAAACAAAAGAGTTCGTTGTTAGACGATTACCATCGTTTGCACATGGTACATTTGGCGACGGAAAATTTTCCTAAAATTCAGCCTTCAGATATCGAATTTAAATTACCACAACCAAATTATACGGTTAACACCTTAGCGCATTTACAAGAAAAGTTTCCAAAAAACGAATTTTCGTTAATCATGGGTGAAGACAATTTGAACTCGCTCCACAAATGGAAAAACTACGAAGTCATTTTGCAAAACCACAATATTTATGTCTATCCGCGACTAAATTCAGGTGAAATTGACGAGCAATTTGTAAATCATCCAAAAATCCATCGAGTAGGCGCGCCTGTAATTGAATTATCTTCTACCTTCATTCGCGAAAGCATTAAAAAAGGTAAAAATGTGGTTCCGATGTTACCGAATAAAGTTTGGGAATATGTGGAACATAATTTATTTTATAAGAAGTAATTATAACAGAATATGAATACTGATTTTGAAAAACAAATCGAGAATTTACCAAAAAAAGGTAACTCAATAAAAGACAAACTTTTCAATAAAGATTACTTTTTGCGTTCAACTGAATTTGGTGTTTCAACAACTGAAAAAGAAGAAATTATTTTTGATACAAAAAAATCAAATAATGGAACATTAATAATAATTGGATTAGCAATTGTTTTGATATGTTTTAGATTTAAAGACAGTGATAATTTTATTCCAATTTTAATCTTTTCAGGAATTGTAATGATTGCAAATCTTGTTTATTTAAAATTCAAAAAAAGTAAGTTGATAAAAATTAACCTGTCTGGTTTTGAAATCGAAAATATCAAATTTGAATGGGATGATATATATGATTTTGGTGCGTTAATAAAACCAAATAGATATATTACTTACTACGAATTGATAGTTTTTTCAAATTCTAAAGGGAAAAAAGTCTACAATCTGTTTAGTTTTCAAAGTGATAAAGATGATATTTTAAAAAATTTGAATTACTTCAAAGGAAAGTTTGAAACTAATAAAAACATCTCTTAACATTCCTTTACCATTCGTTCCCAATCCCATTGCGTAACTTTGTATTCTTAAAAATAAAATGTTATGCTAAACTTCGAATTATACAACCCTGTAAACTATGTCTTTGGAAAAGGACAAATCGCAAAACTAACTGATTTAGTTCCCAATAATACAAAAATTCTGCTGGCTTATGGTGGCGGAAGTATCTTCAAAAACGGTGTTTACAACCAAGTGAAAGCTGCTTTACCCAACCACGATATTGTGGAATTTGGCGGAATCGAACCGAATCCTCGTTTTGAAACTTTGATGAAAGCCGTTGCAATTATTCGTGCTGAAAAAATTGGTTTCATCTTAGCTGTTGGTGGCGGAAGCGTGATTGATGGTGTAAAATTTATTTCGGCAGCCGTTAATTTTGAAGGCAATGAAGCGGATATTTTAAAGAAAAGAATTTTATTCAAAGATGTTTCCAAAGTGATTCCTTTTGGAACCGTTTTAACCTTGCCAGCAACAGGTTCGGAAATGAATTCAGGCGCTGTGGTTACGATTGAAGCTACACAAGAAAAACTAACCTTAGGCGGAAGTGCTTTGTTTCCAGTTTTCTCAATTGTTGACCCAACGGTCATTACTTCTTTACCTAAAAGACAATTGCAAAACGGTGTTGTGGATGCTTTCACACACGTTATGGAGCAATATCTAACCTATACACACGATGCTTTATTACAAGACCGAATTTCAGAAAGCATTTTACAAACGCTAATTGAAATTGGTCCAGATGTTGTAGAAAATCCGAGCGATTATAAATTGGCTTCCAACTTTGTTTGGAGTGCAACAATGGCATTGAATGGTTTAATTCAAAAAGGAGTTCCTTCCGATTGGGCAACACACATGATTGGTCATGAATTAACCGCTTTATACGAAATTGATCATGCAAGAACCTTGGCTATTATTGGACCTAACTTGTACCGCGTCATGTTCGATACGAAAAAAGAAAAATTAGCACAATACGGACAACGCGTTTGGAACATTCAAGGTAATTCAACGGAAGAAATTGCAGAAAAAGCGATTGAAAAAACGGTTGAGTTCTTCCACAAAATGGGCATGAAAACCAAAATTTCTGAAAACGCAGAAAACATCGAAAAAACAGCTGATTTCATCGTAAATCGTTTCGAAGAAAGAGGTTGGAAAGCCATGGGTGAAAAGCAAAACATCACGCTTGAAAAAGTGAGAGCTATTGTAGAAATGAGTTATTAAAAAATACCTATTCATCATAATAAAGGCACGGAGTTTTTCTTCGTGCCTTTGTATTAAAAAGAGTTTCGAAAACGTTTTTGTAAATCCTTTAGAATTGACTATTTTTGATGTTCTAAATTAATCAGTAAAATGGAAAAAAAGCCAAAGTTTGCAGTTATAGGTGGTGGAAGTTGGGCAACTGCAATTGCAAAAATGCTTTGTGAAAACCAAGACGAAATTGCTTGGTACATGAGAAGCACTTACGCTATAGAACATTTAAAACATCAAAGACACAACCCAAATTATTTAAGTTCGGTTGCGTTTGACATCAATAAATTAAAACTTACTAACGATATCAATGAAGCAGTTGCATATGCAGATTATGTAATTTTCGTTGTCCCATCTGCTTTTTTAAGCAAAGAATTAGAAAATTTAACGGAGAGTTTAAAAGACAAAATCATTTTTTCTGCTATTAAAGGAATTGTTCCGGAATCGAGTTTAATTGTTGGCGAACATTTTCATAGCAAATACGGCATTCCATTCGAAAATATTGGAGTAATCACGGGTCCATGTCACGCGGAAGAGGTAGCTATGGAACGTTTATCGTACTTAACGATTGCTTGTAGCGATAGAAAAAAAGCAAAATACGTTGCTAAAAATTTAAGTTCGCATTACATCAAAGCTAAAACTTCAGATGATATCATTGGAACTGAATATGCAGCTGTTTTAAAAAATATTTACGCTATTGCTGCCGGAATTGCTCATGGTTTAGGTTATGGTGATAACTTTCAAGCGGTATTAATGAGTAACGGAATTCGCGAAATGAAAAAATTCATTCGTAAAGTTCACAAAATGAAGCGAAACATTAACAATTCGGCTTATTTAGGCGATTTATTAGTTACGGGTTATTCTATATTTTCAAGAAATAGAATGTTTGGAAACATGATTGGAAAAGGTTACACGGTTAAATCTGCACAAATGGAGATGAGCATGGTTGCTGAAGGTTATTATGCCGTTAAAAGTGCTTACAAATTAAATCAGGAATATGGTGCCGACACACCAATTATTGACGCCGTTTACAAAATTTTATACGAAAACAAAGACGCAAAAACCGTTTTCAAGGCATTAACAGAAAAATTAAATTAATCCATGCTATTTTCACTAAAAACAGGTGCAATTGATCATTTAATTGATCATCCAGGAATTATTACGGCTTTTACCATTACCATCATTGCTATGTTGGTATTAGATTTAGGTGTTTTAAACAAAAAAGGTCACGTGATTTCCAATCGTGAAGCGGCTATTTGGTCGGTAATTTGGATTTCTTTAGCCATGGGATTCAGTGGTATTATTTATCACTACATGGGAGCCGAAAAATTCATGCAATTTCAAGGCGCATACTGGATTGAAAAAGCACTTTCGGTAGATAATTTATTTGTTTTTATTTTAGTTTTTGGTTATTTCAACGTAGCAAAAGAAGCCCAACACAAAGTGTTATTTTGGGGTGTGATTGGAGCTTTGGTTTTTAGAGCGATTTTCATTTTTGCGGGTGTTTGGTTACTGAATTATACCTATTTACCAGAAATGGAGCTTTTTGGACACATGGTTAAAATCAATTACTTGTTAACACTTTTCGGAATTATTTTGATTGTTGCCGGAATTAAATCGGCATTAAGTCAGGAAGAAGATGAAGGAAGTAAAGATTTTACAAAAAGTCCAGGTGCTCGATTTGTTTATAAATTTTTCAATGTAACCCATCAATATGATGGCGATAAATTCTTTACTATTGAAAACGGACTTAAAGTAGCAACGCCTTTGTTTGTAGTGGTTGCAATCGTTGAGTTTACCGATTTATTATTTGCGATTGATAGTATTCCAGCAATTTTTGCTATTGCTCCTGATGATCCGTTCATTTTGTACACATCGAATATTTTTGCGATTTTAGGATTGCGTTCGTTGTATTTCCTTTTGGCGAACTTTATGTACATGTTCAGTAAATTGAAATACGGATTAGGATTTATCTTGGCTTTTATCGGAACTAAAATGATTATAGCGCCGTTTTATCACGTTCCTACAAGTTTATCTTTATCTGTTGTGGGTGGAGCTCTAATCTTGTCTGTAATCGCTTCTTTATTATTTCCTGATAAGGATTAAATATTTGAACACAATATTAAACCGCAGATTCGCAGATTTAACCTAGTTAATCTGCGAATCTGCGGTTAATTTTTGGCTCTTACTTGATAGTAATTTCGTCTATAAAAATAAACGCATCGCCACCAAAACCTTGATGCCATTCTGGTAACTTACCGAAGTTTTTTGCGATTACTTTTACGTAACGTGCTGTTTTCTTCTTGTCTAAAAGAACTCCAAATTCTCTAGTAAATGAATTTTCATCTTTTGGATCAATTTCACTATATTTTGCAATATCAAGACTTCCAACAGAAGTAAAATTGACATTATCTGTTGAAATAAAAAACTCCAAATAAGTAGGCATCAAAATCCAAGAACGACTATCTTGTAGAAAATTTGCCTTAAACGAATATAACTCTTTTACTTCTTTTAAATCGACTACCGCTTCAAAATCTTGACTTTGATAGCCTTGCCAATCGCCTTTTCTCCAATTCTCCGTTCCTAAAATACCATCTAACAACCCTTCTGGACCACCGGCATGATATTGCGGATTGTAAACCGATTTTATGTTGATGCTGTAATTGTTTGGTTTTTTGAAGAAGGTTGCAGAAATAGTATCACTAGCTGTAGCTCCATTTTTTACAAAAGCATAAATAGTTGTCGTTTTAGTGATTTCAATTGGTTTTTTGTACAAGAGTGAAACCCCTACAATATTATTTTGACCATCTTCATTATAAGTCCAATAATAAATTTTATCCTCTGAATTTTGAGATTTCAATTCAATCTTCAAATTATCTTTAAACGCTTTACTTTCTGATTGAATTACAGGAACTGGAATAATACTATTTCGACTTTGTATATATACATTTGTGTTTAACAAACTTGAAAGATTTTCACTTGCTATAACCTCAAAATATTTAAACTCATCATTTTTAGAAATAATTTTTGAAGTATTATCTTCAAAAATTATTTTTGAGTTATCAAAATATGGTTTAGTTCTATTCCACAACGGTTTTCCTGGAGTCACCGAATAAATTCCCATCGAACTTAACACATACCAAGCACTCATTTGACCGCAATCTTCGTTTCCAATTAATCCATCTGGAGTGTTTGTGTAAAACTTATCTAAAATATACTTGACTTTTGCATTCGTTTTTTCGGGTTTTCCCACGTAATTATACAAATACGCCATGTGATGACTTGGTTCGTTTCCGTGTGCATATTGCCCAATTAAACCTGTAACATCGACTTGTTCTCTACCAGTAGTTTTACTTTCGCTGTTGAACATTTCGTCTAACTTGGCTTCAAATTTTTCAGGTCCGCCATAAGCTTCAATCATACCGTAAATATCTTGTGGTACGAAAAACGAGTATTGCCAAGAATTTCCTTCAGTAAAATTATTGTTGACTTCTCTTGGATCGAAAGGTTTGTCCCAACCGCCGTTTTTCTTTGGACGCATGAAACCGGTTTCCCTATCGAAAATGTTTTTCCAATTTTGAGAACGTTTCATGAAATATTGATAATCTTCTTGCTTATTTAAAAGTAAAGCCATTTGAGCAATGCACCAATCGTCATACGCATATTCTAAGGTTTTAGAAACGCTTTCGTGTTCGTCATCTATCGAAATAAAACCGTTTTTCTTGTACGCATCCAAACCTAAAACATCGCGCATAGCAGAAGCTTTACTGGCTTCAAACGCTTTTTCGTAATCAAAACCTTTTATACCTTTTACCATCGCATCTGCAATTACAGAAACGGAATGATAACCAATCATACAATCGGTTTCATTGGAAGCTAATTCCCAAACTGGTAACCTACCGCCTTGTTCGTATTGTTTTAAAAACGTGTTGATGTAATCAGAAGTTCGTTTTTTATCAATCAACGTATACAATGGGTGCGCACCTCTAAACGTGTCCCAAAGTGAGAACACCGTGTAATAATCAAATCCTTCGGCAACATGAATTTGGTTGTCTCTACCGCGATATTTTCCGTCTAAATCTTGCGCGATATTGGGTTGCATCATCGTGTGATATAAAGCGGTGTAGAAAATCGCTAATTTGTCTTTATCATCAGAAGTAACTTCAATTTTTGATAATTCTTTGTTCCAAAGTGCAATAGCTGCTTTGTGTGCTTTATTGAAATCCCAATGTTTGATTTCGGAACTGTTTAGTTTGGCTCCTTCATAACTTGTTGGCGAAAGCGAAACTTTTACGAGAATTTTTTCGCCTTTTTTGACTTGTTTAGAGAAACTTATTTTTAATTCTTCATCCCCTGTATATAAATCTTTTGGTTTGTTTTTTCCTCGAGCATTGCTTATTTTTAATGGTACATTAAATTCTATTCGTGCATAAACATATTGATCTCTAGCCCAAGCTTCACTTCTTCTTAAAACCTCAATCGTTTTATTGTCTACAACACGAATTCTTCCTTCTAAAAGTTTATCACGATGATTCAGATCTAAAATAATATTGGCTTGACCTGCTTTTTTAAACGTGTATTCATGAAAACCAACACGAGTTGAAGTGGTTAAACGCACATCGATATTGTGTTTGTCTAATTTTACGCTATAAAAACCTGCAGAAGCTTTTTCATTATCATGTGAAAAATTAGAAGAATATACTTTATTATCAAACGAAGGTTCGCCCATAGTTGGCATCAACATGATATCCCCATAATCCGAAACACCTGTTCCATTCAAATGCGTGTGCGAAAATCCGTAAATCACATTATCGGAATAATGATAACCACCGCAACCATCCCAACTGCCATCGATTCGTGTATCTGGAGACAATTGCACCATTCCATAAGGCAAAGTAGCACCTGGAAAAGTGTGGCCGTGACCGCCAGTTCCAATAAATGGGTTGACGTGTTTGGCGAAATCTTGTGCTTGGGAAATAATAGTAGTTAAAAAGGCTAAAGCAATAAGAAATGGTTTCATGTTGTTGTGTTGAAAAAATTTCTTAAAGGTAAAAATATTTTCTAATTGTTGTAAGGATAAGGGTGTGTTTGAGTTTTTACCACATAGAAACATAGGTTTTTCTAATTCTTTAGAGGTGTTACACTTTTTTGAGGCAACAATAGAATTGTGTTGAATTTTAAACATTTAAGTCATATAAGAAAGTATAAGAAGTTCTTTGTCTAGATGAGTTCATATAAGTTTTCCTATGTTGACTTTGTAAAATGAAATACCTAAAATATTCATAAAGTTAATCTATGTGCCTATGTGGTGGAAACAAAAAACCACGAATACATTTCTGAATTCGTGGTTTCAATATTATAATTTACGAAAATTTAATTCGCGAAAACGCCTCTTTTGTTGATAATAGGTAAATCGGCAGTGGCTTTTTCATTGATGGTATTCAAACGAAACACGAAGGTTTTATCGTATAATTGTCCGTTTGCGAAATACGATAACATGAATTCGTTATTCAATTGTAAGACGTTGTTTTCTAACAATTCTACTTTAACAGCAGTTCTCGGTTCTACTTTGGCAAACGCATGACGGAATGTTCCCGTTCTACGTTCTTCGCCATTGATTAAACCATAAGCGCGTGAAACTACCATAGCCATTTCCAACAAATTATCGGTGTCGTTTACTAAGTAAGCGTACCAAGAATTTTCCATAAAATCGTCGTTCCATTCTTGAAAAGCTACAATGTGAACGCCTTCTACTTTTGGGATGATAATGTCTTTTTTCATTGAAACAGTATTAAGATTAAAGAATTAAGTATTAAGACTTTATCTTAAATTATATACTCGATTTGAATTGTTCTAAGAAACGCACGTCGTTTTCATAAAACATACGGATATCGCCAATTTGGTACAACAACATCGCAATACGTTCTACTCCCATTCCGAAAGCAAAACCTGTATGTTCGTCTGGATTGATACCACAGTTTTTCAAAACGTTTGGATCTACCATTCCGCAACCACCAATTTCTAACCAACCAGTACCTTTGGTAATTCTGTAATCCGTTTCGGTTTTTAATCCCCAATAAATATCGATTTCAGCACTTGGTTCTGTAAATGGAAAATACGATGGACGTAAACGGATTTTCGATTTTCCGAACATTTCTTTCGTGAAATACAACAAAGTCTGTTTTAAATCGGCAAAGGAAACGTCTTTATCAATATACAATCCTTCTACTTGATGGAAAATACAGTGCGAACGCGATGAAACTGCCTCGTTACGAAAAACTCTTCCTGGAGAAATCGTACGAATTGGCGGTTTGTTGTTTTCCATGTAACGCACTTGTACTGATGATGTATGGGTACGCAATAAAACATCTGGATTCGTTTGAATAAAAAACGTATCCTGCATATCTCTTGCTGGGTGATATTCTGGTAAATTTAATGCTGTAAAGTTGTGCCAATCATCTTCGATTTCTGGACCTTCAGATACATTGAAACCAATAGTTGAAAAAATATCAATCATTTGGTTTTTCACAATAGAAATTGGATGACGCGAACCAATGTTCATTGCCTCACCCGGACGAGTAGTATCGCCATAAATTCCTTTTGCTTCTTCTTTACTTTCGATTTGTTCTTGTAAAGATGCTACTTTTTCTTCAGCAATAGTTTTTAACTGATTAATTACTTGTCCAAACTCTTTTTTCATTTCATTTGGAACCGTTTTAAAATCAGCGAAAAACTCTTTTAATAAGCCTTTGCTTCCTAAATATTTAATACGGAATTCTTCTATTTTCTCTTTATTATCAGCATGAAAAACTTTTACTTCTTCAATGTGATTTTTAATCTTATCAATCATTGCAAATCTTAAATTGACCGCAAATTTACAAATTAAATTTTTTTGATTTGATTTAATTGTAAAGATTCTCGTTTTATAACTAAAAACTACTTTTCTTCTCTAGCGCCAAGTTTTGAAGCAATTACGCTAATAATGAAGATTTGAGCCGCGTGAAATAACATCAACGGTAATAAAATTACGCCTGTTGGCATTGTTGCTGGAAAAAGAATTTTTGAAAAAACAGTTCCGTGAACCAATGATTTTTTTGTTCCACAAAATTGAGCAGTAATCTGATCTTCTTTGTTGAATTTTAATTTTTTCGTAATAAATCCAATTAAATAATAAACTCCGTAGAACAACAGAATATTAGCTACTAAAATCAGAAGTAAATCTGCTAAACTTACCGAAGTGAAGACTTTTTCTTCAAACGATTCTGAAAAGCTTTTGTAAATAATGATTAGAATAATTGTTTTATCGAATAACGTTAATTGCTTGTTGTATTTAGTTGTATATTTTCCTAAAAAACGCTGCAATAGTAAACCCAAGATAACAGGTAATAAAATCTCTGTCAAAAGTTTGATATAAATAACACCCAAATCGAAATCGGCTGTAGATTGTTGTAAAAACATTCCCATCCAAAGTGGTGTTAAAGCGATTCCTATTAAACCCGAAATACTAGCGTTAAAAATAGCAGCTGGAATATTCCCGTTAGCAATAGAAACCATAACAACCGAAGACGAAACCGTAGAAGGTAAAGCAGCTAAAAACAAGAATGCTAACCATAGCATTTCGGAATGTTCTGTGTGAATTAATGGTTTAAAGGCTAATACGACCAAAGGAAACAACAGAAACGTAGCCAATTGAACTACTATATGCAATTTCCAATTTTTGAGTCCGCTTTTGATTTTATCAGGATGCAGTTTTAATCCGTAGAAAAAGAAAATTAAAGAAATTCCTAAACTCCCTACGACATCTAAAGGGATTGGACTTTCTTTTGAGCCCCATTGCGGGAACAAATATGCCAACAATACAACTCCTATTATCGCTAAAACAAATTTGTCTATTTTCATTAAAATGAATTAATCAATAAGCTCTTTCTCTAAAAAATAACCAACAATTGCCTCTTTCATTAAAACAGCTTGTTCGCCAGCTTTTAATGGTGGTAATTCTTCTTTTACTTTGTAATGTGGCCAACCGTCGTTATCAAAATATTCGAATTCGTAATAACCGTAAGGTTCTAATAAACGACAAATGGCAATATGCATTAAGTTTACTTTTTCGTCTTTTTTGAAAGTTGCGTGAATTTTCCCTAATTCTTGAACACCAATAAGATAAATTATTCCTTCTAAATCAAGGGTTTCTCCATCTGCAAATTTATTTGATAATATAGTGACAACGCTTTCCCAGCGTTCTTTTAATTGTTCGTCTCTTGACATTTTCTAAGATTTTAGATGATGGGTGATGGGTGATGGATTCCTATGACCAATTACCGATAACCAATTATCAAATTTCTTGCAAAGATAACAACAGAAAACCACTTTCAACAATTCTTTTATCTTTGTTCTTTATTCTATATTATTGAAAGATGAGTTTTATTGATATTGTTTTCGCGGTTTTATTAGGTTTTGCGGTTTATAAAGGACTTAAAAACGATTAAATTTCCCATTTTTATTTTCTAAAAACTCTCAACTGATTACCGAATACTATTCCTTCACTTCTTTAATCGCTTCTTTGTCAATCCACGCTTTGGTTTTGTCGGTAAGTTCAACCTGTTTCCAATTACCTAATTCTTCTAAAACCAACACTTTTGTTCCTTCGTGAAGTGTTACCACATCTTCTGAACTGTTTTTAGGTTCGGCTTTTAAAGTTGTCGTTTCTGCGAAAACAATGGCAGGATTATAATTTGTATCGAATTTTTTCTGTAAGAATGCAGCTAAAACAGTAACTCCAATTCCAACTAAAAACAACAAGAATAAACTAAAAAAAGTACGTTTTAGAGCCACAGTATTTCCAAAATAGTAACCTAAAAAAGTAAGTAAACTTAACACTGCAATCCAAACAGCAATCCAAGCCCAAGTATCGTAATGCAATTTTGCTGTGAAATCTTTTACCATTTTCTTAAAACCAACTTCAGGAACAATTTTAATGTCGTCTATCGCCGTTTTTTGAGCAAAGTCAAGGTTGGTTTGAATCGCTTCGTCCTCAGGGCTTAAAAGCAATGCTTTTTCGTAATAATAGATTGAAGGCGCAACTTTTCCAAGTTTGTAATAACAATTTGCCATGTTAAAATACAAATCGGCCGATTCGTTTCCTTGATTTGCGATACTTTCAAAAGATTGTAACGCTTGTTCGTAATCGCCTTTGTTGTATAAATCGTTTGCTTTTTTGAAGGTAGCATCGATGGATTCACTTGCATTGGCAAATGAAATCAAAAACAAAAGGAATAGTATAATTTGCTTTTTCATTATTTCAATTGTTTTTCAAGTTCTGAAATGATAGTAATAGCTCTATCAAAATCGTTATGCATTGCGGTGTCTGTTGCTGGAGCATATCTCGCAAATTCGCAATCGTTCATTAATTCCATGAATCGATTAATACTTTCTTCGGATGCGTTTCGTTGTTGTAACAATTCGATGATATTTTCTTTGCTCATTTCAACCGTTTCGATATGTAATTTAGCTTTTAAGAAATTGTGTAATGCCTTTTCCATTGCCATATAAAACGGAACTTTGTCGCCCATTTGTTTTTTGGCTTCCGACAAATATTTCTTAACCAATTTGTTGTTTTGTCTGATTCTATTTCCAACCACATCTGCATCTTTTGCTTCTTTTTGTTTTCTAGCAATCATTACAATCGGAATTAATAAAAGTGGCGTTAACAATAAACTATAAAACAATCCCGAACCTAAGAAATCTTCTCTAGAAGCAGAAACAAATTCGGTTTTCAACTTGTTGAATTGAAATACTTCTTTTTTCTGAATGGTTTGTTTGTTGGTACTTGGTGTATTGGCTACAACCGTTCCATCTCCTTCGGCAACATCAATTGTGATTTCTTTTGAAGTGATGGTTTTATAAGACTTACTTACCAAATCATAGTACGAGAACTCCATTGGTTTAATCGTATATTTTCCTTTAAATTGAGGAATGATGGTGTATTTATCCGAAACTTTTCCCACCATTCCGGTTAATGGTGTTTGTACGTTTTCGGTATGTGATGGTTCGTACATTTCTAAAGCAGTTGGAACTACTGGTTTTGGTAAAGTAAATAATTTTAAGTTTCCTTTTCCCGAAACACTTACTTCTAAATCTAACGATTCGCCCGCTTTTAAAGCTGTTTTAGAAGGTATTACTTTGAAATCAAAATTTCCTACAGCTCCAGTAAAACTTGCTGGTTTTCCTTTTTCTGGAAGCGGTTTTACATTAATGGTTTGTGTTCCTGTTGAAAGTGATTTTTCAACCATACGCATTTCGTATTCTCCAAACCAATCACGACGACCAGTTGGAACCTCAGCATCTAAATCGATTTTGAATGGTTCAATGGTTTTAGCACCCGCTTCTAATGGATACAAAATTACCTTGCGCAGCACCACCATACTATAATCTTTTCCGTTGTATTTTCCACGTTCGGCACGCAATTGCTTCATGTCGATATACTGACTCCAGAAATCGTTATACTTTGGTGCTTTAAAATTTCTAAAATTTCCAACAGTAGAACGAGGTTCAAAATATAATTTATAAACTACAGTAACTGGTTCATTTACAAAAGGATTCTTTGTAGATAATTCGGCAACCAAATGAATTCCTTCTCCAAAATTCATATTATTAGGTTGACCTGGATAAGTTGGCATTTGGATAGGATCAGTAATTGTAATTTTTATCGGAGCTGATTTATAAACTGTTCCATCATATTCAATTGAAGCAGCGCCAATGGTAAAAGTTCCTTTTTTAGTAGGTGTTAAATAGTAAATAACTTGGGTTGAAATTTCTCGTTTTTGATTCACTCTACCATTTACAATCGTTATTGATGTTTGGTTTCCTTTATTGATGAATGGTCCTTCTGCTTTAAAACTAGGAAACTTTGGTGGTACAAAATTATCACCTTCGTTATTGATAGAAAAAACCAATTGAATTCGCTCATTTAAACCATAAGAACTTCTTTCTGTTTGCGCTTCAAATTTTACTTGAGCGGAAACAGATAAAGCCGATAGAAAAAAAAGTACAATATGTATTTGCTTTAAAAATTTCATTTTCGTTTTAGTCGTTCTTTATTTTACAATAATTGAAAACTCTTTAGACTTTATTGATTTGTGTTGTTGATTAATTTCGTCGTAAAAATAGAAATCTATTGATTTAAATTCTATTTTACCATCTATAATTGCTTTTAACTTATATGTTCTTGAGGCAATTGTTTTA
Source organism: Flavobacterium channae (assembly GCF_021172165.1). Lineage (NCBI taxonomy): Bacteria > Pseudomonadati > Bacteroidota > Flavobacteriia > Flavobacteriales > Flavobacteriaceae > Flavobacterium > Flavobacterium channae. Next base: position 82,837 of record NZ_CP089096.1, on the reverse strand, counting down.
ATTTTAGTTTCCTCAATTGTATTCTCATTTTGTATTACATCTGAAACAACTTCAATTCCATTAGGTAATCTCAATTTAGGAATCATTTCATCTTCTAAAAAACCTTCTCCATAAACTTGAATCTGAACTTCAAAAATTTTATTTTTTCTAATTGAAGTTTTCTCTGGTTCTATAACATCAATTTTATAATTTCCGTAAGGATAAACATAATTATAGGGTAATCTGAAGTTTTCAAAGTTTTGAACCTTTATTCTCTCTGAAACCACTGGAATTATTTTTCTTGCTGCCTTTAAAATACTTTCGTTTTCAATTTCAGAAACTTCTTTATTATAATGAACAATAATTTTATTGTGGATATAGGTATCATATAACTCTTTAAATCGCAATACGTCAGTCCTGATTACAACACAATTATATTCTTTTCCGTTATAATTAGCTAGAAAAGGTGCATCGGCATTTTCTGAAATTGAATAAATAAAAAAATCGTCTACATATTCTTTTTCAAAATCTAACTGTATCGAAGATGGCCTAATATCTTTATCATAATACAATTTATATTTTACTGTAATTGGCTGATAGCGATGCGGTTTATAATTTGAAATTTCTGGAATTATAAAAAGTTTATTTTCTGTATTTAAAGGATCGTTTTCAATCGTTTCACCTTTAACGTTTATAATTATTGGATTAGATTGATACTTTTTACCTTTATAATCAAATGTTACTTCCTCTATTGTTGATAATCCTATTTTTTTTGGCTTTAAATAGTACTTGTGGGTTACTTTTGAAGTCTTGATTCCGTTTGTTATTGTGACTGAACTCGCTATACTTTTTTGAGAATAAAAATCAAAATCATTGAACGTTGGCTCAATCAATTCAGCATCGTTGGTGTTAATTTCAAATTCAACCGTTAGCACATCAAAAAAACCTATTTCTGTGCTTGAAACTTTTTCGGAAATAATTATTTTCTCTTCTTGAGAAAATCCCCATAGAGAGTTAAAAACAAGAAATAAAACAACTATTTTTTTTATAAAATTCATGATTAATTACCAATCTTTTTCATTTGAAACCGGACGTGCTTTCACTTTCTTCGCATTCACTTTGTCCTGAACTTTCTTCTCTGCATTATTAACCGCATCTAAAATATTATCGATGCGTTGTTTATCGGCGCCACTTGGTTTTGGGTTTTCGTTTTTGTCATCTTTCTTTTCTCCGTCGCCCTTACCTTCTTGCTTATCGCCTTGTTTATCTTTATTGTTCTGATTGTCTTTATCAGAATCTTTTTTGTCGTTTCCTTTGTCTTTATTGCCGTCTTTATCTTTTGGTTGCGGCTTGTTATCTTGACCTCCGCCTCCTTTGTTGTCTTTTTTATCGTCTTTAGGTGGTGGATTTTCTTTTTTCTTTCTTTTTGCTAATGCATAATTGTAACGCGTTTCTTCATCGTATGGATTATTGCGCAATGCATTTTTATACGCTTCTACAGCGGCATCATAATTTTTTTCTAACATAAAAGTATTTCCTAAATTATGATAGATACGATGTTTTTCTGTTTTTGTTTTTGCGTTTTCTAAGGCTTGTAAGTATTTAATTCTTGCTTCGCTTTGTTGGTTTTGACGGTAAACGCTATTAGCTAAGTTATAACCAGCAGTTGCTTTTTTAGGTGATTTTTTTGATTCGGTTACACGAAAATCAGCTTCGGCATCAGCGTATTTCTTTTCTTTAAATGACTGATTTCCATTGTAAAGATTTTTGTCTTTTTCTTGTCCAAAAAGCAAAATACTATTCAATAATAGCACTATGTAAAGTATCTTACGCATGTTTCTTTTCATTAAATAAGTTCAACTTTTGCACCCATGCTGTTTTTTTCTCCAAAAGGAAAACATCTACTAACAATAATAAAAATCCTAAAGCTAAAAACCATTGGTATTGCGATTCAAAATCAGCTATTTGTTGTGATTCGAATTCCGATTTTTCAATTTTATCTAACGATTTTTTTAGCTCTTCAACTATTTCTTTTGTACTAGTTCCTACTAGAGATTTCGACTTTGTTTTATCAGCAATTTTCTTTAAAACTTCAGGATATAATTTGGTAATTACCGTTTGTCCTTCTTGATCCTTTTTATACGAAGTGATAGTTCCTTTATCATCACGTAACGGAATTGGACCACCTTTTTCGGTTCCTACACCAATGGTAATAATATGAACGCCTTTTTCTTTAGCCATTTCCACTGCTTCATCAGCTCCTTCTCCATGATCTTCTCCATCAGAAACTAAAACAATAAGCTTACTAGTATCTTTTACATCAAAGAAATCAACTGCAAGTTTAATAGCATCATTAAAAGCGGTTCCTTGAGATGAAACCATATTAGTATTCATACTTTGCAAATACATTTTTGCAATGCTGTAATCGGTTGTCATTGGTAAAACTGGATAAGCACTACCTGCATAACCTACAATTCCAACTCTATCGTTTCCTAATTGATTGATGATTTGTGAAACAATCTGTTTGCTTTTCTCTAATCGATTAGGCGCCACATCTTCGGCCAACATACTTTTAGAAATGTCGATTGCAAAAACAATATCTATTCCTTGGCGTTTAACCGTTTCCATTTTAGTTCCCATTTTTGGATTAACTAAAGCAATAACAATACAGGCTATAGCTAATACCAAAACACCTAATTTTAAAACGGGTTTAAAACTTGATTTTTCTGGAGCTAATTGTTTGAACAATTCTAAATCGGCAAAAACAGCTTGTCTTTTTCTTTTCCAAAACATATTGAATAGAAAAAGAGCAACTAATACAGGTATTATTGCTAATAAATAAAAATATATAGGACTTTCTAATTCAAACATTTTTCTTTTTCTAAACGATTCCTCTAAAAACGGTGTTTCGTAATAACAATTCTAAACCTAATAATACAAAAGCAATCAATACGAATGATTTGTATTTTTCATCGTAATTGTAGAATTTTTTCTCTTGAATTTCCGTTGTTTCTAACTTATTAATTTCGTCGTATATGGCTTGTAATTTCTGATTTGATGTAGCTCTAAAATATTTAGCATCTGTCAATTTTGCAATTTCTTGCATTAATTTTTGATCGATTTCAACTGGCATCATTCTAAAAACTAATTTCCCATTTCCATCTCTTGCTACAGGAAACATTGCTTTACCATTGGTTCCAATACCAATAGTGTATACTTTAATTCCATATTCTTTAGCAATTTCAGCCGCAGTACGAGGATCAATTGTTCCTGAATTGTTTACACCATCTGTCAATAAAATGATAATTCTACTTTTTGCTTTGCTATCTTTAATTCGGTTTATTGCAGTTGCTAATCCAACGCCAATTCCGGTTCCATCAGCAATAATGGAATCATCATATTCGATGGTTTTTAACGATTGTAAAATGATGGTTTTATCTGAAGTTACAGGCGTTCTCGTGTAACTTTCGCCTGCATAAACTACTAATCCAATTCTATCGTTAATTCTATCTTGCACAAATGTTGAAGCGACTTTTTTCAAAGCTTCTAGACGATTCGGTTTTAAATCGTTGGCCAACATACTACTCGAAACGTCAATTGCCATTACAATATCGATTCCTTTTGTGGTTTTCGATTTTGAGGTTACGTCAACACTTCTTGGTCTTGCTAAGGCTATGATAATAGAACTCAAAGCTAAAATTCGTAATATGTGTAAAAACGGTTTTGCTTTGGCTAAGAATGTTCGGTTTTGTTTGAAAGGTGCTAATGAACTCATTTTAACCGTTGCCAAAAGTTGGTTTCTTTTATAAAACAGCCAACTTATTGCAATTGGTAAAACCAAAAACAACCACAAAAATTCCGGATTTAAAAAGGTTACTTTTCCCATTATTTCTTGGCTTTTCTTAGTTCAATTGAATTCTGAATTTTCTCGATAATTTCCTTAGCATACTTGTCATCTTCTTTGTATATCATGAAAAACTCTTGCGCACCGCCAGATTGTGATAACACCATTATATCGTATTCCATTTTTACATCTTCTTCTCTAACAGGGTCAAAAGCAGTAAATGTTCCGAATGCTTTTTTACCCGAAAGTCCTTTTACATTTTCGAATTCGCCCGTTTTTACGATAATATTTTTAGCTCCAAAATTTTCTAATTCTTTCAAATCCGCTTCCAATGCTAAATCTAAATCTATTTTAGTCGTGTCTTTATATGCAGTTGTAATTAAAACTATAGAAAAATTGTCAATGATGCTTCCATACATAAAACGACTCGTTGCTTTTACGTTTTCTGGAAGGTTGTTTTGAATTTTTTCATCAACCGTTCGTTTTAAAACTTTTGGTGTTGAAATGATGATAGCGGGTTCTCCATATTCGGAAGTTATCCATTCTTTTTCCAATAATTCTTCAGTCGAATGTCCGATGTAATTGTCTTTGATAAAATCGAATCCTACTGTGTAAGCAAAGATAACGATAGATGCAACCATTAAAAATGAAGCAATTCCTATTGATAAAACCATTCTTTTGAACTTTTGCTTTTGCAATTCTTTTCTGCGAACTTCTTCTGCAAATAAAATTGCTGCTTCGTCTTCTGTTCTTGGCAATGCTTTATCGATTATCAATAAAAATTTATCAATTATTTTTTTATCAGTTTCAATTTCAAATGGCAATGGTTGTGATTTAGCAAACTTAACTAAGTCTGAATTTTCTAACACTTTGTTGAATTTTTCTAAATCTTCGCGATTAACAAACATTTTCTTTTCAGAAATAGCCTTTTTTAATGCGTCCATTAACTCACTAGAAGTACTTTCCATTGCTGGAATATGAATCGATTCTTCAATATAAGTTCTGGTAATGTCGGTCATTTCAGAATAATATTCTTTGACATCACCTCTTTGAACCAATTGTTTTTTATCTAAATTTTGAAGGTATGCAATTGCTTTTTCTATTGGAGAAGCAAAAAACTCTTCTTCTTGTTTTTTACTTTTTTGTAATTTTTTAATGATAAAATACGATGCAAATCCAGAAGCAACAATCAACACAAACAAAATCAGCAACTTCCACCATTCGCTCATTGGTTTTTCTTCAGTAGCAATGATGTCTCTGATATCATACATTTGTTGTTTTGTCGTATCAACTTTTACATCATTTACAACAATAGAAAGTGAATCTGTGCGAAACTCTTTCTTGTTGATTTTAACCAATAATTTTGGAATTACATATCGTCCTGAATCAAACTGTGTTAATCCATATTTCTTGATTAATTCGTATTGATTATCATTTTTTACTGTATCAATTGGATATGATTCTAATATCTCTAAAGCTCCAAAAAACTTACCATCAGGGAAAACTACTTTATCTTTTGCGTTTACTTTTGCTTTGATAGTTAAATTAAACTGCGAACCTATTTTAATTTGAGTAGAATCTATAGAAGATGAGATTTGTTGGGAAAAACCCAAAAATCCAAACAATAAAGCAATATATAAGTAAAGTCTCTTTTTCATTTTTCTTAATTACGCGCTTTAAAGTAACCTAATAACTTGGTTACATAGCTTTCATCCACTCTCGAACTAATTGTTCCGGCACCACATCTTGAAAAAATATCTTTGAAATAGTTCACATTTTCATGATAGTATTTCTCATAATCCATTCGTACTTTCTTCGAATTGGTATCTACTAACAAAGTTTCTCCGGTTTCTGCATCCATCATGTTTACGATTCCAATGTTTGGAATACTTTCCTCTCTTTGGTCAAAAACTCGAATTCCGGTAACATCGTGGCGTTTTGAAGCAATTTTTAAAGTTTGTTCATAATCTTTCACCATGAAATCTGAGATTAAAAACACAATGGCTTTCTTTTTTAAAACTCCAGATAAGAATTTCAAGGCTTGGGATAAATCTGTTTTTTTACTTTTCGATTCAAATTCGATTAGTTCTCGAATAATTCTCAATACATGCGATTTCCCTTTCTTTGGCGGAATAAACAATTCGATTTGATCTGAAAATAACATCAAGCCAATTTTATCATTGTTTTGAGTTGCCGAAAAAGCTAAAGTTGCTGCAATTTCGGTAATCATATCGCGCTTTAATTGATTTTTAGTTCCAAAGCTTTCAGAACCAGAAATATCAACTAACAACATCATAGTTAACTCACGCTCTTCTTCAAAAACCTTCACAAAAGGTTCGTTGTATCTAGCTGTAACATTCCAATCGATTGCTCTAACGTCGTCACCATATTGATATTGGCGTACTTCTGAAAACGTCATACCTCGTCCTTTAAAAGACGTATGATATTCTCCCGAAAAGATATGATCACTCAATCTTCGGGTTTTGATTTCAATTTTTCGAACTTTCTTTAGAATTTCTTTGGTATCCATTTTAATTAGATAGCAGTCGCAGTTGACTGTCGCAGTATTAAAAAAGTATTATCTGTAAACTGGGACTAACACTGATAACTAGATTAAGGCACTTCGATTTCGTTTACAATTTTGCTTATGATGTCAAAAGTTGTTACATTTTCAGCTTCTGCTTCATAAGTAATTCCAATCCTGTGACGTAATACATCGTATACAACAGCACGAACGTCTTCTGGAATTACATAACCTCTACGTTTAATGAATGCATAACATTTTGCAGCTGTTGCTAAGTTAATACTTCCACGAGGTGAAGCTCCAAAACTAATTAAAGGTTTTAAACTTTCTAATCTGTATTTTTCTGGATAACGAGTAGCAAAAATAATATCTAAAATATATTTTTCGATTTTCTCGTCCATGTAAACTTCACGAACAGCTTCTTGTGCTCTTAAAATTTGTTCTAATGAAACTACTTGATTTACTTTTTCAAAAGCACCTTTTAAATTTTGACGAATTACCATTCGCTCTTCTTCCATTTTAGGGTAATCAATAACCACTTTTAGCATAAAACGGTCTACTTGAGCTTCTGGCAATGGATAAGTTCCTTCTTGATCAACAGGGTTTTGAGTTGCCATTACTAAGAAAGGCTTATCTAATTTAAACGTTTCATCACCAATTGTAACTTGTTTTTCTTGCATTGCCTCTAAAAGCGCAGATTGCACTTTTGCAGGAGCACGGTTAATTTCATCGGCAAGTACAAAGTTGGCAAAAATTGGTCCTTTACGAATTGTAAAATCGTTTTGTTTGATGTTGTATATCATTGTTCCTACAACATCTGCAGGTAATAAATCCGGTGTAAACTGGATTCTGCTAAAAGAGCCATGAACGGCTTGGGATAATGTATTAATTGCAAGTGTTTTTGCTAATCCAGGAACACCTTCTAGAAGTATGTGTCCTTGACCTAAAAGTCCGATTAACAATCGCTCTACCATTTGTTTTTGACCTACAATAACTTTGTTCATCTCCATTGTAAGCAAATCGATAAAAGCACTTTCTCTTTCTATCTTTTCATTGATTGCTCTAATATCGAGTGAAGTACTATTTTCTTCCATATCTAACGTTTTTTTCGAGGTACAATATAAGTTCAAAATTTTAACATTTCAAAATTGAAAAAAAAATTAGTGGTTTGTTGTTAATAATTGGTTAAAAAAACAAAGGCAACTACTTGATATAGCTGCCTTTTTGTGATATTTAAGATACTTTAACTTAAATATTTCTTATTAATTGGATATTGTGCTTAAACCGGTATCTGAATTGACTCCATTTACCACTTCAACATTTTCGATAATTAGTGGCGAAAAAGTCGATTGAGGATCTGGAGTTAAAGTTACTGTATAAATTCCTGCTGGGATTCCATGAAGATGAAAAATTCCTTCAGAATTGGTGTATGCACTTACTTCTACTCCGTTGACCATTACAGATGCTAAAACTTGGAATCCGCCTGCATCAACAGTTCCTGAAATTGAACCAGTATTTGCCAAAGAAATAACTCGTAAAACAGGATGTAAATTAAAGTTTCCAGAGCCACCTGCCTCTACAACTACCGAATAATTAACGTCAAAATCCAGTAAAAAATCATAGGTGAAATTAGGCTCTAGTGTTTGATTTACTTGCAATTTTAATCCTGATTGTTGTGCACTAGGCGTATTCAATGGATAAGTTACACCATCTTTTACAACAGTATTGTTTTCTCCTAAAATTAATCTGATTTGACCTAGAAAACCAGACGGAATCTCTGCGTCTGCTAATGCTGCGGTAACACCTCCTGTTAAATCCAAAAGATTGTAAACTCCTGGATTATCAATTCCGATACTTACCCAACCACTTTCATCAGTATTACTCGAATACTTAACTTTAACATCGATAATTTCAACGTTAACCTCATCATAATCACCTGGATTATCGGTTAAGCTCACTTTTAATCTTGAGGTACCACCAGAATTGTTATCTGATTCCGAGCAACTTGGGACAAAGAGGGCTAAAAATAGGATAGCAAACAAACTCAATAAAATTTTTTTTACCTTTTTCATGGGACAAATAGTTTTAATTAGTATATTCATAGGGTCTTTTAATAACACGACATTCTAATTCTTTATTGTAATTTTTAACATTATTAAACAAACTTTATGAAAACTTTATCAAGAATAATCGCAGGAACTATGAATTGGGGTATTTGGGATAAGAACCTTAATACAACCGAAATGATTCATTTGATTAATCTTTGTATCGAAAATAAAATAACTACTTTTGATCATGCCGATATTTACGGAGATTACACTACAGAATCTCAATTTGGAAAGGCTTTTCATGAAAGTAAAATTTCAAGAGACAAACTCCAATTAATCACAAAATGTGGAATTCAACACACGAAGGGAAGACCAAATAAAATTAAACATTACGATTATTCTAAAGATTATATCATTTGGTCGGTAGAAAATTCATTAAAAAATTTACAAACCGATTATTTAGATGTATTGCTTTTACACAGACCAAGTCCGTTAATGGTTGCTGATGAAATTGCTGAAGCGATAGAAAAATTAAAATCGGAAGGAAAAATAAAAGCTTTTGGGGTTTCTAATTTTACCTCTTCTCAAACAGAATTAATTCGTCAGAAAACTAAAATCGACTTCAATCAAGTGCAGTTTTCTGCCACTCATCACGAAGCTATGCTGGATGGAAGTTTTGACTATATGCAAATTCATGGTATTCAACCAATGGCTTGGAATCCACTTGGGACTGTTTTCAGAGAAAATACCGAACAAACATTTCGATTAAGACAACTTCTAGCTACGTTAGTAGATAAATATCATGTTGGATCCGATTTAATATTACTTGCTTGGATTTTACAACATCCAGCTGGAGTTTTACCAGTAGCTGGTACTGTAAATGTGGCGCGCATTCAACAATTATTTAAAGCATGTTCATTAGAACTAGAAAAACAAGACTGGTTTGAAATATGGACCACGAGCATGGGAAATAAAGTGCCTTAATTAAAAAGTAATTAGTAAAAGTGATTGGTTAATAAATGCTAATCACTTTTTTTCTTATATCTATTCAAAAAAATGATAAACAAACGCCTACTTGTTAAAAATCTGCTAGCTCATCATGATGAGAATAGTTTTTATGACAAAAAGCGTCAGTTGAATTTACACACAAAAGAAGGAAAGGCTAAGTTCTTAAAACACATTTGCGCACTTTCTAACTCCAATCCAAGTAATAATTCCTACATTGTCGTTGGAGTTGAAGACGAAAGCAACGAAATAGTTGGAGATGATTTTTTTGATGATAGTAGGATTCAGAATTTAGTAAATGCTTTTTTAGAAAACCCACCTAAAATTCAATATGAAAATGTGCCTTTTCCAAATCTTCCAAAAGATAAAGTCGTTGGTTTAGTAACTATAAAACCTAAGTCAAAAAATTCCTATTTCAAAAAAGGCATTCATACTATCGAAGCCAATAGTACTTTTGTTAGAAAAGGTAGCAACACTACTCCAACAACAGAAAAAATTCCATACTCAAAACAAAACGTAGAAACAGTTATAAGTATTGAGAATAGTTCACGTAACAGCATAGCTCATACGCTTGAAAGTGTGTTGGATTTCATTAATAACAGACATAAAGATATTGCAACGGGTTATCATGTCTTTAAAGAATTATTTGTGGTTTGCTGGGCAGGAAACAAGAAAAAAATTAGAGACAAGATTTATTATTCGAGAGTTGATATTGAGTTAATAAACGAACAAGTAAAACTTTTCTATTCGGCACTTGATGAAGTTTGTATCGAATATGACGAAAACACTTTTTCTATAACAGAATATATTTCTTTGGGTTTGAATGATAAAACTAGCTATTATCCCTTTGAAAAAGTAACGCTTACCTTCTTTGATAATGGTTATTACAAAATGAACTCCGAAATGTTGTTTGAACCTCCGCAATACAATAGAAAAATGTTGTATCACATTTATAATTCTAATTTATCAATATTAAACAAACTTCAAAAAGGATTGCCTTTGCAGAATACGGAACAACGCGATTTAGAGAATTTACCGCACATTTTGATGATTTGTTATTTGAATGGTTTTGAGGATGCCAAACAGAAACTTATAGATGCAAAAAGTCATTTAAAAACTTTAGAAGACCCAATGGTTTACGTTTCTTTTAAAGAAGTAATGAGAATCTTAAGAAAAATGAAATATGACTAATATACTTTATTGTTTTTCATAAAAACAATCACCACTAGATACGACACGAAAAGTACAATTCCGAGTGCGTAAACCAGCTTAAATTGTGTTTGAAAACCAATACAACTTGTCATAAACGTATTGCCATCTAAAAAAAGTGTTCCATACGTTAAATCAATGAGGGTATAAAGCCATACTAAACTTAAGACCAATAGAAACAATACTATTTTAGTGTGTAATTTCATCTTTAATTTACTATGAATGATAATGTAAATTTAAGTATGCTTTACAAATAGATTGCTGTAGTTTTTCTGCAGATTTTGTTAAAGTTCTAAATGAGCCCTCTTTTTTTGGCTTCTTTAATTATATCTTCATCAGAACCTTTTTCGATGTTAAAAAACTCTTTTATTTGAGCCTTTCTTTTATCAATGGCGCTAAGTGTAATGTTGATATGTTCTGGCATGTTTTTGGTTTTTATGCCTTGCGCTAAAAGCGTAATTATTTGCTGATAATTTTCATCTAATAAAAAGTCATTTGCCATTAACTCTTGTATGTTTTGCTGAACAGTGCGACTTTTATATTTATTTCCTGTTACAATTTGATTGAATGCAATTAATAACTCATCGGCAGTAAAATCGCTTTTTACTAAAAATCCTTCAGGTTCTATTTCACGGTGAATTTTATACAAGACAAAAGCTTCTACATGTGATGTCAGAATAATAATTTTAGAAGTTGGCATGTACAAACGGACCAAAGAGGCTAAATCTTGCCCAGATTTAATGTTTTGTTCTAAAAAAGGAGGCAAACTCAAATCGATGAAAACTACATCGTAAGCCGGTTTGCTTTGAATATCGGTTATTAAGTGATAAGCACTCTCACAATTATACGCAGGAGTAACATTTAAATCATAATCCAAATCATTAAATGAAAGAATACTCTTGTAGCCTTCAATCATTGATGGATGATCATCAATCATTAAAATGTTTAACTTTTTATTTTCCAATTGTATCGTGATTAATTTTTACAACTTAACTTTTAAACAAACCGAAGTTCCTTTATTTAATTCAGAATCAATTTCTAAAACCCCATTTATGGCTTCGGCGCGATTTATCATACTTTTTAACCCAATTCCATTTTTAGATTTCGATGAATTAAAGCCAACACCGTTATCCATAATCTTCAAAATCAATGAGTCGTTTTGAATATATAAACTTAATGAAATTTTTGTTGCTTTTGCGTGTTTGTTGATATTATTTAAGGTTTCCTGAAGAATTCTATAGACATTCATCTTTACTAAAGCTGAAATAGTATCGAAAGTTTCATCAGGATCAATATCGCATTCGCAGCTTGTTTTATAAGTTTCTTTTTGATTTTGAATTAGTTGTTCTAACAAACTACGGTAACTCCCATTGGTCATAAAAGATTCATTGTACAGCTCATGTGCAATGGTTCTAATTTCTTTTTCTATATCTTGAATACCATTTATGTGTTCCAAACATTTTTGAATGGTTTCTTCGTCTCTTTTTTTGGTCAATACAAATAAATTCAGTCGAGTTCCGGCCAATTTATTCATAACACTATCATGAAGTTCTTGAGAAATTCGAAGCTTTTCTTTCTTCTTCACTTCATCCATTTCTTCCTGTTTATCCAACATTAACTTGTAAATTTCTTCATTTGCTTTTTGTTGTTCCTGACTAAATAACAGCTCTTTGTGTTTGCCACGTAAATAAAGAATGATATAAAATAATACTCCAAAGAAAATAATTAATAATGAAGAAATTAGAATAATTCGAAATCGATTTGAAATAGCTTCTTTTTCTACTAAAATTTCGTCAGTTTCAAACTCTATTCTAGCCAATTTGTTACGCGTTAATCGCTCTTGTTGTTGCAAGCTATCGCTTAATCGAATGTATTCTTTGGCATATTTAAGTCCTTCCTTTGGTTTTAATTTCGTAAAAAAGTCTAAGGTTAATAAAACTTCTTTATTATAATTAGATTCTTTAGCTAAAGTATTGGCTTCCTGATTAAGTTGTAGTGCTTTTAGAGTGTCTTTTTTAGTTAGGTAATATTCCGTGAGATGAATCCTACTATTAATTTTACCATAAATATCATCTATACTATCTCTTATATTTAAAGCTTCTCTAAAGTTTGTTAGCCCTTTTTTATTATCTAATTTAAAATCACTATAAGCTAAATTATCTAAAATAGATGAATAAATAACTGGATGAATTTCTTTTATACTAGGAACGCTTAACCCATCCTGAAAATATTTTTTTGCTTTTCTAAATTCTTTTGCACTTATAAAAACAAATCCAATATTGTTTAAAGTTTGAGCTTTTAAAATAGGTATATAATTTTTGTCTTCTATTTTACTAATCTGGTCTAATGCTTTTAAATGATAATCTAATGACTTTTGATAATTTCCAAGTCCAGATAGTGAACTCCCAAGATTCACATAACATTCATAAATTAAAGAATTATCATTTATTTTCTTGGCTATGTCTAAAACTTTTATTGTCTCAGTTTCACTACCTTGAAAATCTTTTTCATAAAGTAAAATATAAGCCTTGTGTAAAATAGTATTGGCTAAGTTTTCCTTATCATCGATTAATTTAAAATCTTTCTCAGCTGAAAGATAATAATAATATGCACTATCATTTTTTGATTTAAAAAAATAATAATCTCCTATGTAATATTTAGATTTTGCAATATTTAATGAATCATTTACCAACTTACTTAACTCTAAAATCTTAAGTGAAGTAGATTTGTATTTTTCATATTCTAAAAGAATAAAATATCTATTAGCAATTTTAAAATAATTCCTTCTGTAAGCAGAATCGTTGACTCTTGTATTCTCTAACATATACTCTGCAGAATCTAAATTCTTTAATCTGTCATTTTTTGACAAAGAATTATCCGAAACTCTATCTAAATAAATATCAAATTTTTTATCATATAACGAATCTTCTTCATTTGATTTACATTTAATGAAGACTATTAGAATTACGAAATAGTAAAATATTTTCAACTTTGGAATTTCATTTTTAAAGATTAAATACAAATATATATTAATCTTTTTTCATAATCACCAAAGGGGTTCTTTCACTATTTGTATTTAAAAAAATGTTTTCTTTACCTTTAAAGTTTGAAACATCGTCACTAACTTTTTCAAATTGGTTTTCATTTTCTTTAACATGAGAATTAATAAATAATAAAATACTCAATAAAAATGTAATTGTAATAATTAAAATATTTTTCATGATAAACTATATTAAATTAATCTTTTTTTATGACTACTAATGGTGTTCCCTCAACAATATTTAAATTCAAATTCAAAGAATCTATAGGTGTTCTTACACCACCTTCATCTTCTTCTGTCTCTTCACCATTATCCCCGTATTTAAATTGGGCATTTTGAATATTTTCTGTTACTTTTACACTTTCTTCAAGTGCCGCATCGTATTCATCTGTTGTACACGAGAAAATTGCCAAGCTAACAAATGCTAAAGCAAATAATTTTACTGATTTTTTCATAATGTTTTGAATTTGAGTGTGTTTGTTTGTTTTTTTAAATGTTTTTTTACGGTAATTACAAATTTAATAGCTAGCGATTTTTAAATTGCTGTAGTTTTTCTATACTTTTTGTTAAAATTTGAACTGAATTTGAATAATTTATGAGGAAATTAGTTATTGGAGATATACATGGCGGACTAAAAGCAGTGCAACAAGTTTTGAAAAGAGCAAACGTTACTGATAAAGATATTTTAATCTTTTTAGGCGATTATGTAGACGGTTGGAGTGAATCTCCTGATGTTTTGGATTTTTTAATCGAATTGCAAAAAAAGCAAAAATGCTATTTCATTCGAGGTAATCACGACGAACTATTACTAGACTGGTTATTAGGTAATAACGAAAATATTGATGAAAAATTGTGGTTTACCCATGGTGGTGAAGCAACTGTTATTTCATATCAAAATGTTGATGCATTAACTAAAGAAAAACATATTGAATTCTTGCAATCTCTACAAGATTATTATTTAGATGATAAAAATCGATTGTTTATTCATGCTGGTTTTACCAATATGAAAGGTGTAGATCATGAATATTTTAAAGCGCTTTTTTATTGGGATAGAACACTTTGGGAAACTGCTTTAGCACTTAACAATCAACTTTCAAAAGATGCTATTACTTATCCAAGTCGTTTAAACATATATGATGAAATCTATATCGGACATACGCCAGTTACTAAAATCAACGAAACGACACCTATAAACAAAGCTTGTGTTTGGAATGTGGATACCGGAGCGGCATTTAAAGGAAAGCTAACTATTTTAGATGTAGACACAAAAGAGTATTGGCAAAGCGATTCGTTGCCAGATCTTTATCCGAACGAAAAAGGTCGAAATTAAAAATTAGTATATTTGCTTTCTAAATTAATATTGATGCCATGAAAAAATTTCTAATTATTGCTAGTTTTTTTGCTTCTATTTCATTTGTAAATGCTCAGGTTTTTACAGGAAAAGGAGATACTAAATTTCAAGTTGGAGCTAATTTCCAAGAATACGGTTCGGGTGTAATTGTTACCTATGACTATGGAATTGGTAAAAACATGTCTGTTGGTCTTACTTCACTATACTTACTTGGAATAAAGGAAATAAATAGTGAAAAACCAAATTTTGACGACCGTTTCGATTTAAGAGCTCGTTTTAGTGCCAACATTGCCGATGTCTTTAATATTGAAGAAAAAGTAGATATTTATCCTGGTTTGAACATTGGGGTTAAAAACTTTGGAGCTCACTTAGGCGCGCGTTATTTTTTCACACCTGGATTTGGAGTTTATTCTGAAATTCAATTTCCTATTGCAATGTATGATAATGATCCTATTGGATTTGAAAAATACAACAATCAATTCAATTTCTCAATTGGAGCTTCCTTCAATTTATAAAAAATAATTACCACTATATTAAAAAGCAACTCGTCAAAAAAGTTGCTTTTTTTTATGTCGTTTCCTTACAATTTATACCTTTGTTTCAAATTATTTATTTACGTAAAATCCATTCAAAATGAGTGTAATAGAAAAAAAACTGAAAGATCGCAGTGGTTCAGTTTGCGAGATTAGTGGTGCCGAACATGATTTAGTTGTGTACACGTTGCCACCTCACACTGCAGAAAGTTTAGAACATTCGGTTTTGGTTGCTAAACATTTGAAAGATCAAATTGAAAACCCGGAAACCATGAATGAAAACGATTGGAGAGGTTTATCAGATAGTATGTGGAATGAACATTTACCGGTTCAAATTTTATCCTGGCGTATGTTGGCTCGTTTAAAAAACAACGATTTGCTTGACATGATGTACCTAGATGAGGAAGCATTAGAATGGGCAAAAGCAACAGGTGAAGGCGAAGAAGAAGACGAAAACAAAATTGTACATAAAGACAGTAACGGAGCTATTTTACAAGATGGTGACTCCGTAGTTTTGATAAAAGATTTAGATGTAAAAGGGGCTACTTTTACCGCAAAACGTGGAGCTGCCGTACATAATATTAAATTAGTTTGGGACGACGCTAACTTGATTGAAGGTAGAGTGGAAAACCAAAGTATTTATATTTTGACGCAATACGTGAAGAAAACGAAGTAATTTTCAATGTGCAGATGTGGCAATTAAAAACAGCTAAACGTTTTAAATAAATTAAATTACTAATAATATTATGAAAAAGATAATTTTAGGTTTGGCTACCATATTATTTATTTTATTCTTTATAAGAAATTACATAAAAACAAGAGAAGATAATATTAATCAATATAACTTTATTGTTTCAAAAATAAAAATAAGAGATAATGGAAGTATAATGATTAATGACGCGTTTTATAGTCCGAATTTTATGTTAACTAAAGGGTATGACATAAAAATAAATGATTCTATTGTAAAACCATCAAAATCTAGAGAAATGTATGTTTACAGAAAAGAAAATTCAAATTATAAATTATTCTTAACTATTAAAAGTAAAAAATAATAATACACGAAAATTGTCTAATAAATACATACTAGTTAGCTCCTAATCAAATTCGTTTAAGAACTGTCCAAACAAAAAACCCTGCAATTGCAGGGTTTTTCTATATCCAAAAAGTAACTAATCACTAATTACTTTTCACTAATCACATAATTTTTACAAATCAAACTTAATTCCTTGTGCTAAAGGTAACGCTGTTCCGTAGTTGATCGTATTTGTCTGTCTTCTCATGTAAGCTTTCCATGCATCAGAACCTGATTCACGGCCACCGCCTGTTTCTTTTTCACCACCAAAAGCACCACCAATTTCAGCACCAGAAGTTCCGATGTTTACGTTAGCAATACCACAATCTGAACCAGCAGCAGAAAGGAATAATTCCATTTCTCTCATGTTGTTTGTAAAGATAGAAGAAGATAACCCTTGAGGAACTGCATTTTGCATTTCGATAGCTTCCTCAATTGTGCTGTATTTCATTACGTATAATACTGGAGCAAATGTTTCGTGTTGTACGATTTCGAACTCGTTTTTAGCTTCAATAATACATGGTTTTACATAACAACCACTTTCGTATCCTTTTCCTTCTAAAACACCACCTTCTACAATTACTCTTCCGCCTTCAGCTTTTGCTTTTTCAATAGCGTTTAAGTAATCTTGAACTGCTCCTTTATCGATAAGTGGTCCCACGTGATTGTTAGCATCTAATGGATTTCCGATTTTTAACTGCGCATAAGCTTTTGCTAAAACGTCTAATGTTTTATCGTAAACACTTTCGTGAACAATTAATCTACGAGTTGACGTACAACGTTGACCAGCTGTCCCAACCGCTCCAAATACTGCTCCAACCAATACCATTGATAAATCAGCTTCTTTAGAAACGATGATGGCGTTGTTTCCACCTAATTCTAAAATAGTATTTCCAAAACGCTCAGCAACTGTTTTTGATACGTGACGACCAATTCTTGTAGAACCTGTAAACGATACTAATGGAATACGTTTGTCGTTATTAATTAAATCACCAGACTCGTTACCCACTACTAAACAGCTGATTCCTTCTGGCAAGTTGTTTCTTTCTAATACGGTTTGAATGATGTTTTGACAAGCTACACCACATAAAGGCGTTTTTGAACTTGGTTTCCAAATACAAACATCACCACAAATCCATGCTAACATTGTGTTCCAAGACCAAACCGCTACTGGGAAGTTGAAAGCCGAAATGATTCCAACAATTCCAAACGGATGCCATTGCTCATACATTCTGTGCATTGGACGCTCAGAGTGCATTGTTAATCCATGTAATTGACGTGATAAACCTACTGCGAAATCACAGATATCAATCATTTCTTGCACTTCTCCAAGACCTTCTTGATACGATTTACCCATTTCGAAAGACACTAATTTTCCTAATGCTTCTTTATGTTTACGTAATTCTTCTCCCATTTGACGCACGATTTCACCTCTTTTTGGAGCTGGAACCAAACGCCATGTTTTGAAAGCTTCTTCTGCAGCACTCATAGCTGTTTCGTAATCTTCTTTTGTTGAAGATTTTACTTTTCCAATCAAATCTCCTGTTGCAGGTGAGTATGATTCGATGATTTTTCCGTTAGAAAACCACTTTGTTCCAGTAGATGTTCCTTCGTTAATTTCTTTAATGCCTAATTGTTGCAAAGCTTCTTGCATACCAAATTGAATTGCTGCTTCAGATATCATTTTATAACTTTTTATTTGGTTTTTGTTAAATTTTCACAAATGTAAAAAATATATTTTAATAAATGTGTGTCTCAGGTTACACAGCTGTTTTTTAACTATTTCTTAGTAGTAAACTTAGGATTGGTTTCCATTACAGTACCACATTTTTTACACGTTCTTTTTTCTTCTGAATTATAAAACGTACTGAAATGCGGTAAAAAGTCTTTTTCAATATCGTGTAACTCGAAATAGACTTCATGTAATTTGTGATTGCAATTGTCGCAAAACCACAACAACCCATCGTTAAATCCTTTTCCAGCGCGTTTTCTTTCGATTACCAAACCTACTGAACCTTCTGTTCTAGCAGGAGAATGCGGTACTTTAGCAGGATGTAAATACATATCGCCTGGTCCTAATTTCATGGCTTTCTTTTCGCCATCTTCTTGAACATAGACTGTGATTTCTCCTTCTAATTGATAAAACAACTCTTCGGTTTCGTTGTAGTGATAGTCTTTTCGTGCATTGGGTCCACCCACGACCATAACAATATAATCGTCTGAAGTTTCATCATAGATGGTTTTGTTTCCCACGGGTGGCTTCAAAAACTGTCGGTTTTCTTCAATCCATTGATTTAGATTAAATGGTTTTTTAATTTTCATCTTCTGCAATTTAAAAACGTAAAGTTACTAAAAAGAAAAAAGGTTAGCCGCATTTTATTGCAAACTAACCTTATTAAATTATTAAGACTGAAATTACTTCACTTCTTTCACTAGATAAATATAAACTGGGAAGTGATCTGAAAATCCTGGAACTCCATTTTGATTTCTCAGTGGATATCCTTTGTACTGTCCGGTTTTTTGAATTAAGAAAGGTTTGTTATAAATGCCCGCCTTCCAATATTTAAAAGTAGCATAATCATTATTATCTGCTGGAACTAATTGTTGGCTTACCATAATTTGGTCAAAAATATCTCCAGCGTCGCGATAAAACAAAGAAGAGTGACCGTCTTTCTGCATTTGCTCAAACGGATTGTAAACATCTCTTGGTTCTTTTAATTCTGTTTTTTTAAGTTTTGCTCCAACTCCTTGTTTTACAGATTTATTGTAAGGACCATCATTTAAGTCTCCCATCGTAATAAACTTTGCTTTTGGATTGATTTTGATGATAGAATCCATAATTTTTCTATTCAATCTTCCAGCAGCTTCTCTGTATGGGCTACTTTTTTTCTCTCCACCAGAACGTGATGGCCAGTGGTTAACAATTACGTTAATTTCTTCTCCGTCTAATAAACCAGTAACCAAAAGTTGATCACGTGTATAAATACGTTTTGTTTTTTTATCGTAGTTTACATTTTCCTCAACTTCTTTTTCTTCTTCTTTTGTACTTTTCTTATCAGAAGTTGTTTCTGTTTCATAAACATACAACGGCACATTTATGTAACTTGTTGGCTGAAAATACTTTTCTTGATATAAAAATCCAACGTCAATTCCACGTTTGTCTGGAGAATCAAAATGGACTACTTTATATCCTTTATTAATTAAAGTAGGATGCTTAACTAAGTCTTCTAGCACTCTTCTGTTTTCAATTTCACAAGCGCCAATAATTACTGGAGAATTTTTTTGACTTTCGCTTGTACCTAATTCGATAAGAACACGACTTAAGTTATCTAATTTCTTTTGATAATTCTTTTTTGTCCAACCATTTACAGGAGTATACTCTTCATCATAAGTATCTGGATCATTAATTGTATCAAATAAATTCTCAAAATTGTAAAATGCTACGGTATGCACTTTAAATTTTTTATCCTGTGAAACAGCGCTATTTACAGACAAAATCACAGTAAAAACAGCCAAAAGGTGTTTAATTTTCATAAATCAAATGTTATATTAATATCAAGTTTATTACAAATTGGGTGCCAAAGGTAAATAATATTATTAAAAGTTATACATTTGTAGGCTGTTAAGTTTGTAACTACTTAACATTAAATTAGTATTAATTTTAATATTCTTTATGAAAAAACTTGTATTGAGCACATTATTAGTGCTGCAAGCTGTTTTTGTTTTTGCACAGCAAAATCCAGCCTTAAAAGGTAAGGTTATCGATGCTAAAAGTCAAAAACCATTACAAAATGTTGTTGCAACCATTCAAAGTACGAACCAATCTACTTTGACTGATTTTGATGGAAACTTTGTTTTTCAAACTATCCCAACAGGTGAACAAGTGTTGACAATCAAAACTTCTGGATACACGCAACAAACTTTTATGTTAGAACCTTCTGCTAATGGCGAAACTCTTGATTTAGGAGTAGTTGTGCTAGAAGAAGACATTACATCTGAACAACAATTAAGTTTAGTAACAATTACTGAAAATGATTTAGGAGATGACAACAGTGGTTCTGAAAGTACTTCTGGGCTTTTACAAGCAACTAGAGACACGTATCAACAAGCTGCAGCATTTAACTGGGGTTTAGCACGTTTTAGAATTAGAGGTCTAGATAATGAATATGGAGTTACCATGATTAATGGTCTCACTATGAATAAATTATATGACGGAAGACCACAATGGAGTAACTGGGGTGGTTTAAATGATGCAACTCGTAATCAAGAATTCACTATGGGTTCTGGTCCATCTGATTATACATTTGGTAGCGCTTTAGGAACTCAAGAGATTAATACAAGAGCTTCTTTTTACCGTCCAGGAACAAGAATCTCTATGTCGGGCACTAACACCAACTATAGTTGGAGAATGATGGGAACTCACGCGTCTGGCATGAATAAAGACGGATGGGCATTTGTGGTTTCAGCTTCTAGAAGATGGGCAGAAGAAGGTTATTTTGAAGGAACTGACTATAGTGCAAATTCATTATTTGCAAGTGTTGAGAAAAAAATTAATGACAAACACAGTTTGAATTTAACTGCTATTTATGCTCAAAATAGTAGAGGAAAAAACTCTCCAAACACTAAAGAAGTGAATGATTTAATGGGAATTAAATACAATTCTTATTGGGGATGGCAAGATGGTAAAAAACGTAACTCAAGAGACAAAGATGTTGAAGAGCCAATTACAATGTTATCTCACTATTGGAAAATTACAGAAAAAACAACTTTAAATACTAACGTTGCTTTTCAAACGGGTAAAATTGGAAACTCTAGATTAGATTACCAATTAGGAAACAATCCAGATCCAACTTACTACAAAAACTTACCAAGTTACTACAGTAATTTAGGAGGTTATACTCCAGACCAATTAACTCAAATTGGAAATGGATTTAGATCAAATTCACAAATTGACTGGAATGCTATGTATATTGCAAACCAAAATAGTGCTTTTGCAGGAAGAAGTGTTTACGCTTTATACCAAGACAGAACTGATGACAATCAATTAAGCGCAAACAGTATCTTGAATTCAAGTATTTCTGAAAATGTTAGCTTAACAGCAGGAGCAAATTTCAGAAAATTACGTTCTCATAATCACCAAAACTTATTGGATTTATTAGGAGGACAGTATTTCTTAGATATCGATCCTTTTTATTCAGGAAATGCATCTCAATCTGACTTAAACAATCCAAACAGACAAGTTGTAGAAGGAGATACTTATGGGTATAATTATTTACTACACGCTTTAACATTTGATGGATTTACTCAATTTAAATTCACTTACGACAAAGCTGATTTTTATTTAGCTCAATCGTTCTCTAGATCAGAATACCAAAGAGAAGGTCTTTACAAAAACGGAATCTATGCTGACAATTCTTATGGAAAAGGAGAAAGCATTACTTTTGAAAACTTCGGGTTTAAAGGAGGTTTAACTTATAAATTGAACGGAAGAAATTATTTTGACTTTAATGGTTTATATCAAACTAAAGCACCAAGCTTAAGAAACTCTTTCTCAAATGCGAGAATGAATAATGTAATTACACCTGATTTAACAAGTGAAAAAATTACAAGTGCTGATGCTAGTTATATCTTAAGAGCTCCTAAATTCAAAGCACGTTTAACAGGTTTCTATTCTAAAATTCAAGATGCAACTGAAATCGCTTTCTTCTATGGAGAAGGAATTGGAGGTGATACTGGAGGTGATGAAGATACTTTTGTAAGTGAAATTGTTACAGGAATTGACAAACAAAATATGGGTGCAGAACTTGGTTTAGAATACCAAATTACTTCAACAGTTAAAGCTACTGTAGCAGCTTCTTACGGTCAATACATTTATTCAGACAATGCAAAATTAAGAACAAATGATGATGCATTAGCTGCTGATGGAAGAAATTCATTAACGGATTTTGGAACTGTTTATATTAAAGATTATCACCAACCAGGTATGCCACAAACAGCTGCTTCATTTGGTTTAGAATATAGAGATCCGAACTTCTGGTGGGTAGGAGCTAATATCAACTATTTAGCAAACAGTTACATTGATATTGCAAACATTTTAAGAACTGATAACTTCAGTATCGATGGAACTACAGGAGATAACTATTCTGGCGCAACTCCTGAAACGGTTAGAGCTCTATTAAAACAAGAAAAATTTGATAGTTTCGCTCTATTAAATTTAACAGGTGGAAAATCTTGGAGAATTAGCAAAGCTAACCGTAATACTGTAGGTTTCTTTGCTTCTATTAACAACTTATTAGACGTTGAATACAAGACAGGAGGTTTTGAACAATCAAGAAAAGCAACTTTCCCTGATTTACAAGCGGACCAAGCTAACGGAACACCCTCTTTTGGTTCTAAGTATTTTTATGGATATGGAAGAACATTTTTTGTTAACTTCTACATAAACTTCTAAAAAAAATATACTATGAAAATAAAATTTTTAAAAACAATGTTCTTGTTGGCACTTGGCACAGGTGTTTTGACAAGTTGTGTAGGAGATGACGATTATGTTATTCCTACAGTTTATGAGTATGCATTTACAGATGGATTTGAAACGAATTGGGCAGACTGGACAAAATATAGTGCAACAGGCGCTCAAGTATGGCAACTAGATACACAATACGGAAATCCAGGTAATTGTGCAAAAATGTCTGGTTATGCAGGTACAAGCAATGCAAACGAGGATTGGTTAATTTCTCCTGAAATTGATTTAAGCGAGTTAACATCGGCAAGTTTATCTTTTCAAACGGCTTCAAAATTTACTGGAAATGTTTTAGAAATAAAAATTTCTTCAGATTATGCAGGTGGAGATCCTAATGCAGCTACTTGGACAGATTTATCAGCTACACTAGACGCATCTAATGCTTACACTTGGACAAATTCTGGAAATATTGATATTTCCTCTTTTGTAGGTGGAAATGTATACGTAGCATTCAAATACACTTCAACTTCATCCGCTTCAATGACTTGGGAAGTTGACAATGTTAAAATTACTAAAAACTAATAGCTATGAAAAATTTAAAATTAGTATTAACAACTGCTATTTTTGCAACTTTAACAAGTTGTGTAAATGGTGATGATTATGGTACACCAAATTTGTCTGAAGATTGTATCACTATAGCTGCAACTAAATCAGTTCAAGATATTGCTACTTTGGCTAATGGTACAGCTCAGCAATACACAAATTCTGACTATATTGAGGCTTATGTTACTTCTAGTGATGAAGGTGGAAATTTTTACAAATCGATATCTTTTGTTTCTGTAGATGGAGCTAAAGGATTTACAATGCCTGTTGATGATTATAACTTATACACGAAATATGAGCCAGGAAGAAAAGTAACTATCAACATGAAAGACCGTTATTTTAATTTTGATAGCCAAATATCTTCTTTAGAAATTGGTTCTCTTTTTGAAGGTAACGTTGGAAGAATTTCAGGTGTTGAGTATAAAGATGCTATCTTAAGAAGTTGTGATAAAGTTGATGAAGAAACTTTAGTACAACATATTTCACTTTCTCAAATTAACGATTCCTATTTACACAAAATAGTAGAGTTTGATGAGGTGCAATTTGCAGATGCTTCTTTAGGACACACATATCATGATGAAGCATTATCTTATGTAGGTGCCTCTGCTACTAATCATTCTGTAATTGATGCAGCTGGAAATTCAATAACTGTACGTAATAGTGCGTTTGCTACATTTGCTACAGAAGAAATCCCAAGTGAAAGTGGTAAAATTCGTGGTGTTTTAACTAAATATAATGGAACTTTCCAATTAATGTTAAGAACACTTAACGATGTAAAATTAACCAATGCAAGATTACACCCTGCAATCGAAAACTTTGAGTCTTTTGCATCAAACACTAGTACATTCCCTAACTATTCAAATATTATGGTTCAAGGAACTAATAATTGGTTTGTAGGGACTTTCAATGGTAATAAATATTTACAAGCAAGAAAAGGATCTAGCTCAGGGGCTACTAAAATTTTCTTTGTAATGCCTTTCGATTTTGATACTCATACAAAAGTTTCATTTAAAACATTGTATGGTTACATGTCTCAAACTTCAACACCAATTATGAAAGTGTATTATTCTACAAACTTCAATAGTAGTAACCCTACAGCAAATCTTGTAGATATTACAGGTAGTTTTGCTTTCTCAACTCATACAGGTACAGGTTGGGCTCCTACTTTCACAGATTCAGGTGTTCATACGTTTACAGGAATGTCAGGTCAAGGCCATATCATTTTTGCCTATGATGTAGCTACAACATCAACTACTAACGCAGAAACGAGACCAGGAGCTCAAATAGATAATATTTTATTTCAATAATTAAATATTAAAAATATTTAAATTATTAAATGAGCTCGATATAATATCGAGCTCATTTTTGTTTTTAAACAATTCAAATCCACAATGTTCAAGAGCTTTTTTTGTGTTCTGTATTTAACTACCTTTGCAATCTATAAAGAACGATTATGTTAGAAAAAGAAGTTATTGACTTTGAAAAATCAATTATAGTAGGTATTGTAACTCAAAACCAAAGTGAAGATAAACTAAATGAATATCTTGACGAGTTGGAGTTCTTAACCTATACTGCTGGCGGAACTGTTATCAAACGTTTCTCTCAGAAAATGGACAAACCAAACCCAAAGACATTTGTTGGAACAGGAAAACTAGAAGAAATAAAATATTTTATCAAAGATAACGATATCAAAACTGTAATCTTTGACGACGAATTATCGCCATCACAATCTAAAAACATTACACGTGAATTAGATTGTAAAGTTTTAGATAGAACCAATCTTATCTTAGACATCTTTGCTCAACGAGCTGAAACTTCTTATGCAAGAACGCAAGTAGAATTAGCACAATGTCAATATTTACTACCTCGTTTAACCGGAATGTGGACGCACCTTGAACGTCAAAAAGGGGGTATTGGAATGCGCGGTCCTGGAGAAACTGAAATTGAAACTGACCGTCGTATTGTTCGCGATCGTATTTCGTTACTGAAAGACAAAATCAAAGCTATTGATAAACAAATGGCAACCCAACGTAGTAATCGTGGTGCAATGGTTCGAGTTGCTTTAGTAGGTTATACCAATGTTGGTAAGTCAACTTTGATGAATGCGGTGGGTAAAAGTGATGTTTTCGTAGAAAATAAATTATTCGCAACCTTAGATACTACTGTTCGTAAAACTGTAATTAAGAATTTACCATTTCTTTTAAGCGATACTGTAGGTTTTATTAGAAAACTTCCAACACAATTAGTTGAATCGTTTAAAAGTACCCTAGATGAAGTTAGAGAGGCTGATTTGTTATTGCACGTGGTAGATATTTCACATCCCGATTTTGAAGACCATATTGCATCTGTAAATCAAATTTTGCAAGACATTAAAAGTGCGGATAAACCAACTATTATGGTTTTCAATAAAATTGACGCTTTTAAATCAGTTTACTTTGATGAAAATGATTTGAGTGTTGAAAAAACAACTAAACATTACACACTAGAAGATTGGAAACAAACTTGGATGAGTAAACTTGGAGAAAATAGAACATTATTTATCTCAGCTACTGAAAAAGCGAATTTTGAGGAATTTAGAGAAAAAGTATACGAAGCGGTTAGAGAAATTCATATCACTCGCTTTCCATACAATAAGTTTTTATATCCAGATTATAAAGACGCAACTGAAAACGAATAAAAAAAGACCTCAAATGAGGTCTTTTTTTACTTATAAAGTATTTTGTTTTAAAAAATGTAATTCACTCCTAAACCAATAATTTGTTTTGTCTGAAAGCCTCTAAATGCGTTGTCATCGTAAATTGTTTGAAAAGCAAAATTAGAAGTTAAGTATTTATTAATTTTCATTACAATGTTCAATTGATAATCGATATCAACATTTTCTGCTTCTTCTAAATAATTTGAATACAAATTCAAAATATTCTCAACCGAAACATTTTCCATTAGTTTAAACTTATAGTAACCATTTAAAGCGGCTCCTAATTCATAACGAGTTGTTTCTCCCATCTCAACACCAAAAGATGGCGCTAATTCTGTAAAATGACTGTGAACAACAATTAACTTAGAAGTTGCTGGCGCAATATTCACTTTTAAATTATCACTCTTTTTCCACA
Source organism: Flavobacterium channae (assembly GCF_021172165.1). Lineage (NCBI taxonomy): Bacteria > Pseudomonadati > Bacteroidota > Flavobacteriia > Flavobacteriales > Flavobacteriaceae > Flavobacterium > Flavobacterium channae. The sequence continues at coordinate 56,059 of NZ_CP089096.1, read as the reverse complement.
ACATACCAGGTCCAAATTGAAAATAAGCTGGCGAAAAGAAATGCGAAATTTTAGTTGTTTGCGTTGCTGGATCTAATCCAGTATCCATTTGTGTCTTGAAGTTTAAAAAAGCTGAATAATACCAATTACCTGAAGCTTTTTTTCCTAAAAGAGAATTCAATTCAATTCTATCGTCTGTTTTTTGAGTATCAGCTCCTTTAATTTTGGTTAAACCATAAGCAACAATCCATTTGTTATCCCATTGCCAATCGCCATTTTTATAATTGAAATCGTAGTTAATTCCAATATTTCCAGCAAAGTTGTTTTGACCACCTGCTTGCCAATTGCTAAAAGAAGATTGATTTGCTAAAAAAGTAAAAACACCTTTACGTGTCCAATGTTTTGTAGTGTCTGTAACTGTTTCTTGTGCTAAAATAGTAACTGAAACAAATAACATTAAAAATAAAACTTTTTTCATCTTTTGATTTTAAAAATTAAAGATGCAAAGGTACTTATTTTTGTTTAAAGAGTGGTACCGCCGAACAAGCTTCGCCAAACATAACGCTCTTAGAAACTTTAATTAATTTTTGAATGGCTAAAGTATACACCTGATTTGGAACAGATTTTTTTGAACAGCCTTTTAAAATAACTGGTTTTTGAAAGTAATCAGTATAATCTAATTTGTTTAAAACATCTTGATACCAATCTATAACGGCCATTTCTTTATTTCCGTGAATAATTTTTACAGCATGTGGTGCTAAATACACAGAAACTAAAGCAAAAGCCCAAGCTGGCAAAATAGCATCTGTTGAACAATATAAAGCAACATATTTGTCATCAAAACTAGACCAATCATTATTTTTTAATTGTTCTCTGAAATCAGATTCCTTAAGAATAAATCCTTCTAGTAACCATTGCGAAATATCTAAATCAACCACATAGTTATCCGGATAGTAATCTTCTAAATCGAATACCATCAAAGAACTTTGTGCAACTTTATTTACTATTTCATCCATATTGAAGTCACAATTTTCAGTCACAATTTTCAGTCACAGTTTTCAGCAAGAAACTTAGAAAATGCTTACTGCGACTGTGACTGGTTACTTTATTTTAAAGCATTCCTAATTCTAACTTAGCTTCTTCGCTCATTAAATCTTTACTCCATGGCGGATCAAAAGTAATTTCTACTACGCAAGATTTTACTGCATCAATTGACTTGATTTTTTCTTCTACTTCCATTGGTAATGTTTCAGCAACAGGACAGTTTGGTGAAGTTAACGTCATTAAAACTTTCACATCATTATCCTCGTTAATCATAACATCGTAGATTAATCCAAGTTCGTAAATATCTACAGGAATTTCTGGATCGAAAATTCCTTTTAAAACTTTAACTACGCTTTCGCCTAAATTGATTGTATCGTTAAATTCTTCCATAATAATTATTGTTTTGCTTGAAATGCCAAAGCATACATTTTAATTTGTTTGATCATTGAAACCAATCCGTTTGCTCTTGTTGGTGACAAATGTTCTTTTAATCCTATTTCGTCAATAAAATCAGTGTTGGCTTCTAAAATTGCAGCCGGAGTTTGATTAGAAAAAGCACGAATTAAAATAGCTATAATTCCTTTAGTCAAAATAGCATCACTATCGGCCGTAAAGACAATATTACCATTTTGCTCTTCACCATGAACCCAAACTTTTGATTGACATCCTTTAATAATGTTTTCGTCCACTTTATATTGTTCGTCAATCAATGGTAATGATTTTCCTAATTCTATAATGTATTCGTAACGTTGCATCCAATCGTCAAACATTGAAAACTCGTCTACAATTTCGTCTTGTATTTCTTTAATTGTCATTTAATTATTTAATTTTTCGGCAACTACAATCAATTCGTTTACAAATGCTTCAATCGCTGCTGGAGGAAAACCACCATCGAAATCTGTTGAAGCATAAGTTTGTTTTTCTGTGGTAAAAGATATATTTGCAATAGGTGCACCATCGTAAAAACGTTTTTCAGTAGGTGCTTTTAATGTACTCAACTTTTCTAAATCTATTTTTTGAAATAAATCAAATAGCTTTTGACTATCATCTTTTTTCAACACCCAAAAAACTGGCTTTGCACCATGAGCAGTAATAACATAAATACTTCCTTCGCTTATAGTAATTTTTCTATATCTTCCTCTTGTGGTTTCTTGATAAACAACAGTAGGCAAATTACTTGTTTGCAAAGACAAAGTTGATTCTTTACTACTTACCAAAGTTTCATCTGTTGCTGTTTTATTGCATTTACAACTTGTGAAAAAACTCATTAAACTGAAAAATAATGCAACTACTTTCATAATGATCAATTTTAAGATAACATCATTTGTGCTTTTTTAACCGCTTCTACAAAGATATCAATTTCTTCCTTGGTATTGTAAAACGCAAAGCTTGCTCTAATGGTACCAGGAATGTTGAAAAAATTCATAATAGGTTGTGCACAATGGTGTCCAGTTCTTACCGCTATACCTAATTTATCTATAATCGTGCCAATATCATACGGGTGAATTCCATCAATATTAAACGAAATTACAGACGCTTTGTTTTCACTTGTTCCGTAAATGGTAAGTCCTTCTATTTCTAATAATCGCTTTGTTCCGTAATCCAACAATTGTTGTTCGTAAGCTGCAATGTTATCAAAACCAATTGAATTCATATAATCAATTGCAGTTCCTAAAACAATTCCACCAGCGATATTTGGAGTTCCCGCTTCAAATTTATGCGGTAAATCGGCATACGTTGTTTTTTCAAAAGTAACCTCAGCAATCATTTCACCACCGCCTTGATATGGTGGCAATTTGCGTAACCATTCTTCTTTTCCATATAAAATTCCAACACCAGTTGGTCCACAAACTTTATGTCCGGAAAACACATAAAAATCACAATCTAAAGCTTGAACATCTGGTCGTAAATGTGGTGTTGCTTGCGCTCCGTCGATTAAAACAGCTGCTCCTACTCCATGTGCTTTTTTGATTATGTATTCAATTGGGTTAACCGTTCCAAGTGCATTTGAAATGTGGTTTACCGTTACGATTTTCGTTTTTTCACAAAGTAATTTATCGAATTCCGATAAAATTAACTCACCTTTTTCATTCATTGGTATAACCACCAACTTTGCTCCTGTTTTTTCACATAAAAACTGCCAAGGCACAATGTTGCTATGGTGTTCTAAAGCCGAAACCATCACCTCATCACCTGCTTGTAATAAACTTGCAAATCCGTTAGCCACTAAATTTATTCCGAATGTAGTACCAGAAGTAAAAATAATTTCGTGGTTGTATTTTGCATTTAAATGCGCCTGAATCGTATTTCTCGAAACCTCGTAAGCATCTGTTGCCAATTGACTCAATGTATGTACACCGCGATGAATATTCGCATTTATTTCGCTATAATATTTTGAAACCGCATCAATCACCACTTGTGGTTTTTGAGCCGTTGCTCCATTATCAAAATACACCAAAGGTTTTCCATTTACTTTTTGTGAAAGTATCGGGAAATCGGCTCTTATTTTTTGAATGTCTAACATAAATCTCTTTTAAAAAATAAAACCGCATCAAATGCGGTTTACTTTGTATTACAAATCAAACCCCATGTTAACGCCTAGCTTGTTTGCTATTAATTTAGCAATTTTAGCTTTTAGTTCTGGTATTTGTACACTCGATGTAACTTCGCTTGTAAACGCGTACATCAATAATGCTTTTGCTTCTTTTTTAGGAATTCCACGTTGTTGCATGTAGAACATGGCACTTTCGTCTAATTGACCAATAGTACAACCATGAGAACATTTAACATCATCAGCAAAAATTTCCAATTGTGGTTTTGCGTTGATTGTTGCCTTATCCCCTATTAAAATATTGTTGTTTTGTTGAAAAGCATCGGTTTTTTGTGCTTCTTTTTCAACATAAATTTTTCCATTAAAAACACCTGTCGACTGTCCGTCTAAAATTGTCTTATAATTTTGGTGACTTTCGCAATTTGGTGTTGCGTGTTGTACCAAAGTGTAATGATCAACGTGTTGTTTATCACCAATAATAGTAATTCCTTTAAGTGTAGAATCGATTCTTTCTCCTTGGTGATAGAAATTCAAGTTGTTTCTCGTAATATTTCCACCAAAAGAAAAAGTATGAACCGAAACCCTACTTTCTTGCTTTTGAGCAATATAAGTGTTGTCTATCAAGTTAGCTGTTTGAACATCGTTTTGCACTTTGTAATAATCTACAATAGCACGTTTTTGAGCAAAAATCTCAGTAACCGAGTTGGTTAAAACCGGATTCGAATTTAAACTCTGATGACGTTCTACAATTTGCACGTGAGCGTTTTCACCTACAATAATTAAATTTCGAGGTTGTACCATCAAAGCTGCTTCATTTCCTGTTGAGAAATAAATGATTTCGATAGGTTTCTCCACTACTTTGCTTTTTGGAATGTTAATGTAAGCACCTTCCAATGAAAAAGCCGTATTTAAAGAAGTTAAACTTTCTTCTTTATTAGCAACTTGATTAAAGTAAGTATCAATAACCATTTTGTATTTAGGCTTTGTTAATGCCGAAGACATCAAACAAACATCTAAACCATCATGTGTTGTTGAAGACAAAAAAGAACTGAATTTACCATCGATAAACACCACTTTATAAGTGTCTATTTCGTGTAAAAAGTATTTTTTTACATCTTTGAATTCAATAGCATTTTCATGTTTTGGAAACACGCTAAAATCGTTCTTTAAAACCGCATTTAAAGAAGTATATTTCCAAGCTTCCTCTTTTTTAGTTGGAAAGCCTTTATTTTCAAAGTTTTTTATTGCTTGATTTCTAACTTCATGTAAATCTTCATTGTCTTTGATTTTTTCTTCAAAAGCCATGAAAGAAGCTAATAATTTCTCTTTTAATTCCATTGTATTTAGTGTTCAGTCGCAGTGTTCAGTCGCAGTCATCTGATAACTGTGACTGAGACTGTAAACTAATTTAATTCGTTTTTAATCCAGTCGTAACCTCTTTCTTCTAGTTCTAAAGCTAAAGCTGCAGTTCCTGATTTTACAATTTTTCCATCCATTAATACATGAACAAAATCTGGAACGATATAATCTAATAAACGTTGGTAATGCGTAATTACCAATACCGCATTGTTTTCGTTTTTCAATTTATTTACACCATTTGCTACAATACGTAAAGCATCGATGTCCAAACCTGAATCTGTTTCGTCTAGAATAGCGATTTTAGGCTCTAACATTGCCATTTGGAAAATCTCATTACGTTTCTTTTCACCTCCAGAGAAACCTTCGTTTAACGAACGTGACAAAAACTTACGATCCATTTCTAACAATTCTGATTTTTCACGAATCATTTTCAACATTTCGTTTGCTGGCATTTCCTCTTGTCCGTTAGCTTTACGTTTTTCATTAATAGCTGTTTTAATGAAGTTAGTTACCGAAACTCCTGGAATTTCAACAGGATATTGGAACGACAAGAAAACACCTTTGTGCGCTCTTTCTTCTGGTGCTAATTCTGATAAATCTTCGCCATCTAAAAAGATTTCTCCTTCTGAAACTTCATAATTTTCATTGCCTGCAATAATTGAAGATAATGTAGATTTTCCGGCACCATTTGGTCCCATAATTGCATGCACTTCTCCTGCTTTAATTTCAAGGTTGATTCCTTTTAATATGTCTTTGTCTTCTACCGAAGCGTGTAAGTTTTTTATCTGTAACATTTTGTAAATGTGTTATATATTCGAATTTATGATTGACTATCCTACTGAACCTTCTAACGATATTTCCAATAATTTCTGAGCTTCAACTGCGAATTCCATTGGTAATTTATTCAATACTTCTCTACTGAAACCGTTTACGATTAAAGCGATGGCTTTTTCGGTTGGGATTCCGCGTTGGTTACAATAGAACACTTGGTCTTCTCCAATTTTTGAAGTCGTAGCTTCGTGTTCGATTTTTGCCGAAGCATTTTTACTTTCGATATATGGAAAAGTGTGTGCACCACAATTATTTCCCATTAACAATGAGTCACATTGTGAGAAGTTACGAGCATTTTCTGCTCTTGCTCCTATCTGAACTAATCCTCTATAACTGTTTTGTGATTTTCCAGCTGAAATACCTTTTGAAATAATGGTCGATTTGGTGTTTTTTCCCAAATGAATCATTTTTGTTCCGGTATCCGCTTGTTGGAAGTTATTTGTAACCGCAATCGAATAAAACTCTCCGATTGAATTATCGCCTTTTAATACACATGATGGATATTTCCAAGTTACAGCCGAACCTGTTTCTACTTGTGTCCAAGAAATTTTTGCGTTTTTCTCGCACAAACCTCTTTTAGTTACAAAGTTATAAACCCCGCCTTTTCCTTCTTTATTTCCTGGATACCAGTTTTGAACGGTTGAATATTTGATTTCAGCTCCGTCCATTGCAATTAATTCTACAACTGCTGCGTGCAATTGGTTTTCATCACGACTAGGCGCTGTACAACCTTCTAAATAGGATACATAACTATCTTCATCGGCAACTAAAAGTGTTCTTTCAAATTGTCCTGTTCCTCCTTGATTGATACGAAAATACGTAGATAATTCCATTGGACACTTCACTCCTTTTGGAATATAACAAAAACTTCCGTCCGAGAAAACGGCTGAGTTTAAAGCTGCATAAAAGTTGTCTTTCATGGGAACAACTGTTCCTAAATGCTTGCGTACTAATTCTGGATGCTCTTTAATAGCTTCGGAAATACTCATGAAAATAATTCCTTTTTCAGCCAATGTTTTCTTGAAAGTCGTTGCCACAGAAACCGAATCTACTACGATATCAATCGCCACGTTATTCATTTTCTTTTGCTCATCAACCGAAATTCCTAACTTTTTGTACATCGCCAAAAGTTCTGGGTCAACGTCTTCTAATTTTTTATTCGGATCCGCTTTTTTAGGTGCCGAATAATACGAAATCGCCTGAAAATCTGGTTTTTCGTAATTTACGTTTGCCCATTCTGGCTCTTCCATTTCTTGCCAAGCGCGAAAAGCTTCCAAACGCCATTCGGTCATCCATTCAGGCTCTTCTTTTTTCTTCGAAATCGCACGAACAATGTCTTCATTTAAGCCAATAGGAAACGTTTCCGAGTCCAATTCGGTGTAAAATCCGTATTCGTATTCTTTATTTTCTAATTCGACTTTTAAGTCGTCTTCTGTATACTTACTCATATTTTTTGATTTATAGAGAGAAACTCTCTCCACATCCACACGTTCTTTGTGCGTTTGGATTGTTAAACACAAATCCTTTTCCGTTTAAACCACCTGAAAACTCTAATATAGTTCCTGCCAAATAAAGAAAACTCTTTTTCTCAACGGCAATTTTTACATTATTATCTTCAAATATTTTATCGTTTTCTCCTATTTCTTTGTCAAATTTTAAATCATAAGACAAACCCGAGCAACCACCACTTTTTACGCCTACTCGTACGTAATCTTTGGCTGCATCAAAACCATCTTCTTGCATCATAGCGATGATTTTTTTACTTGCTGTATCAGATACTTTAATCATATTCTTATTTTGATTTTGTCTAAATTAACCGCAAAGATAAGCCATAAATTGCTTTTTACAAGAATTGCTAACATTTTTATAACTTATAGATTCATAGTTTCTGTTTATAGTATTTTTTGTAATTTGGCTGAAAATTGTTTGAACTATGAAATTACATCCTATTGAAGCTGGAAATTTTAAATTAGACGGTGGTGCTATGTTTGGTGTGGTACCTAAAACCATTTGGAATAAAACCAATCCGGCCGACGAAAATAACCTAATTGATATCGCTGCGAGATGCTTATTAATTGAAGACGGAAACCGATTGATTTTAATTGACACCGGAATGGGAAATAAACAATCGGAAAAATTCTTTGGTTATTATTCACTTTGGGGCGACCATTCGTTAGATAAATCGTTAAAAAATGCTGGTTTTCATCGCGATGATATTACCGATGTTTTCATGACGCATTTGCATTTTGACCATTGTGGTGGAAGCGTAAATTGGAACAAAGATAAAACCGGTTACGAAGTCGCATTTAAAAATGCAAAATTTTGGACAAATGAAAACCATTGGGAATGGGCAACGAAACCAAACGCGCGTGAAAAAGCTTCTTTTTTACACGAGAATTTATTTCCAATGCAAGAAAGTGGCCAATTGCATTTCATAAATCGTCCTGATAGTGATTTTGGGTTTTCAAATGAATTAGGTTTTGATATATTTTACGCTGATGGTCATACCGAAAAACAAATGTTACCGCACATCAACTACAACGGAAAAACCATTGTTTTTTGTGCCGACTTACTAGCAACTGCTGGACATATTCCAATTCCATATGTGATGGGTTACGACACTAGACCTTTGTTGACATTGGATGAAAAAGCAAAATTCATGAACGCTGCGGCTGATAATAATTATTATTTATGGTTAGAGCACGACGCTCACAATGAAATTATTACGGTAGAGCGAACCGAAAAAGGGGTGCGTTTGAAAGAAGTTTTCAGATGTGAAGACATTTTAAAATAATGTTAAAAAGAAATATTATTGTAACAAATACAAATCACTTCAGTCCAATAACTGAAATTAATTAATTGAAAAATGAAGAGAATTTTTAGACCGCTTTACTTAAGTTTAGCTTTTGCATTCGCATTAGCAAGCTGCGGAACTCAGCAAATGGTTTCAACTCCGGTTGAAAATATTGATAACTTACCCTTAAAAACTACTCCAGTCGCAGAAAAAGATTTGCAACGTTGGAGTCATTTAGACTTAGTTAAAGACACGCTTCCAGGTATGAGTGTTGACAAAGCTTACACGGAACTTTTAAAAGGTAAAAAAGGTAAAAAAGTTATCGTTGGTATCGTAGATTCAGGTGTTGATATCAACCACGAAGATTTAAAAGCGGTGATTTGGACCAATCAAAAAGAAATTGCAGGTAACGGAATTGACGATGACAAAAACGGTTATATCGACGATATTCACGGGTGGAATTTCTTAGGAAATGCTGTTCATGAGCAATTAGAAATGACACGTATCGTTAAAAAAGGTCCTGGAACTCCTGAATATGACAAAGCAAAAACAGAATTAGCAGAAGAATTAAAAGGAATTCAACCTCAAAAACAACAATTAGATTTCATTCTAAATGCTGAAAAAGCCTTAGTGGGCTATTTCAAAAAGAGTGATTTTACATTAGAAGAAGTAAAAGCAATTCCTGCAACAGAAACTTCATTATCTCAAGCTAAAGCTGTTTTTACACAAGTTTTAAGTAATAGCACAAAAGCGGATTTTGATAAACAAATTGAAGAATTCAAAGATTATATCTACGGACAAGTTAACTACAACTTAAACGTTGATTTTGATGGAAGAAAAATCGTTGGTGACAATCCAGATGATTTAAAAGATACTAAATACGGAAACAACAATGTAGTAGGTCCAGAGCCAAAAGAAGCAAAACATGGAACGCACGTAGCTGGAATTGTAGCGCAAGTTAGAGGTAATAATAAAGGTGGTGATGGTGTTACGAATAATGCTGAAATCATGGCGTTAAGAGCCGTTCCAAATGGAGATGAGTATGACAAGGATATTGCGTTGGCTATTCGCTATGCTGCAGATAATGGTGCGAAAGTAATCAATGGTTCTTTTGGAAAATACTATTCACAACACAAAGAATGGGTTATGGATGCCATCAAATATGCTGAATCAAAAGACGTTTTAGTAGTTATCGCTGCTGGAAACGAATCTTATGATTTAGATGTAAAAAACAAATATCCAAACGATACCTATGATGGAAGTCCAGAATACGCTAAAAACGTATTAATCATTGGAGCGCTTTCTCCAACTTACGGAACTAAAATGATAGCAAGTTTTTCTAACTACGGAAAAAACAATGTAGATATTTATGCTCCAGGAGATAAAATTTATGCTACTACTCCATTAAATACCTATGAATATTTACAAGGAACTTCAATGGCTTCTCCTAACGTAGCTGGTGTTGCAACATTAATTCGTTCTTACTATCCAAGTTTAACTGCAGTTCAAGTTAAGCAAATCATCATGGAAAGCGGAACACCATTAAAAAACACAGTTACAATTGGTGAAGATAAGCATAAAGCAAACTTTGCAGACGCTTCTAAATCGGGAAGAATTGTTAATGCCTACAACGCTTTAGTTTTAGCAGCTAAAATGGCAAAAAAATAAAAGTATCATTACTTTAGTAAAACCAAAAACCTACAGGTTGTTAAATTCTTGTAGGTTTTTCTTTTAAAAAATTGATTATGAAAAAATTACTTTTTTTACTAGTTTCTTGTACTAGCTTTGCACAAAACAATCCAAATCCAGGGTATTGGCAACAACACGTTGACTATAAAATGGAGGTGAATATGGATGTAAAAAAATTCCAATACAAAGGAAAACAGGAAATTGTGTACACAAATAATTCACCTGACACCTTACACAAAGTTTTCTATCATTTGTACAACAATGCGTTTCAACCAGAAAGCGAAATGGATGCCAGACTTCAAGCTATTTCTGACCCTGATAAGCGAATGGTGAAAACGTTCAAAAAAGAAGGAAAAGAGGTTAAAGAAAGTAGAATTAGCACTTTAAAACCAAATGAAATTGGCTATTTAAACATCACTAATTTTAAACAAGATGGAGTTTCTGCAACCACAAAAGTAGTAGGAACTATTTTAGAAGTTACTTTAGTAAAACCTATTTTACCAAAACAAAAAACAACACTTTCGTTAGATTTTGATGGTCAAGTGCCATTACAAATTCGTCGTTCTGGAAGAATTTCTGAAGAAGGCGTTGCTTTATCAATGACCCAATGGTATCCAAAATTATGTGAATACGATTTTGAAGGATGGCACGCTAATCCATATATCGCTAGAGAATTTCATGGGGTTTGGGGAAATTTTGATGTAAAAATCACAATTGATAAAGCGTACACAATCGGCGGAACAGGTTATTTACAAAACAAAAATGAAATTGGGCATGGATATCAAGATGCTGGCGTGCAAGTTGTTTATCCAAAGAAAACCAAAACATTAACTTGGCATTTTTATGCGCCAAACGTGCATGATTTTGCTTGGGGTGCCGATAACGAATTCATTCATGACATGATTTTAGGTCCAAACAATGTGGAATTGCATTTCTTATACAAAAACAAGAAAGAAAATTTAGAAAATTGGAAAAAAATGCAACCTAAAACTGCAGAATTATTAGCGTTTTTCAATGAAAACGTTGGACTTTATCCTTACAAACAATATTCTGTAATTCAAGGTGGCGATGGTGGAATGGAATATGGAATGTGTACTTTAATAACAGGAAATAGAGCTTTTGGAAGTTTAGTAGGTGTAACCGCTCATGAAATGGCGCATTCTTGGTTCCAATTTGTATTAGCAACTAACGAAACCAAACACGAATGGATGGATGAAGGATTTACTTCATACATTTCTAACTTAGCGATGAACAAGGTATTGCCTCCAAAAAAACCTGAAGTTCCTTATGAAGATGCATATAACAATTACATTTATTTAGCCAAATCAGGTAAAGAACAACCGCTTTCTACACACGCTGACCGTTACGATATCAATATGGCGTACGGAATTTCAGCATACAGTAAAGGAGAAGTATTTTTAGTACAATTGGGTTATTTAATTGGGCAAGAAAACCTCAACAAAACCATCAAACGTTATTACAACGACTATAAATTCACGCACCCAACTCCAAATGATATTAAGCGTGTGGCGGAAAAAGTTTCAGGTGCTAATTTAGATTGGTATTTGTTAGATTGGACATTAACCACCAACACGATTGACTACAGCATCAAAGAAGTTTCTGAAGCCAATGCAGCCAATACTAAAGTAGTTTTTGAAAGAAAAGGCAGAATGCCAATGCCTTTAGATGTTATGGTAGAATATACCGATGGAACAAAAGAATTTTTCTACATTCCAAATACCTTAATGCGTTGGGAAAAACCAAATCCTTATCCTGAAATTAAAGGAAATGTTTTGAAAGGTTGGGATTGGGCTTACCCTACTTTCACTTTTGAAATTGCAAAACCAAAAGATAAAATCAAATCCATCACCATCGACCCAGAAAACATGATGGCAGATGTGAATAAAGAAGATAACATCTTTCCCAAAAAATAAAATTTAAAGCGGCTTTCGAGTCGCTTTTTTTATGTTGATTTTGAATAATTGAGATGATAATTATCATGATTTACGTGTTTGGTCTTTCGTAATTTTAATGTGCTAAAAATGCAGTTAAAATTAGTTATTCATTTAAACACATAAAGTCATGAGCATTGCAACCAAAGACATTAGAAACGTGGTATTTCTTGGGCATTCAGGATCAGGAAAGACCACCTTTATCGAGACCATGTTATTTGAAAGTGGTGTTATTCCTCGTCGTGGTTCGGTAGAAAATCACAACACCATTTCGGATTTTACCGATTTAGAACACGAAAGAGAAAATACCTTATACAGCCACTTGATGCACGTTAAATGGCACAACAACAAAATCAACATCATTGACACTCCTGGTTTTGATGATTTTATAGGCGAAGTAGTTTCTTCCCTTAAAGTTTCTGATACTGCTGTAATTCTTCTAAATGCAGCTTCTGGGGTAGAAGTAGGAACAGAAATCGTTTGGGAATACGTTCAAAATTATCAAACACCTGCTTTTTTTGTCATCAATCAAATGGACCATACAAAAGCAGATTTCGAAACTATTTTAGAACAAGCCATAAATCGTTTCGGAAATAAAGTGATTCCGATTCAATATCCATACAATTCAGGAGAAAAATTCAATAGTATTATTGATGTACTTCGCATGACGATGTATGTTTTCCCAGAAAATGGCGGAAAACCAGAAAAAATGCCTATTCCAGAATCGGAATTAGAAAAAGCAAATGCACTTCATAATGCCTTAGTAGAAGCGGCTGCAGAAAATGAAGAAGGGTTGATGGAAAAATACTTCGAAAAAGGCAATTTAGATGAAGAAGAATTAGCAAAAGGATTAACTATTGCGCTTGCTCATCAACAAATATTTCCGGTTTTCTGTGCTTCTGGATTAAAAGATATGGGAAGTGGAAGAATCATGGGATTCATTGATGATATTGCGCCATCTCCAGCCGATAGACCAGCGAAAAAATTAGAAAATGGTGGTGAATTAAAATGCGATGCTAGTGACAAAACTACTATTTTCATTTATAAAACCCTTTCGGAACCGCAAGTGGGAATGGTTTCTTATTTCAAAGTGCTTTCGGGTGAATTGAATGCTGGTGATGAATTAGTAAATGCCGATAACGGAGAAACCGAACGCTTAACGCAATTATTCGTTGCAGAAGGAAAACAAAGAACTTCGGTTGACAAATTAGTTGCTGGTGATTTAGGAGTTACAGTTCGATTAAAATACGGACACTCCAACAATACGTTGAATGCTAAAGGTGTAGAAAGAAAAGTCAGAAAAATGCAATTTCCAGAAAGTCGCATCAGAAAAGCGGTTACAACTGCCAATCTAGCCGATATGGAAAAAATGATTAAAGCGTTACATCAAATTGAAGAAGAAGATTTGACTTTCAAAGTAGAGCAATCTTCGGAATTAAAACAAACCATTGTACATGGTCAAGGGCAATTGCATTTGGATTTAATCAAACATCGTATCGAAAGTGAAAATAACATCGAAATTATCTTTGAAGAACCAAAAGTTCCCTATCGCGAAACGATAACAAAAGCAGCAAAAGCAGAATATCGTCATAAAAAACAAAGTGGTGGCGCAGGACAATTTGGCGAAGTACATTTAACCATTGAGCCTTATTACGATGATATGCCTGAACCACAAGGCGTAAACGTTCGTAACAAAGAAATTGAAGAATTGCCTTGGGGCGGAAAATTTGCCTTCTATTGGTGTATTGTGGGTGGTGCTATCGACAATCGTTATGCCACAGCCATAAAAAAAGGAATCATGCAATCCATGACCGAAGGTCCGTTAACGGGTTCTAATTGTCAAAACATTCGCGTTTGTATTTATGATGGTAAAATGCATGCGGTAGACAGTAATGATATTTCATTTCAATTGGCGGCTTCACACGCATTCAAAGATGCCTTTAATGAAGCTAGACCTCAACTTTTAGAACCGTATTACCAACTTGAGGTGCTTTGCGAAGATGATTACACCGGCGACGTTATGGGCGATTTACAAACCCGAAGAGCCATCATTCAAGGCATGGATACGGATGGTCATTATCAAAAAATTATTTCCGAAGTGCCTCTTGCCGAACTCAAAGATTACGGTTCTACTCTTCGTTCATTAACACAAGGAAAAGCAAAATTCAAATTGGAATTTAGCAATTATCAACTAGTTCCTCCTCATGTTCAGGAAAGTTTAGTTATAAGCAATGCGGTTTTATCTGAATAAGGAATGGATTTTGTATTTAGAAAAGCTTCTTCGGTTTGAGGAAGCTTTTTTTATGCTTATTTTTGTAGGCTTAAAAATAAAACTACAAAATAAAAAATATACTACTGATTATTAGTAAATTAGTATAAAAATAAAAGGTGGAAATCTTAGATAAAAATAAAACGGTATCCCAATTAACAATACTATACATTTTAGTGGTTGTTGCCTTTTCATTTTTAAATCTGAAATCATTTCCCGTTCTTGAATTCCTGTTAGGTAGTATTCGAATTCCGATTCTTATTTTGATGTATTTTCTTGCTTCCAAAATCAAAAGTACGCTTTATTTTAGTGCTTTAATTTTGTTCTTTTTTGCCTATTTATTCTTTAGGGAAAATACGCCTTTTTTTAATTTTATTGGAGCTATCATTTCTCTTGCTTATCGGATTTTAATCTTTATCATCGTTTATAAAAGTATCGAAAATAAAAATTGGTTAGCGATTGTTTTGGCTTCCATTCCGTTCTTTTTTATCTATTTGTATGCGTTACTTTTGATAGAAAAAGAAGTGAAAATGGATTTTTATCCATGGGTTATAAATGGCTTTTTAACTTCTTTCATTGGCGGAATGGCAACTTTCAATTTCCTTTTTCAAGACAAAAAACGATTGTATTGGTTATTCATAAGCGCTATTTTATTTGTGATTCAAATCGGCGTGTTTTTAATCAACAAATATTATTTTCCTGATGAAATTTTAAGAACACTAACCATAATTTTATTTGGAATTTCCAACTTCACTTTTTACAAATTTGTGATTCTAAAAGAAGAATTAAAACTTAAATACGCATCTTAATTTAAAGTTTTCTAACTTTGCTTCATGAAATTCACTTATCCCAAACACGAAAAATTAAAAAGCAAAACCACAATTGACTTGTTGTTTTCGGAAGGGAAATCAGTTTCAAAATATCCGTTGCGTTTGGTTTATGTTGAAAATACAGAGCCTAATGCGGAACTGATTAAAATGGGTGTTTCCGTTTCTAAAAAATACTTCAAAAAAGCGGTCAATCGTAATTATTTCAAACGTGTTTTGCGTGAAACGTATCGTTTAAACAAGCATCTTTTGATTGATCATTTGGAAAAACCGTATGCATTTATGTTTTTTTATCAATCGAAAGAGCGACTTTCTTATCAAGAAATCGAAGAGAAAACCATCCAACTTTTTCAAAAATTCAACGAAAGGCAGAAGTAAATTGCACTTTTGGTTTAATTTTTGCTCAAGATTCTTTACTTTCGTAAACTAGTATAATTCAATACTTCAACATGAAAAAATATTTCAGAGGAAAAATAATCATTCCTGTTCTGGCAGCGGGTTTCTTATTTGTGGGTGTTAGTTTCAAGAACGACTTTTTTGAAATTGCCAAGCAAATTGAAATCTTTACTGGACTTTTCAAAACCGTTAACCAAAATTACGTGGACGAAACCAATCCGGGTGAAATGATGGATAACGCCATAAAAAACATGTTGAAAGAATTAGATCCGTACACGGTTTTCTTCAACGAACAAGATGTTTTAAAATTTAAAATCAACAATACTGGCGAATACACCGGAATAGGCGCCATGGTTCAAAGAAGAGATGGAAAAGTATTTTTGAAAGAAATTTACAAAGGATTTCCTGCTGACAAAGCTGGCTTAAAAGCGGGCGATGAAGTAATTCAAATAGGCGATATCAATCTAAAAGAATACAAAGAAGATGCTTCGCAATTGTTTCGTGGTGCAAAAAACACCAAAATTGACATTCAATATCTTCGTCAAGGAAAAACACAAAGCGCTACTATTATTTTAGATGATGTTGAAATAAAAGCGGTTCCATTTTTCTCGCTTTTAAAAGACAATACAGGCTACATTGTTTTAAGTAAATTCACTGAAAAATCAAGCTTTGAAACCAAAACTGCTTTGCTAGATTTAAAAAAACAAGGCGCTACAAAAATCATTTTAGATTTAAGAGGAAATCCGGGTGGTTTATTACATGAAGCCGTAAATATTTGTAATCTTTTTGTGCCAAAAGGAGAACTAATTGTTACTACAAAATCGAAAAATCCAAAACACAATTTAGAATATCGTACTAAAAACGAACCTATCGATTTAGAAATTCCTATTGTTGTAATTGTTGATGGAAAAAGTGCATCAGCTTCAGAAATTGTTGCAGGTGCAATTCAAGATTTGGATAGAGGAGTGGTTTTAGGTTCAAGAAGTTTTGGAAAAGGATTGGTACAACGACCTTTAGATTTGTCTTACGGAACTCAAGTTAAAGTTACTATTTCTAGATATTACACGCCTTCAGGAAGATGTATTCAGGCATTAGATTATTCTAAAAAAGACGAAAACGGAAAAGCAATTACAAAATCACAAGACGAGTTCAATGCTTTTAAAACCAAAGCAGGAAGAACCGTTTATGATGGAGGAGGCGTTTTACCAGATGTTCAAATTGAAGAAACTAAATTGGCTAATATTACAGACGCTGTTACTAAAACGGATGCTATTTTTAACTTTGGAACACAATGGTATTATAAAAATCCTTCTTTAAACGGAATACCAACAGTTTCTGATGCCGATTTTAATGCTTTTAAAGCGTATTTAAAACAAGAAAAGATAAGTTTAGACACCGAAACTAATAAAGCGCTTAAAAACGTTCTTGAAACCGCTAAAAAAGAAAAGATTGATTCACAAATTGCTAATGAATACAAACAATTGGAATTGGCAATCGAAAGAAATCAAGAATTGGAATTGGATAAAAACAAAAACCAAATTAAAAAATTAATTCAGGAAGATCTTATAACTCGTTACCAATATCGCGAAGGTTTATATCAGTTTTACACCAAAGAAAATGTAGAAATTGAAAAAGCAATTGCTTTATTAAACAATACAAATCAATACAAATCGATATTAAAAAAATAAAAAATGACACGTTTACTCTCGCTATTTCTTTTTCTTTTTTCAATTGTTAGTTTTGCACAAGAAGACGAAGAAGTACACTCTATTTTCTTCGAATTTGACAAATACAATTTAAAAGAAGAGCAAGCCAATGCCGTTGTAGCTTTTGTTAGTAAAATTGATACTGCCCGAATAGAATCGGTACAAATTTTTGGTTATTGTGATGACAGAGGAAAAGATGCTTATAACTACACTTTGTCTACCAACAGAGCTAACACGGTAAAAGACAAATTGATAGAAAAAGGAATTAAGAGTAAAATCATCATTACCCTTGAAGGAAAAGGGAGAATTATGCTTGATGAAGACATGCAAACCAATGTTCCGGAAGCGCGTTCAAAAAACCGTAGAGTAGACGTAGTAGTCAATTTTAAACCAGTTGTAATTGAAGATTTAAAAATTCCTGGCGTTTATAGTTCCATTAAAAAAGACAGAATTGTTGGCGATAGAATTTATCTAGACCACGTTTTGTTTGAAAGAGGAAGTAGTCAACTTACCTACAAAGCAAAGAAAGAATTGGACCGAATTGCTTTAGAACTTCACAAATACAAAAACATCCATTTCGAAATTCAAGGGCACGTTTGTTGTACGCCAACATTCCAAAAAGAAGCTATTGATCGCGATACCAAAAAACGTGAATTGTCTATTAATCGTGCTAAAAGAGTATACAATTACTTTTTAATGAAACGCATTAGCAGAACACGTATGACATTTAAAGGTTATGGCAACACACAATCTTTGAAAAAAGGAAGCACACTAGACCGAAGAGTGGAACTTTTAATTACTAAAAACGAACAAGTTCCTGTAGCACCTAAGAAGTAATTTGTTTTAACACAAAGTATGGTTTTTTTATACCGTTTGTTAAATTTTATTTTTCATTATGGCGCTATGCCTTTTTTGTAGTAATTTGTAGCAAATAAAAGCCTTCACGCGTGAAAATCTTAATTGCTGACGACCATCAATACATGATTAACTCTTTGAAAACCATAGTAAATTATGCTTTTGAAGATGTTAAAACAATTCATTTTGTAGAAGCACAAAACTGCAAAACGGCTATTTTTGAAATTAATGCTTTTTCAGCAGCCAATGAAAATTTTGATTTGGCAATACTCGACTTTTCTATGCCAGCAGACACGGAAAAAAACATTTTAAATGGCGGTGATGTTTGTTTGTTTCTTCGCGAAAAAATGCCTTCTTGTAAAACGCTAATTTTTACAGCACATTTAGAAGATTTAATTTTACTTGATATCGATCATAAAGTAAAACCAGATGCTTTAATTATTAAAAGCGATGTAAAACCCGAAGAATTAATTACAATTTGTAGCGATGTTGTTGTAAAAGGAAAAAAATACAGCAGCCCAACTGTAATAGAAAAAAAAGACAAAATGTGGATTGAAGAAATTTTTACAAAAGAATCCAATCGCAAAATCGTTGAATTACTAAGCAAAGGTTATAAAATAAAAGAAATTGCTTCGGAACTTCTTTTAACAGAAGTTGCTATTCAAAAAAGGCTTGCCAAAATAAAACAAGGATTAAATATCACAGATGATTCCAGCATTTTACGCGAAGTAAAACGCAGAGGTTATGTTTAATCAAGCATTCTCAACTATGAAAAAAACAATAATTTTTCTTTTTTTTACAACATTTATTAGTTCTTTTGGCCAACAAAATGGAATAATTACTTACAAATCGTTTTTTAGTATAAAGCAAGCCACAGAAGAACTCAAACAGCAAAACAGAATGTGGTATCAAGAAGAATTAGACCACGAAATGATGGCACAATTACTTCGATTTACGCTTCAATTCAACAATGAGGCCGCTGTTTTTACAATGTCTGAAAATATGATTTCAGATTTAGAAAATCAATTGAGTAAAAGATATACTGTTGGGTTGTTTTATGGTGATGACATTTTTTATATAAATAGAAAAAAAGATACTTTAATTGAACAGCTTACCTATTCATTTGCTACGTTATTAAGAAAAAGAAAAGCAAGTTTTATCGAATGGAATTTAACTACTGAAACCAAAGAAATTCAAGGCTATAAATGTTATAAAGCTACTTACACTTATGTTCAAAAATGGAAAGGTCGTGAGTTTTTATGGCCTGTTGTAGCTTGGTATTGTCCTGAAATTCCAGTTCCACTAGGCCCTACAAGATATTCTGGATTACCTGGATTAATTTTAGAATTACATGAAGACGAAATTGCCTATGTTGTTGAAAAAATAGATTTGAAAACTGTTCCTACTAAAATAACAGAGCCAACAGAAGGAGAAATGTTATCCGATGAGGAAATTAAAAACAGAGATCGAAGAGTTAAAGATGAACTCATAAACAATAATTAGTTAAAAATTACATGTTGTTTAATTTCAAACCATGAAACCCATAAAAAAATAAGTAAAACCGATGAAATATTTCTTTCTACTCATCTTCGCTTTATTTTCTTTAGTCACTCTTGCACAAAAAAGCGGAACCATAACCTATAGTTTTAAAATATTAGAAGATGAAAAATTAATCAAAAATGAAACTATTGGAAAATTTGTTTTACAAGCAATAGAAGGCGCAAAACATCTCAAATTTGAATTAACGTTCAACGACTCTATTTCCGAATTTAAACTTACAAAGAACTTATCTTTAGATGGTCAAAACTTAGAAATGACAATACTTCATAGTAGAGCTAAAAAAGAAATCTATATTTTTAAAAATAAAATTTATTACAACAATTCGGGTAGCATTTTCAAAGAAAATGAATACTTAATAATCGAACCTTTGAATCTAAATTGGGTTCTAACAAATGAATCGAAAATCATTGATGGCTACACTTGCTATAAAGCAACTAACGAATATATTGTGGACAATGGTAAAATTTTCAAACATCCTGTAGTTGCTTGGTTTTGCCCTCAAATTCCTATCTCAATTGGACCAAAAGGCTATGGCGGTCTTCCTGGTTTAATATTAGAATTACAAGAATGGAATAATGTTTTTGGCGTTGAAAAAATTGCGTTTTCAAATGATGTTAAAGAAATTGTACTGCCAAATGAAGGAAAGATAATTACTGATCAAGAATTTCAAAATAAGGTTCGTGAATTTGTCAAAAAACAATTCTGATTTATTTTGAATTAAAAAAAACACCAAAACCTATAACTCTATGATTCATAAAAAAGTTGTTGTAATCCTACTATTCTCACTTAACATTTTGTTTTCGCAAAGCGGACAAGTTGTTTATGAAGCAATGTCAAAAAAATATCCTGAAACAAAGGAAAACAAAGGAGATGTTCAAATTAAAAATCTTGAAAATGCAAGAATTTCCTTCGAATTAAAATTTAATAACCAAAATAGTTTTTTTTATAAATTAAGTTTAAACAAAGAAGATGGGTATAATTTAGCTGAAGAAACTTTGTTGATAATGCTTGGATTCAAAGAAGTCTATTTTGAATTAAAAGAAAAGTTATTACACGAAGATTATGGTGAATTTCTAATTAAAACTCCATCAAATCATAATTGGAATATTTCAAGTGAAAGCAAAAAAATTAACAACTACTTATGCTACAAAGCTACTTGTACTGAAAGTTATACAGCAAGAGATGGTAAAAACAAAGAAAGGGTAATTACGGCATGGTTTTGTCCTGAATTACCTTATTCTTATGGCCCTTTGGAATACAATGGATTACCAGGTTTAATTTTGGAATTAGAAAAAAACGGAAATAAGGTAGTGGCAAAATCAATTGTTCTATCGGATAAAAAAATCTCCTTAGAATTGCCAAATAAAAAAAGGATTTCTAAAGAAGAATACAATCAAAAAATTAAAGAAAATTCAGAATTTTAAATGTTAGTTTTTCAATTCGGTTTAATAAAACATTCATGAAAAAACTTATTTTGTTTTTAGTATTTACTTCCTCTATAATGGGGCAAAATTACAAGATTGTATATGGTAAATCTATTTCTAACAATGAAGAAGATTTAGAAAAAATTACTGACATTAATATAAAAAACAATATTGTTAGCATTAACGAATCGTTTGATCAAGTAGAATATGAGCTTATTATTAGTAATAATTTTGCTTTTTTTAAGTACATAAAAACTCTTAAAATGACAGGTTTCAATCCGAGAGCAATTACAGTAGGAGGAGGTAGTGGAGTTCATTATTATGATAAAATAAATAATGTAGCCATTTATGAGACCGAAATGACTGGAAAGAAATACTTTATTAAGAGTAATATCAATAAATATAATTGGACAATAACAAGTGAAACAAAATCAATTAACAATTTTCTGTGTTATCGTGCAATAGCAAAGGTTTCCTATGATGATTTTAGAGGAAAAGATACTTATGAAATTGAAGCTTGGTTTTGCCCTGAAATTCCTTTCTCTTATGGTCCTGATGTATATTATGGTTTACCTGGATTAATATTTGAAGCTAGAGTAGTTAATTCAAAAGTTAGATTTTATTTAAAAAGTATTACAAAATTAGATACAGAAATTCCTTTACAACTACCAAAAGAAAAAACCATATCTGAAGAAGAATTTACAGCCATTTTTAATGCTGAAATGAAAAAATTAACGGAAGAAAACTAATCTTTTGCCGTAAATAATTACAAAAATCTAAATTTTAAAATCTCAAATTATTATATTTTAAATACAATAAAACACTTAAAATTAAGTTATCAGGCAAAAAAGGTGTCTTTTATATACTTTTAGTTAAATGTTAAATTGAAATTTTGTTTTTCATTTTTAAAGTTCAACATTTGGATTGGTTAACCAAAAACAAATTAGTAATTTTAAAAATTTAAACAAAATGCAAAAAATGATTTTTAGTGCAGTTGCACTTGTAGCTTTTTCTTTTGCTGGTATGGCAAATGAAATTGAAGAGAAAAAAGTTGAAGCTAAAGTTGAATATACCGAGACTGGATGTCATAATGTATATCTTGACACTTATCAATCAGCTATCGATAATGGAGCCAATGAAATGCAAGCAGGAAAAGTAGCTTGGGACGCATATAAATCATGCACAGAAAAAGTGTTAACACAAGCTTAATAAATTACAAAACGCTTTAATTCAATATTAAAGCGTTTTAAAAAAATATATCATATGTTAGGGAGAATTATTGTATTATTTATTTTTGTTGGAAACCTTTCAGCGCAAACAAATTCATTAAGTGTAAACTATTCATTACATATAGGTTTTGATGAAGGCTTTTCAACCAATGCTGTTTTAAAAGACTATTATGCTCTAGCACAAAAGGGAGCTCAAGCAATTAAATTCAGATTGGAAGCAAATAAAAATGTTTCTTATTTTAAAATGGAAGAAGTAATGACAAATAGTGAAATTGATTTTGCTATTTCTTTTTCAGAAGCATCAACATCTTTTTTTATCGATGTTGTTAAAGAAGAAAAAACACAATATGAAAGTGGTTTTTTTGGAGAATTTATGATAGAATCCAAAGAAACTACAAATTGGAAACTAGAGAATGAAACCAAACAAATAGGTTCGTACTTATGCTACAAAGCCATATCAGAACAAATTGTTATAAATCCAAAAGGGACTTTTAAACATCCTATAGTGGCTTGGTATTGCCCAAGTATTCCTTTTAATTTTGGTCCAAAAGGATATAATGGCTTACCAGGATTAATTTTAGAATTACAAGTAAGGAATATTACATGGGGCGCCACAAAAATAGAACTTAGCAACGAAAACAAAATTATCGAAAAACCTAAAAAAGGAAAATTAATCACTCAAGAAGAGTTTAAAAAAATTTTAGCTTCACCACCAATTTTAGGAAATTAACCGTTTTATTCAAATTCATTAATAAAACTTAAGAAAAGTAAATTAATTTCAAGTTTTTAAAACCTTCTTGAAACATTATTTAAAGCGTATTTCAAAATTAGTTGCCGAAATTCCTTTACAATTACAAGAAGAAAAAACCATATCTGAAGAAGAATTTACAGCCATTTTTAATGCTGAAATGAAAAAATTAACTTAAGAAAAATGAAGAAAATTTATTCGCTCGTAATTGTACTATTATTTTTAACAACTATTTATTCACAGAATAATAAAGCTATCTATTCTGTAACGATAAACAATAAAGATGAAATAACCAAATCACCTTACAATTCCTACTATAAAATTGCTCAAGAGAATAGTAATCAGTTTACTTTTCAATTAAATTTTTCAAAAGATAGAAGTGAGTTCTTTATCATGGATAACCTAGAAATTGAATATCATTCTTATAGAATGGTTAGAGCTTTTTCTAGGTATCAAGGTTTTACAAGTATAACTAAAGACAAAACTTTTATAGAAAAAGAGATTGATAATGAAACCTATATTTTAGAGGAAAAAGCAGCATATAATTGGTCTTTAACCACTGAAACTAAAAAAATCGGCAATTATAATTGTTACAAAGCGACAACTGAAAAAACAATTGAGAACAAAATAATAGTTCCTATAACAGCTTGGTATTGTCCTGAAATAGCGTATCAATTTGGGCCTAATGGATACGGAAATTTACCAGGATTAATTGTAGAACTCCAAATTGATAATGTTATATACGGATTAAAATCTATTACTTTTGATGATAGCTCCATTAAATTTAAAGAAATTGATTTCAAAAAAATTATTTCTAAAGAAAAATACGAAGAAATAATCAAAGAAAAAATGAAGTTTATATTAGACGAATAATTACAAAAATCTAAATGCCAAAATCCATAATTCTATTACTACTTTTTCCATTTTTTACATTTTCTCAAACCTTAACTGGTACGGTGAAAGACTCGTTAGGAAACCCATTACAAAACGCTAATGTAATTGCCAAACCTTTAGTTGAAAAACAAGGGTTAAAATTTGCTATTGCCGATCATTTGGGGCGTTACAAATTAGAATTAGAAAAAGACGTACCTTATGAAGTTCGGGTTTCGTATTTAGGTTTTATAGAAGAAATTTTAAATCTTCCGGCTAATTTTTCGCAAAAAGAACACCATTTTAAACTCAAAGAAAACGGGCAAGAATTAAAAGAAATTACCATTACCTACGATTACAAACCTGTTGTGGTTAAAAAAGACACGCTCATTTACGATGTAAAAGCGTTTACTAGCGGTAACGAACGCAAATTAAAAGAGCAACTAGAAAAACTACCAGGTGTAGAAGTAGATAAAAACGGTGGCGTTACGGTTCAGGGCAAGAAAGTAACCAAGTTTTTAGTAGAAAATAAATCATTTTTTGGAGGAGGAACAAAGCTTGGCGTAGAAAATATTCCAGCAGATGCCGTAGATAAAGTGGAAGTAATTGACAACTTCAACGAAGTAGGTTTTCTAAAACAAGTTTCTGATTCTGAAGACTTGGCGATGAACATCAAACTGAAAGAAGACAAAAAGAAATTCATTTTTGGCGATGTCGATGCAGGCGCTGAAGTTGCTAATGATAACGGATTTTATCTCGGTCACGCTGCTTTGTTTTATTATGCGCCAAAAACGAATGTGAGTTTCATTGGCGACCTCAACAACATTGGTAAACGTACTTTTTCTTTTCAAGACATGATGCGCTTTCAAGGTGGTGCTAGCAGCTTTATTTCGGGAAGAAAACAATTGACTGATTTGTATTCCTTTGCTAGCGATAATACAGATGTCATAGAAAATAAATCGCAATTTAGCGCTTTTAACTTTCGCCAAGAAATCAATTCTAAATTAGATGTGGAAGGTTTTGCTATTTTTTCTAAACTTTTTACCAGCACTTTAACCGAAAGTTCTATAGAGTATCTTCAAAACACAACCGCCACTTCAGAAGAACGCATCAATAAAGGCGAAAATAAATCGATTTTAGGCATCGGAAACGTAAAACTAAACTACATGCCCAACACAAAAGAGAAATGGTTTTACAACGGCCAATTTCAATCGAGCGCCAATGATATGACTTCGGTTTTAAATTCAAGACTCGATGGACAACAAACTTCGTTTGAAACTCTAAATTCAGCTGATAATATTCAAATCAAACAATTTTTAGAATGGCATAAGCAAATTAATTCTAAACATACCACCACTTTGGTCATCAATCAAAGTTATGACAACCAAAAACCTATTAATACTTGGTTAACTGATACTGAATTTTTAACCGGATTAATTCCATTAGAAAATGATTCGTTTTACAACATTCAGCAAGTAAAAAAAGTAAAAAACAGTAGTATGGATGCGCTTTTTAAACATTATTGGATTATCAACAATTACAATCATTTGTATACCAATGTTGGAAATAATTTAGGAACAACACAACTACAAATCACCGAAAAACAATACCTAACCGATGGCACTATAAATGATTTTGCTACAGATGGTTTTGGTAATGATATGGATTATTTGTTAAACGATTTGTATTTAGGTTTAGAATATAAGTTTAAAATTGGAAAATGGGTGAACAAACCTGCCATTTATGCCCATTATTATCATTTGAAAACCGAGCAAATTGCAAACAATTATACGTTAAACAACACATTTTTACAACCTAGTTGGTTAAGCGAATACGAATTCAATCAATCGGAAAACTTAAAATTCAATTACCGTTTGGTGAATGAATTTCCAGAAGCGAATCGTTTGTTAGAACGTTATACGCTACAAAGTTATAATTCGGTTTTTAAAGGAAATGCCTTATTACAAAACGAGCGTTTTCATAATGCCACTTTGAATTATTCTAGAACCAGCATGTATCGTGGTTTGATGTTATTTGCTAATGCTAGTTTTACCAAAAAAGTAAGAACCATTCGAAATGAAATTGGTTTAGATGGTATCAATCAATTTACTACACCAACTATCACAGATAATCCAGAAACTACCTATCGCGTTTATGGAAATATCGATAAAAAAATAAACAAATTTAGATTGAGTTTTAATGCTAATTTGTCGTGGTTCAATTATACACAAACGGTAAATAGCCAAACAGTAATTAACGACAGAAACAATCAAAACTTTGGTTTAAGATTACGAACAGCTAATAAAAAATGGCCAAGTGTTAGTGTGAGTTATAACAAAACGTTTAGTCAGTTTTCAGGATTAACAAGCTCTAAACTTACTTCAGATAGAATAAAATTTGATTTGGATATCGATTTTTGGAAGCATTTTAATTTTAAAACCGATTACGAAGTAACCTACAACAAAAACAGCAATAATGTAGCTACAGATTTTAGAATTGCCAATGCCTATTTGAGTTACCAAAAGAAAAATAATCCGATCCGATTTGAACTATCGGCTCAGAATTACTTGAATAACGGCACTAAAATCAACAATTCGTTTTCTGATTTTATGATTTCGAGTTCAACAACATTCACATTGCCAAGAGTTGTAATGTTGACGGTTAGTTATAAGCTTTAAAAAGTTTGCAGTCGCAGTTTTTAGTCACAGTAAATCTACTTTAGTGAGCTTTTTTATTCTTAGTTTGATTGTTGTTATAAATCTGTAAAAAAGGGTAATCTGTGCTATTGCTTTCCTGCTGAGACTGTAAACTAAGAACGTTTCATCTGAATATGAGGAATATCATCTTCTAAATACATTTCGCTAGTTTGTATAAAACCATGCGATTCGTAGAATTTTTTTAGGTATTCTTGAGCAGAGATAGTAATGGCTGTTTCGTTGTAATTTTCTTTTATTGCTTCAATACAAACACGCATTAAATCATGACCAAATTTTTTATCACGATATTTTGGGCTCACTACAACGCGACCGATAGAAGTTTCATCAAAATAATAACCTTTATTAAACAAACGCGAATAAGCAGCTAAATCACCGTTATAATATCCCATAACATGAAGTGCTTTCTCATCTTTGCCGTCAATGTCTTGATAAACGCAATTTTGCTCTACTACAAACACTTCTGAACGAAGTTGTAGCAAAGAATATAGTTCAGCTGTAGAAAGTTCGTTAAATCGCTTTATTTCGAATTTTATCATGATTTGGTGATGGGTGATGGGTGATGGGTGATGGAAAAAATTGTTATAAAAACCTATTACCAATTACCTTTAACCCATTACCTAAAATTATTTTAAAAATTTAACCGATTGAATAATGGCTTCCAATTCGAAAACCAAATCACGTTTCGATTTTGAAGGATTATAAGTAAAGCCTTCTAAAATTAAATAACGGTTGTTTTTAGTGTCTTTGATTGCATAATTAACAAACGGTCCGGCCATGAAATCGTTTTTCAATTCCCAAGTTCCTTTTGTCAAATACGTTTTCTTTCCAGCAACGGTAACGTCAAACAAATAAGGCGCATAAGCAGCTTCAGTAATCATCCATGTGTTTGGTAATGTTCCGTGAATGTTAGCTTTACCTATTTCATCGCGCATTGCAGTAATATTAGCAATAATGTTGTTGTCTTTTTCAACCTTGCTAATTGGAACTTCATAAATTAATACACTGTTGTATCCTGAAGTAAATTCTTTTCTCAACCAAATGAATTTGTCTTTTACCATATCGTATTTGTATCCAAACCCGATTTGTAAACTTACACCAAACATTTTTTGAACTTGCGCATCAGAAACCAATGATTTTTTCATTCGAATTTGATTCTCGACAATTTCAGACGCTTTAATGCTTTTAATTATTTCAGCTGATTTTTCTTCTAAAACTTTTAAAATATCTTCCGTATCAGTTCCTGATATAAAAAATACGTTTTGAGGTTTTGCAAATTTATCAACGTTAGAAGCAAAGCCTGCTTCTTTGTCTTTTTTTACAATAATGATGTTTCTACTTTTACGAACAAATCCTTCAAAAACTTTTGTTGGATATTGATTTAAAGTAAATAATGGTTCTTCTTGCGGTAATCCATCTACTGGTGCAGCAAATTTTTTTCGAATACTGTCTCCAATTTCTCCATTCCACAAATTATCGTCGATAATAATTGAAACGTTGTTGATTTTTCCATTAGATTCAGATAAAACGGCTTTCTTGTCTTCATTCGAAGTTTCTTTACAAGACAAAAATGATAAGGCTACAAAAGTTAAAATGGCTATTTTTTTCATGGTGAAAACGATTATTTATCCGTTAATTTTTAATTTCATTCCGGGTTGTATATTGTCACCACTAATATCGTTCCATTTTTTTATGTCTTCAGCAGAAACTCCTGGAAATTTCTTTGCAATTGAATATAACGAATCGCCACTTCTAACGGTGTAAGTCCCATCTTTACTAGCTTTAGCTT
Source organism: Flavobacterium channae (assembly GCF_021172165.1). NCBI lineage: Bacteria > Pseudomonadati > Bacteroidota > Flavobacteriia > Flavobacteriales > Flavobacteriaceae > Flavobacterium > Flavobacterium channae. The sequence continues at coordinate 27,473 of NZ_CP089096.1, read as the reverse complement.
CTGTTTGAACAATTACTTTTTTATCGGAATATATTTTTAATTTTTTTCCAGCCTGAATGTTATTTCCTTTGATATGATTCCATTTTTTTAGTTCGGCAATCGAAACATCATACTTATCCGCAATTTTACCTAAACTTTCACCACTTTTAATCGTGTGAAACTGTGTTTTTCTTTCCACTTTTGGTGCTTCTACATAAGCAGAATCTTTTGTCGTTGGAATAAAATCGGTCTTCGTTTTTTCTTTATACGTATCTAGATATTCTAAATAAGCATAAATCTTTTCCTCGTTAGAAACAAACAATCCCATTTTGTTCTTTGGAAGTCTCAAATAATGCGCTTTGTCATCTAAAAAAGGAATTACTTTTAGTTTGTAAATTGGATTTAAAAACTCCAATTGTTCTTCAGGAATATCTAACAATTCAGAAATTTGTTTGAACGACATTTGCTTTTTCACCATAATCGTATCTGTTTCAAAATACGTCAATGGCGCTTTTTTAGGCATAATGTTATGTTCTTTTCTGTATTCGTAAATGTAAAAAGTAGCTAAAAATGCAGGCACATAATTTGCCGTTTCTCTAGGTAAGTTTTTTCTAATGTTCCAATAGTTTTGACTACCACCAGAACGACGAATTGCTTTAGAAACGTTTCCAGGACCAGCATTGTATGAAGCTAAAACCAAACTCCAATCGCCAAAAATTCCGTACAAACTTGACAAATACTGACAAGCTGCTTCTGTAGCTTTTAAAGGATCGTAACGCTCATCAACATATGAATTTACTTCAAGATTGTATTGCTTACCTGTTGGATACATAAATTGCCACAATCCTGACGCTCCTACACGTGATTTTGCTCTTGGGTTTAATGCAGATTCAACTATTGCTAAATATTTCAATTCCATCGGAATGTTATATTTTGCTAAGTGTTCTTCAAACATTGGAAAATAATATTCAGAAACCGCCATCAATCGCTCAAATGCTTTTGGTCGATTTTTTAGAAAAGCCTTTATTGTATTTTCTAAAGCTTGGTTATACTCAATATTGAATGGCGATTTGGCATCCATTTTAGCCAAACGCTTTTTAAGTACTTCGGTAGAAAGATTATAACTAACTTCGGCATCAATATCAATGGTTTCGATATCATTGTACATGTCGTTTGACAACTCAAAATTAGCCAATTCCGACAACCATCTTTCATCAATACAATTGCTTGTACTATGATTTACAAACGTTGTTTTCAAAGAATCCAAATAGGACATTTTTGGCAACGTTAATAAACTTTCTTTTTCTGCAGTCTCTTGTCCGAAGCAAAATAACGACAAAAACAAAGATGTGGTTACTAAAATTTTATTCATTCTTTTTTGTTTTTTTGGGGCGTGTTAATTACCAATAACTTAATAATCAACGTTTTATTGTGTTTATTCTAAAATAGCTGCAATTCCAGGCAAGGTTCTCCCTTCAAGCATCTCCAACATCGCTCCACCACCGGTAGAAACGTAACTCATCTTTGGCTCTAGTCCAAATTGCTTAACAGCAGCCACACTATCACCACCACCTACCAATGAAAAAGCGCCATTAGCTGTAGATTCTGCAATAAATTCACCTAATGAAATTGTTCCTTTTGCAAATGTTTCCATTTCAAAAACACCTAAAGGACCATTCCATAAAATGGTTTTTGAATCTAATATAATTCGTTTGAAAATCTCTAATGATTTTGGCCCAGCATCTAATCCTTGCCATCCATCAGGAATATGATTTACATCAACTACTTGTGTATTAGCATCATTTGAAAAAGCATCAGCCGCAACTACATCAACTGGAATGTGAATTTGAACTCCTTTTTCTTTTGCTTGTTTTAAAATTTCGATTGCTAAATCTAATTTATCATCTTCACAAATAGAATTTCCAATTTTTCCTCCAAGTGCTTTTACAAAAGTAAATGTCATTCCACCACCAATAATCATGTGATTTACTTTGTCTAAAATATTTTCAATTACCGTAATTTTAGAAGAAACTTTACTTCCTCCTAAGATTGCTACAACTGGTTTTTCTGAATTTTTTAATACTTTTTCGATGCTCTCAATTTCTTTAGCTAATAAATAACCAAAGCATTTTGCATTTTCGAAAAACTGAGCAATAATTGTTGTTGAAGCATGTGCTCTGTGAGCAGTTCCAAAAGCATCGTTAACATAAATATCGCCTAATGAAGCTAGTTTTTTAGAAAACTCAACGTCACCTTTTTCTTCTTCAGCATAAAAACGTAAGTTTTCTAACAATAAGATTTCGCCTGCTTGTAAATTTTTAGCAGCATTTTCAGCTACTTCACCGATACAATCTGATGCAAAATGTACTTTTTGACCTAGAATTTCTTCTGTTTTTGAAACAATATGGTTTAATGAGTATTTAGCTTCAACTCCTTTTGGCCTTCCCAAATGGCTCATTAAAATAACACTTCCTCCATCTTTCAAAATTTTATCAATTGTTGGCTTTGCAGCCTCGATTCTTGTTGCATCTGTAACCTTAAAGTTTTCATCTAAAGGCACGTTAAAATCTACTCTGATAATTGCTTTTTTGTTCTTGAAATTGAAGTCGTTAAGTGTTTTCATTTAAGTTGTATTTTTATTTGAGCGAATGCAAATATAAATTATTGTATTTTAAATCCTTATAACAAATATCATATTTTGCATTTTTTTTAAAAAAGTTTTAAAACCATTTTTTTAATTTCTTTTACATCGATTTTGGGATTTTTTGATTAGGTTTGTTCTATGCTTTTCAAAGAAATTTTAGGACAAGAACACATTAAAAATCACCTAACTAAGAGTGCTGAGGCGGGTAGAATTCCTCATGCGCAACTTTTTGTTGGACCCGAAGGTAGTGGAACATTGCCTTTAGCAATTGCTTATGCGCAATATATTTTGTGCGGTAATATGGGTGGCGAAAATGTTGGTGAAAATACCGCTTGTAATCTAAAATTTGAGCATTTTTCACATCCCGATTTGCATTTTGTTTTTCCGGTTGCAAGTACAGATTCTGTTAAAAGTCATGCTGTTAGCGATAATTTTATGAGCGAGTGGCGACAATTTTTAACAGAAACTCCTTACGGCAGTTTGTTTGATTGGCTTAAAAACTTAGGAATTCAAAACAAACAAGGGTTAATAGGGGTAGACGAAGCCACCGAAATCAACAAAAAACTTTCGTTAAAAGCTTATGAAGGCGGTTACAAAGTGATGATTATTTGGATGGCCGATAAAATGAATGGCGCTTCGGCAAATAAACTTTTAAAACTTTTAGAAGAACCGCCAGCTAAAACCGTTTTTATTTTAATTACTGAAAACACGAGCGATTTATTACAAACGATTTTATCGCGTTGTCAAGTTTTAGATTTTATAGGTTTGAGTGAAAGCGTAATTGCTGATGCTTTGGTTTCACGTGAAAACTGTGATCCTTCTTTAGCAAAAAAAATAGCACATCAAAGCGAAGGAAATTACAACAAAGCCTTACATATTTTACACAAAGAAGAAGACGAATTTCCGTTTGATGAATGGTTCGTTGATTGGGTAAGAAGTGCATTTAGAGCAAAAGGAAACGCAGCAGCTATTAACGATTTAATTGCTTGGAGCGAAAATATTGCTGCAACGGGTAGGGAAACACAAAAGCAATTTTTACATTATTGCATTCACTTTTTCAGACAAGCTTTACTGCTTAATTATCAAGCACATGACTTGGTTTTTTTAGAAACAAATGTGCCCAAATTTGAATTAGAAAAATTTGCTCCGTTTGTAAATGGCGCAAATATTACAGATATTTACAAAGAATTAGAAGATGCTATTTACCACATCGAACGCAACGGAAATAGCAAAATTATTTTAACCGATTTGTCTATCAAATTAACTCGATTAATTCACAAAAACGCATAATTATGACACAATTAGCTCCACTTTTAGTTTTAGCTTTTTTAGCAATTACTTTTTTACAATCTGGATACGATAAAATTAAAGATTGGAAAGGCAATGTAGAATGGTTAAATAGTCATTTTTCTAATACCATTTTGGCAAAACAAGTTCCTTTTGCGCTTGGAATTGTATTACTTTTAGAAATTGTTTCTGGAGTTTTATGTATTTCTGGAATCATTCAACACTTAGTTCAAGATGTTGTAATTAGAGGATTAGGCTTTTATGGTGCTATTTTATCTTGCGTTACATTACTTTTCTTGTTGTTTGGACAGCGTTTAGCAAAAGATTACGATGGTGCAAGAACAATTGTAATTTATTTCATTCCTGCAGTAATGTTAGTTAACTGGTTGAGTTAATTTCAATGAAAAACAAAGCTTCCATACACTTTAATGGAATTAATGTTTCTGTTGAATTAAATGTTCAATCAAAATTAATTGGAAAAATAGCATTAGCAAGTTTAATCCTTTTAGTCTTGTTATTTTTGGGCTATATTCTAAATTCTTTAGAAGAAAAAGAAATAATAAAAGCTATTTTTCCAATACTAATCATTTCTTTTTTAATTATTTACTTTCCTGTTCGTTATCTTTTATGGAATCTTTTTGGCAAAGAGATGTTAGTTGTTACTCGTAAAACAATTGCTTTTAGTTATGATTATGGAATTGTTTCTACTAATCTTAAAACAATATCATTTAATAATTTAGCTACTAAAATTGAAATTGTTAAAGAAATTGACAACATAAAATTAGGAAAATTAGTTTTTATAAATTATAATGAAGCTGATGATTTACCCGAGTTTTTATACGAAACATCAATACTGATTCCTTCAGAAAAACTTGAAAAAATCGATCAATTTATAAGTGATTTGTTTTATGTTGAAGAAGATAATTCAGTTATAATTTCTGAAATTTACTTAAACTAAACTCGCTTTATACAAACGCAATTCGTCCCAAGAGAATTTATCACCGTGAATTTCTTTTAATTCGCCCAAGCTTTCGCCTTTAAAATCAGTAAAAGCAACTTTTAGTTCGGATATTTTATCTTCTGGTAAAATATCGGAAAGTTGCACTATTTCCATTTGAATCAGCTTGGTAAAATGGTTGTAAATGGTTTGTGGTGTTAGTTTACGTTGCTTGGCAATTTCATAAATAGAATTGTTTTGTTTCCACAATTCTAAGGTTTCTTCAATGGTTGATTTCTTAAGTTCTTTATCCTTTTTCTTTTTTGAATCGGAATAATAGGAAACATCTTCGTCATCTTCTACTAATGCCGAATGCATACTTCTGAATCGTTCAGCAACAACTACTAACTTATTGATTTTGTAAGTACTACTATCTTCTGAAATTAGATTTTCTTTCGAAATTGCCTTTCCTTCAACCACAATTTTAGTCAGTTGTCTGGCTTTTTTAAGTTGCAAAATAGCCTTAATTTGAAGCTCTTCTAGAGTCTGTAATTCATCATAAAAAGCTTTTACTTTTTTGATGCGTTTTACTTCTTCAATTTTCAACAACAATTCTTCGGCAACCTGATCTAAAGTTTTAAAAAAATAGTGGTAAGCCGCTTCACAACGTTCTTTTACAAAATGTATATCCAAATTTTCATCGTCAAAAATTTTATGCAATTGTGACATAAACTTTGTTGATGGTTCCAGGATTTGAGATATCAAATCATGTTGGTTTTTTGCCCAATCATTGTGCTTTGTTTTTGGTGATTTTGGTCCCGAAGTTTCGGGATTCGAATTATAACTGAACAAATGATTGCGCCATTCTTGTCCTAATTCTTTGAAATTAAAAGCATTAAGTAGCGTGTTTAACCAAAAGTTTAGGGTTTCTTTTGCTAATGCATGATGTAAAATTTCTTCGGTTGCTTTGTTTTCGGCATAACTCATTACTTCTTCGTCGCTAGAAATACCATTCATTCGCAGCGGAGAAAGTAAAATAAGCCCTTTTAACGAACGCAAACGCGATAAAGCTACATACGCTTGTCCGGGCGCAAAAACTTGCGATACATCAAGCGCTGCTTTGTCAAATGTTAATCCTTGACTTTTGTGCACGGTAATTGCCCAAGCTAACTTGATAGGGTAGTGGACAAATGTTCCGATAACTTCTTCTTCAATTTCTTTGGTATTTTCATTCACTTTGTAGCGAATATTTTGCCATTCGTAACGCTCTACTTCAATGGTTTTATTCTCTTCTGGAAAATGAACAAAAATCTCCTTTTCGGTTAACGAATTGATAACGCCCATTTTTCCGTTATAAAATTGCTTATCAAAATTCAAATCGTTTTTAATAAACATGATTTGAGCGCCTACTTTTAAATGCAACTTTTCATCAAGCGGGAAAATTTTTTCAGGGAAATCAGCAGTAATTTCTGGTAAATAAGTGAATTGTTTTCCTTCTAAATCTTCCAAAGACTGAGCATTAATAGTATCTGCTTTGGAATTATGAGTTGTTAACGTGATATAACCTTTGTTCGTTTTTAAATCAAAACTTGGATTTACAAATTGATTTAAAATTGCTAAATCATTTTGGGTGATTTTATTATGTCTTAAATTGTTTAAAACGTCAATAAATTCGGCATCTGTTTGACGAAAAATTTTATCTAATTCTATATATAACGGCGGATATTGTTGCATAATATGCGAATGAAAAAAGAACATGCCGCGATAATATTTTTTCAATACTTGCCATTCTTCTTCTTTTACAACTGGAGGTAATTGTAGTAAATCTCCTATAAAAAGAACCTGAACACCACCAAAAGGAAGTTCGATTCTTCTTACTTTACGCATCATAAAATCCATAGCATCCAACACATCGGCACGTAACATAGAAACTTCATCAATTACAAGCAATTCCATATTTCGAATAACGGAACGCTTTACCGAATTCATTTTAAAATGTCTGGCTAAAGAATCTCTGTTTTCAAATTTCAGTATATTAGAAAACATCGGAAGTTCCTTATTATCAGGAATAAAAGCCGCAAAAGGAAGTTGAAACATGGAATGAATTGTAACACCATTTGCATTTAATGCTGCAATTCCGGTAGGCGCAACCACAACAGTATTTTTATGTGTGGTCGCAATAATTTCTTTTAAAAGCGTAGTTTTTCCAGTTCCTGCTTTCCCAGTTAGGAAAATGGATCTATTGGTTTGATTGATAAATTTAAGAGTAAAAGTAGCAGCGGCTGATAAGAATTCCATTTGGCGTAAAATTTTAAAAAACAAATATATAGAAACGGAAATAAATAAAAAAGTCCCAATGACTCGGGACTTTTTGTTATTTTTTAGCTTCTTCTTCTTTGGTTGCTACTTTTTCATTGCCTTTAGTAGCTTTGTAATTGTCGTTCAGCTCTTTAAGTACTTCTTTAGTAATATCATAAGAATCTTTTGCATATAAAACTGTTGCTGCATCCCCTGTTCCGTAGATATAATCGTAACCTTTCTTTTTACCGTAATCTTTGATGAATTTTTTTACTTCACCAATTAAAGTATCTTTTAAAACATTACCTTCTTGTTGTAATTGTTGTAATAAAGCATTTTGCTCCATACCTAATTCTTGCTCTCTTTGTTGTAAAGCTGCGCCCATTTGTTGTGCCCATTGTGGTCCTTTAACTTGAGCATTTTTTTGGAAATTTTGTGCTTCAGCTTGAAAAGCTCTTACTTTAGCTTCTAATGGACGCCCTAATTCTTCAGATTTAACTTTGAATTTATCGTCTTCATCTTTAAATTTCTCGTATTTCTCAATTATTTCAGTTGTGTTGATATATGCAGTTTTAAACTCTTTTGAACCAGTTTCTGTTTTGTTACATGCTAAAACGCTTAATGCAACTCCTAAAATCAATACTATTTTTTTCATTGTTGTATTTTGGTAATTAATAATTTTTCGTAAAAGTAATAATAAGTTGTAAAGTAACAAATTTGTTGCTTTTTAATTTAATTTCTTGATATAAGAAATATTTATAGATCTTTTAAAATTTGATAAGATTTAACTATAAAAATCAACTTTCATAAATTAATTAGAAAAGATTTTCTGTTTTTTTACAATGATTTACATCAAAAAGAACAAAAAAACGTCTAAAATCGCTTTAAAATAAGTTTTACTTATTTTTTAAGACATAAATATGAGATGAAAACTCATTTTTAAACCATCCTGACACATTTGAGGCCAATCCAATAAAAAATCCAGAAATGAAATTCATTTTTCCTGTTTTGTATTTTTCTGATAAAAGCGACACATAAAAACTATCAAACCACATTGGTTTTACATCTTCTAAATTCATGTTTTGCTTATCGAATAATTTTTCAATTGCTGTTTTTGAAAAATGCCACAAATGTCTTGGTACATCATAAGCTGCCCAAAACTCTTTGTAATATTTTGCATCGTATGATTTAAAATTTGGAACAGCAATAATAATCGTTCCTGAAGGTTTCAATAATCGTTTTAATTCAGCAACTTGATGTTCAACATCAGGGACGTGTTCTAAAACATGCCACATGGTAATCACATCAAAAGAGTTGCTTTCTAATTTTTCGATAGCATCGGCAAATTTGATTCCTTTACCTACAGCAATTCCTTTTGCTTTATCATTTGGTTCAACTCCAAGAATTTCCCAGTTCTGATTTTTGCATTCCAAAAGAAAATCTCCAGTTCCTGCTCCGATGTCTAAAATTCTTCCTTTAACAGGTTGGTAAGAATTTATCAATTTAACTTTATCACGAATGGCTTTTCTTTTGATGAAATGATACATTTTTTCAAACAACGTACGTTTTCCATCGGTGTGCGAAATATAATCTTCAAATTCGTAATACGAACCTAATTTATCTAAAGTAGGTTGGGGATGTGTTTTTAAAATCTGATATTCCTCATTTAACAACAAGGAAAAAGATTCTCCAGAAACTGAAAAATCTTTAACGGAAATAAAACTTTTATCTTCTAAAAAATTCATTTATTTTATTTTTATGCGAAAGGCTTATTTTAATGGGGTTGACAGCGTTGTTTCACGTGAAACATATTCAGTTGGCAGTCGCAGTGTTCAGTCGCAGTTAAATAAAAACTGGAAACTGAGACTGAAAACTGAGACTATCTTCCCATATATATTAATAACACAGAAATATCACTTGGCGAAACGCCGCTAATACGAGAAGCTTGTGCGATAGTTCTTGGTCGGATTTTATTTAATTTTTGTTTGGCTTCAATTGAAATCGATTGGATTTTATCGAAATTAAAATTTTCCGGAATAATCATGTCTTCTAAACGAGTCAATTTATCCGCGTTGTTTTTTTCCTTTTCGATATAACCCGAATATTTCACTTGAATTTCGGCTTGTTCAACCACTTCTTGATCCAAATCGTGTTCTTCGATATAAGCAGCCACTTTTTTGAATTTTCTAAAATCTTCCAAATCCAATTGCGGACGAGAGAACACTTTAAACATTTTATCAGGTTGACTCATCGGAGCAGAACCTTTAGCTTCTAAAATTGGATTTGCTTCTTCTGGTTTTAAACTTGTTTCTCTAAAGAAATTCACCATCGCATCCGATTGTGAGAATTTTTGCTCCATACGAATCAAACGCTCTTCTTTAGCTAAACCAATCTCAAATGCTTTTGGTGTTAATCTAAAATCAGCATTATCTTGACGCAATAATGTTCTGTACTCAGCACGAGAAGTAAACATACGATATGGTTCCTCAGTTCCTTTTGTAATTAAGTCGTCAATTAAAACTCCAATATACGCTTCATCTCTTTTTAAAATAAATGGTTCTCTATTCTGTACTTTCAATGCTGCATTTATTCCAGCCATTAAACCTTGAGAAGCTGCTTCTTCGTAACCAGTCGTTCCATTGATTTGTCCTGCGAAATATAAACCTTCAACCAATTTGGTTTCTAAAGTGTGTTGCAATTGCGTAGGAGGGAAGTAATCGTATTCGATAGCATAACCTGGTCGGAAAAATTTAACATTCTCAAATCCGGCAACCGAACGTAATGCTTTGAATTGAATATCTTCTGGTAACGAAGTTGAAAATCCGTTGATGTAATATTCACAAGTTGTCCAACCTTCTGGTTCAACAAAAAGTTGGTGACGTTCTTTATCAGCAAAACGATTAATCTTATCTTCGATAGAAGGGCAATATCTCGGACCTAAACTTTTAATTCTTCCGTTGAACATTGGACTTCTATCAAAACCTTCACGTAAAATATCGTGTACTTCTAATGAAGTGTATGACATCCAACAAGAACGTTGTGTTTTTAATGGAGCCGTTAAATTTGAATACGAAAACTTTTCTGGGTGTTCGTCACCAGGTTGTTCCACCATTTTAGAAAAATCTAAAGAACGTCCATCCACACGTGGAGGCGTTCCTGTTTTCATTCTGCCTGATTCAAAACCTAATTTCACTAAATCTTCGGTGATTCCAAAAGAAGCACTTTCACCAGCACGACCACCACCAAATTGTTTGTCTCCGATATGAATCAAACCGTTCAAAAAGGTTCCGTTTGTCAAAACAACTGACTTAGCTTTGATTTCGACTCCAAGCGAAGTTTTCACTCCAACAATCTTTCCATTCTCTGCTAAAATACCAGCCACCATTTCTTGGTAAAAATCCAAGTTAGGAGTATTCTCCAGCATCGATCTCCATTCATCCGAAAAACGCATTCTGTCCGATTGCACTCTTGGCGACCACATAGCAGGACCTTTTGATTTATTCAACATCTTGAATTGGATTGCAGTCTTGTCTGAAACAATTCCAGAGTATCCACCCAAGGCATCAATCTCACGCACAATTTGTCCTTTTGCAATTCCTCCCATAGCAGGATTACACGACATCTGCGCAATGTTTTGAAGATTCATTGTTACCAAAAGAGTAGAGCACCCCATGTTGGCAGCAGCAGCAGCAGCTTCACAACCGGCATGACCAGCACCCACAACAATTACATCGTATTGATTTAAAAACATCTTCTATAAATATTATGTTCCACGTGAAACATTTAAAAAAAATTCTAGTTTATAAGCTTAATGTTCCACGTGAAACATTTGCATTTTTTCCTCTTCTTTAGAACGCATCACGGCTTCGTCTTCAAGAGATTTATCTTTGTATCCACAATAGTGCAACACTCCATGTGATAGAACACGCTTTAATTCTTCCTCAAAAGAAACATTAAAATCCTTTGCATTATCTTGAACTCTTTCCACAGAAATGAAAATATCACCCTGTATTAAATTTCCTACTGTATAATCAAAGCTAATAATGTCAGTTAAAGTGTCGTGATCTAAATATTCTACATTGATTTTATGTAGGTAATCGTCATCACAAAAGATGTAATTGATTTCGCCTTCATCAAATCCTTCGGATTCTATGATACGAGAAATCCAGTCTTCATATTGTGCTTCGTTATCTAGTTCGAAATCTGTTTCGTAATTAAAACTAATCATTGCCTTTAAAATAGTTTTGAACCTTTTGGTTAAAATTGGGTTGCAAAGGTAAGCTTTGTCTGTTTAATATTTCAACACTATTAAGATATTCTTTTAATTCATTAGAAAGTGGAGTGGTAGTACCATTATAGTTTTTGTCATTTGTCTTAGACTGCCGTTTGGTATCTTCTCCTTGTTGCTGAATAGCCTTTTCTAATTTTAAAAGTTCATGTTTTAGATTCAACATCTTTTGCAAGGTTTCATTTTTAAATCCTTTATTGATTAATTGCTTTTCAATATCTTTCATTTGATTCAAAGCATTCTGACCTTGGCCAGTCATACCTTCTTTTTCTAATGCTTTCTGTAAAGCATCACGAAGTTGTTTTTGTTCTTTTAATATTTCTAATACTTTACCAGCATCACCTTCTGAACCGTTCTCACCATCTTCACCATTCTCGCCTGATTGTCCTTTTTGTTTTCCTTGTCCAGATTTTTCACCCGGTTTATCTCCAGGTTTCATACCCTCTTTCATTTTCTCTCCTAAACCTTCTTGTTGTTTTATAATATCCGGTAATTGCATTCCGCCTTTCCCTTTACCTGGTTTAGGATTACCTTTACCAGAACCTTGACCTTGCATTTCCATATTCATTTCGCTCTGAACATTACTTAAGTAATCCGCTAAACGATTTGCAGAAGTTAAAACGTACTGCTGATGTGAAGCTCCTTTTGCAATGTTATTATCCGCCAATGTTTCTAAAGTCTTGTCTAAATTATAATGGATTTCACCAACTTCATTTAAAATAGTTTCTGTAATTTTTGGATTACGTAATGCCACTGCAAACAAACTATCATCAACATGTTTGAACTGTAGTTTTAAATCTTGCTGCTTTTTTAAAACTTTGTTCAATTGTAAAGAACGAACTTCAGATGAATTAGTAGTTTTAATTAAACGTTCTTCATCAAAAGAAAAAGCTAATAAATTATCTAAAATTTGACGTAACAATTTAGCATCTTCTTGCATTTGTTCCATGTCGCCAGACATCATAGATTGCGCCATTTTTTGACTCATCTTTTTCATTTTGGAAGCAGCAGACTTTTGCTTAGGTTTAGCTTTCGATTGATTTTGTTTTTGCAAATCATCAGAAGCTTTCTTCATTTCCTCTTTAACAGATTCCTGCTCATTCATATCGTTCGGAATATCCATTGGAGCTTTTAACTCTTTATTTTCTTTGTCTAAATCTTGAAGCTCTTTTTGAATATCTTCGAATTCTTTATTTATCGCATCCTGATTTTCTTTATTATTCTCCTTAGCATCATCTGCTAATTTATCTTCCTTGTCAGCAAGTTTATCTAATTTATCTGCAATTTGTTCTGCTTTCTTTTCAACATAGAAACGCTTAGTTAACTCAACTAATTGTTCTAAATTTTGTTGCTGATTTTTTGCATTTTGTTTTAGCTTATCTGCTTTGTCAAACAACTCATCTTTTTGAAGTTTCTTAGAAAGTTCTTCTAACTCCTTCAATAACTTTTCGTTTTTCTCAGCTTGCTTTTCAGCTTCTTCTAAACGACGTAATAATTCTTCTTTGTTTTTATCTTGTGTTTTAGGATCAAACTCTTCTAAATTTTCTGAAAGCTTCTTAGTAAATTCTTTCATCATTTCGTCTTGTTGTTTTTGACGATTGATAAAGTCCTCTACTTTCTTTTGATCTTTGAAATCTAAAGTTGCTTTCTCCTTATTCATTTTTTGTAACTTGTCCAATTCAGAAATTTGCTTCTCTTGATTTTGAAGCGATTTTTCTAAACTATTGATGTTTTCATTCTGTTCTTGCAATTGATTGTCTTGTTTTTGAACATCAGTAAGCTCATAATGAAGAAAAACAGATGATTTTGTGCTTTTATAATTGTTAACTACATCATTATCAAATACTTCAAAGTAATATTCATAGTTAACACCTTGCTCTATTGATAAACCATTAGGAAATGAATAAATAAATTGATCAACAGCCTGATTTTTGATTGGTAAATTAGCTTTTCGAACTGCATTTGGATTTCCTTTCGGATAAAATACTACTTGCAGTTTTGACAAACCATGATCATCAGAAACTTGACCAATCATCATTTTAGATTTTAACTTTAAAGAATCAGGAGCAATTTGAACTGAAATACTTGGATATTGATCTTTAATAATTGCAATATGATACGCTAACTTTTCAAATTCAGCAATACTTCTATTTGAAGTAATAACTTCATAATTCAAATTGTCAACAATTCTTCTTGATAATGAAAACGTAATATCTTTATATGAAAATGGACTAACTTGGTTATTCGATTTAAAACTAACTTTATCCGTAGCTAATGCATTAATTTTCCAACTCACAACGGTTCCTTCTGGAACAACTGCATTACCAGTTCCTTGAATCGTTTCCGATTTCTTACCTAGATAAGAAGGATACTGCAAAACCATTTCGAAATTAGCAATCGTAGGAATATCAACAACATCAAGTTGGTATTCTTTAGAATTCAATCCGTTTGCTTGAAAAGAAAACGAAATGTCTTTTATTACTTTAGAAAATGTATATTCAAAAACTCCAGGTTTTGTATTTTGTAGAAAGTATTCTTCATCTCCAATTTGAATCGCAACATTTTCTGGAATAACTTTTCCTGCTGTTTTTACTTGAATTGTAAAATCTGAATTCTGTTGTGCGGTTAACGATTTGTTCAAAACAATAAATTCAAAAGGAGCAGGAGGAGCAAATTTTGTTTCATAATTCACCACACGAGCAAAACTCTTCGAAATAATTTCAGAATTTCCGGTAACGAAAAATAATATCAATAATACAATTGGTAAAATTGCATATGGCAAAAACTTCTTGTTTTTAGCAAAATTGACTGCATTTGAAAAAGGAATTGGTTGTAACGAAGCGGCTTTTTGTTCAATAGAAGCCGCTAATAATTCCGAAGTTTGACTTTTATTTGCCAATTGCAGAAAGTTCAACAACTTGTCTTGCACTTCAGAAAAATGATTTCCGATGATTTCTGAAGCTTGTTCGTAATTAATTCCTTGTTGTAATTTGAACAATTTAAACAATGGAAAAGCAATAAAACGAATCAATAAAAAGGATTCAACACCTACAAACAACCAAAACAAAATGGTTCTTCCGAATGTTGATAACCATAAAAAGTATTCTATCAATAACGTAAAAATGAAATACAACAAGCCCAATCCGATGAAAAGAATAACTCCTTTTATCAGTTCATTGGTGTAAAACTTCTTGATAAACGCTTCTAGTTTATCGAAAATAATGCTTTTTGCTTCCAAGATTGTTGATATACTGTTTATAACCGATAAAAATACAACATCTTACTAGATTAGTCAATAGGTTTTAGTGAATAGTTAACATTTTGAGAATAGAAGTGTTGATAACCATAATATTTTCTAAATTCTGAATTCTTACTTCTAAATTGTAATTGTATCTTTGCACAACACTTCGACAAGCTCAGTGTGACAATAAAGAAAAATAAAAATAAAATGTCTAAACAAGTTCGTGTGCGTTTTGCACCTAGTCCAACAGGACCTTTGCATATTGGTGGTGTTAGAACCGCTTTATTCAATTATTTATTTGCCAAAAAACATGGTGGTGTTTTCTATTTACGTATTGAAGATACCGATCAAACTCGTTTTGTTCCTGGAGCCGAAGCGTATATTTTTGAAGCTTTAGAATGGTTAGGAATTGCTCCTGATGAAACGGTAGGAAAGAATGAAAAGTTTGGACCTTATCGTCAAAGCGAACGTAAAGCTATGTACAAACAATATGCTGACCAATTACTTAATTCGGGTTGGGCATATTATGCTTTTGATACTGCTGAAAGTTTAGATGCAATGCGTAAAGAAGCTGAAGCGAATGGAAAAACATTCATTTACAATCATTCGGTAAGAGAGCAATTGGATAATTCGTTGACGGTTTCACGTGAAAAAGTAGAAGAGCGAAAAGCAAATGGCGAGCATTATGTAATCCGTTTTAAAACGCCAGTTAATGAAATTTTAGAATTAAAAGACATCATTCGTGGTGATATAAAATTTGATACGAATTTATTAGACGATAAAGTTTTGTTCAAATCAGATGGTATGCCAACGTATCATTTAGCGAATATTGTGGATGACCATTTAATGGAGACTTCGCATGTAATTCGTGGTGAAGAATGGTTACCAAGTTTACCTTTACATCATTTATTATACAAAGCTTTTGGTTGGAATGCACCAGAATTTGCGCATTTACCGTTGATTTTAAAACCAATTGGAAACGGAAAATTATCAAAACGTGATGGTGATAAAATGGGATTCCCAGTCTTTCCTTTGGAATGGAAAACAGAAGAAGGAGTTTCTTCAGGATATAGAGAAAACGGATTTTTCCCAGAAGCTGTTATCAACTTTTTAGCTTTATTAGGTTGGAATGACGGAACTGAACAAGAGATTTTCTCATTAGAAGAATTGGTAGAAAAATTTGATTTGAACCGAATTCACAAAGCAGGAGCGAAGTTTGATCCTGAGAAAAACAAATGGTTCAATCATCAGTATTTACAAAAGCAAAGCGATGCTAGTTTAGCGGAAAGCTTTAAGACTATCTTAGATAAAAAAGGAATCTCGACTTCACTTGATTTGACAAAGATTGTAGGAATGATTAAAGAAAGAGCAAATTTCGTAACCGAGTTTTGGGATTTAGCGGATTATTTCTTTGAAGCGCCAACATCTTATGATGAAAAAGCAGCTAAAAACTGGAAAGAGGAAACACCAGGATTAATGCAACAAGTAATTTCTGAATTGAATAAAATGGAAGATTTTACTTCAACTAACATCGAAACCTTATTAAAAGAATGGATGACAACAAACGAAATAGGAATGGGGAAAGTAATGCAACCGTTGCGATTAAGTTTAGTAGGAGCATTAAAAGGACCTCATTTATTCGACATCATCGAAATGATTGGAAAAGCCGAAACGGTAAAAAGAATAGAAAAAGCGATTGCTAGTTTATAAAAAGAAAACCCTCTGAAATTCAGAGGGTTTTTTATTAAAGATATATCGTTAATTGACCACTAATCAAACCAATATTTCCTTTCATTTTTTCGCCGAGTAATTTAACATTATCATTGTTTTTTAAGTTACCGAAGAAGTTCGTTAAACCGTATTGGTAACCAATTCTAGCACGAACATTTTTAAAACCTCCGTTGATACCCACATAAAAATTAGCGTTAATTTTAGAAACATCAACAATATCTTTTGCAACTAAACCAGGTTGATCTAGTAATAAATTAGTTTCATCATTTTTATCAAGACCTAATTTTCCATTGACTTGTAAAACTGGACCAAATTCTAAATTCAAATGATGTTCTACAAAAACATAGCTTGGCACCAAATAAATTTGAACAGCCGACATTTTGAAATTCGTTTGTGTTTGTTGTAATCCTTTTAATGTAGGAATAGAAAAATTACTATCAGTAAAAAACATTCCAAAGCTCATTTGCCAATTGTTATAATAATTTCCTCTTACGCTCAATCCACCAATCCAGCCAGTTTCTGGTGTTATGGTAAAATTATCCGTGTAAATATTCATTTGGGTTAAACCCGCACCAATTCCAATACGGTTACTGTCTTTGAAACCTCGCTGTGAAAAAGCCACAGTAGAAAACATAAATAATAATAATGCTAATCTCTTCATCTGTAAAAAATTAAGCGCCAAAAGTAAACTTAATAAATTGATTTTTGTAACTTTTTACTTTAAAAAGCGTATAATCTATATAACAAAAACTATAAATTATGGAGTTTATTACATTTCCACTTATTTTTATTGGATTAATTGTCCTTTTATCTTCTTTCTTCACTGTAAAACAACAAACAGTAGTTGTTGTAGAACGTTTTGGAAAATTTCTTAGCTTGAGAAATTCTGGTTTACATTGGAAATTTCCTGTTGTTGATAGAATTGCCGGACGCGTTAATTTGAGAATTCAACAATTAGATGTTATCATCGAAACGAAAACTAAAGATAACGTATTCGTTAAAATGAAAGTTTCGGTACAGTTTAAAGTATTACAAGAAAAAGCTTATGAAGCATTCTATAAATTAGAATATCCTCATGATCAAATTACTTCTTATGTATTTGACGTTGTGCGTGCTGAAGTACCAAAATTAAAATTAGACGACGTTTTTGAAAGAAAAGATGATATTGCAATTGCTGTAAAACGTGAGTTAAACGAGGCAATGACAACTTATGGTTACGATATTATCAATACTTTAATTACTGATATCGATCCAGACATTCAGGTTAAAAATGCGATGAACCGTATTAATGCTGCTGACCGTGAAAAAACAGCTGCAGAATATGAAGCAGAAGCTGGAAGAATTAGAATTGTAGCTAAAGCGAAAGCAGAAGCTGAAAGTAAAAGGCTTCAAGGTCAAGGTATTGCAGATCAAAGAAGAGAAATTGCTCGTGGTTTAGTTGAGTCTGTTGATGTTTTAAACAGAGTTGGTATTAACTCTCAAGAAGCTTCTGCATTGATTGTAGTTACACAACATTATGATACATTACAAGCAATTGGTGCTGATACAAACAGTAATTTAATTTTATTACCAAATTCGCCACAAGCTGGTAGCGACATGTTGAACAACATGGTAGCAAGTTTTACTGCAAGTAACCAAGTAGGTGAAGCAATGAAAAATGCATCGAAAAATAAAAAAGCGAATAAGAAAAATTCAACCGATGAAAATTTCGGAATCGAAGATTCTGAAGAAGCATAATTGAGATGCTGACCCGAGCTTGCGAATTGACAAAGTAAATAAATTCAGCATGACAAAAGTGAAAACCATCAATTTTTAATTGGTGGTTTTTTTATAACTAAAAGTTACGTAATTATACAAAATGTGATAATTAACAAATCAGTTCAGTTGCATTACTCAAATGTTGAAAAATTTTAGCGATTTTTTACTCAAAATTAAAATAAAGCGATTTTAGCTGTTTTTAGAATTAAAGATGTAAAAACACTTTACCTAAAAAAGTTTTTTTCTTACAATTAATTTATGAAAGTCACTTTTTTAAGTTTTTATTTATTAAAAATAAAATTATGATAGATTTTATTAATAATAATTTTTAATGATGGTATTGTGGTTTTTTATTAAGATTTCTATATAAAACAAAAACGTGTCAGGTTTTGAAAATCTGACACGTTTAAAATCTGACTAAGATGCTGAACTAAATTCAGCATGACAAAAAATTGAAAATTTTTATTGTTCTGAAATTTTTGCCCATGTATCTCTTAGTCCAACAGTTTTGTTGAAAACTAATTTTTCAGGAGTAGAATCTCTATCTACACAAAAATATCCTAAACGTTGAAATTGAAAATGATCCAATTCTTTTGAAGTAACCAAACTTGGCTCTACATAACCCGTAATTACTTTTAACGAATTTGGATTGATATATTCTTTAAAATCAACTTCTTTGTCTTTATCTGGACTTTCGTTTGTAAATAATCGATCATAAATACGAACTTCTGCTTCTTTTGCATGAGCAGTTGAAACCCAATGAATCGTTCCTTTTACTTTTCTTTGACTAGCTTCTGTTCCACTTCCTGATTTTGAATCTACGTCGTAAGTAGCGTGAATTTCAGTAATATTACCGTTTTCATCTTTTACAACTGATTCACCTTTAATGATATAGGCGTTTTTCAAACGAACTTCAGTTCCTAAAGTTAATCGGAAAAATTTCTTATGTGCTTCTTCTTGAAAATCTTCTCTTTCGATATACAATTCTTTAGAAAATGGCACTTTTCTGTACGTCATTACTTCTTCTTCTGGATTATTTTCAGCTTCTAACCACTCTTCTTGACCTTCTGGATAATTCGTAATTACTAATTTCACAGGATCTAAAACCGCCATAACACGAGGTGCAATCTTGTTCAAATCTTCACGAACACAGAATTCTAAAAGTGAAACATCAATCAAATTATCACGTTTTGCAATTCCGATAGTTTTAGCAAAATTTCGGATAGAAGCTGGCGTATAACCACGTCTTCTCATTCCTGAAATCGTTGACATTCTTGGATCATCCCAACCTGTAACATGCTTTTCTTCAACTAATTGCAATAATTTACGTTTCGAAACAACTGTATGCGATAAATTTCTACGAGCAAATTCTCTTTGCTTTGGTCGCACCTTTGTAGGATCATAAATTTGATTCAAAAACCAATCATATAATTCACGGTGAGGCAAGAATTCTAACGTACAAAACGAGTGTGAAATTTGCTCTAAATAATCACTTTCACCATGTGCCCAATCATACATTGGATAAATACACCAATCGTTTCCAGTTCTATGGTGATGAGCATGCATAATTCGGTACATAATTGGATCACGCATCAACATATTTGGAGAAGCCATATCTATTTTTGCACGTAAAACATAGCTTCCATTAGGAAATTCTCCTTTTCTCATTCTTTCGAATAAATCTAAATTTTCTTCTACAGAACGATCTCTATTTGGACTATTAGTTCCTGGTTGCGTTGGCGTTCCTTTTTGCTTTGCCATCTCTTCAGACGACTGATTATCCACGTAAGCTTTTCCTTTTTGGATTAAAACTACCGCCCAATCATACAATTGTTGGAAATAATCAGAAGCATAACATTCTTTGTCCCATTTAAAACCAAGCCATTCCACATCGCGCTTGATAGCATCTACATATTCTTGCTCTTCTTTTGATGGATTGGTATCGTCGAAACGAAGGTTTACTGGAGCATTGTAATCGATTCCTAGACCGAAATTTAAGCAAATAGCACTCGCATGACCTACATGCAAATATCCATTTGGTTCTGGTGGAAAACGAAAACGTAATTTATCTGCTGACAAACCATTTTTTAAATCTTCTTCAATGATTTGTTCTATAAAATTCAATGATTTTTCTTCTGTTGACATTGTTTTTTTTACTTTTGACAAAGATAAAAAAAGTTTATGGTTTATGGTTTATGGTTGAACCAAGTTTTCAAAACAATAAACAATAATCTACAAACAATAAACAAGCTTGTTATGGGAACAATAAAATTAAATAATATAAGAACCTTTTCGTACCACGGATGCTTAGCAGAAGAAGCAAAAATTGGTTCAGATTACCGCGTTGATTTAGAAATAAAAACCGATTTACGAAAATCAGCTCAAACAGATGATTTAGCAGATACTGTTGATTATGTTCATTTGAATAAAATTGTGGTTGAAGAAATGGCAATTCGATCAAAATTATTAGAACATGTTGCACAACGTATTATTGTTCGCACTTTTGCAGAAATTCCATCTGTTTCTCGAATAAAATTAGCGGTTTCTAAATTAAATCCTCCAATTGGTGGTGATGTAGAAGCGGTTACGATTGAAATGGAAGAGTTTAGAAATTAAAAAAAAAGAATCGGAATTAACATCCGATTCTTTTTTTTAGGTAATGAAACGAACTCCATTAAACTTAAAATTTTAGTCGATATTATAAACTCTTTTCTTGTATAAATTACTTGATGCTACAATATGAGCAAGTGCATCTTTAGCTAATTCTTCATCTAAAGCAACTGGAATTAACTCGGTATCACTTTTAACTTTAAACTGTAATGGTTTTGCATTCGGATTTAAGATAACAATATCATCATCCACTCTAAATGCATAGGTTTCATGGAATAACATAATAGTTCTTCCTTTCGTTCCTTTAGGTAATTTTAATAAATTTCTTCCCACCATAGGTGTTTTTGTAGTAATTCCTGATAAGGCTAAAACTGTTGAAGGAATATCCATTTGACTTGCTAAATTATCATAAGTTCTTCCTTTTTCAACATTTGGAGCAATGATTAAAGCTGGAATATGGAATTTATTTACCGGAACTAAATTTTTACCATACGTTCTGGTGTTGTGATCGGCAATAACTACAAAAATAGTATTCTTAAAATAGGCTTCTTTTTTGGCTAATTCGAAAAATTTACCAATTGAAAAATCTGCATATTTCATAGCGTTGTGAACCGAATTTTTTGGTTGTTCATAAAGTTGAATTCGTCCATCAGGAAATTCAAATGGCTCGTGATTTGAAGTAGAAAACATCAAAGAAAAGAAAGGTTTATTCCCTAAACTTTTGAAATATTCATTGGCTTTAACCACTAAATCTTCATCCGAATAACCCCAAGTTCCTTTCAAGGCATATTTTTTTCCATCTTTATCAAAATCCGTTTCATCGATAATGTTTTTAAATCCGTTTCCATTGAAAAAAGACGCCATATTATCAAAATTTGCCATTCCGCCATAAATAAAACTGGTATCGTAATTTTGACGACCAAAAGCATCTGCAAGAGTAAAAAACCCTTGTTGGGAACCACTTAATTTTACAATACTTTCTGAAGGATTAGGTAAAAAACCAGCTGTTACTTGCTCAATTCCTCTTACACTTCGAGTTCCGGTACAATACAAATTAGTAAACAATAATCCTTCTTTTGATAATTTATCTAATTCAGGGGTTAAAGGTAAACCATTTAAACAACCTACATATTCGGCACCTAAGCTTTCTTGTAAAAAGATAACTACATTGTATTTTGGTTGAGAAGCATCCGGTTTTTGAATATGTAAAAACGGAACTTTGCTTGGAATAAATTCGGTAACATCCATGTATTTTTTTACACGAGAATACGCTTCTAATTCGTCCATTTTACCGTACTTTTTAACATCACCTTCATGTTTCATTGCGTAAGCAGCAAAAGCCACGGTATAAAGCGAATTTAATCCTAAGGAATTCGTCATTTGATCTGAACAAAATATAGCATTACTTCCGTTAATAGGACGTTTTGAGGTTAAACTTCCTCGAGCACCCCAAAACAAGAAAAATGCAACAAAAAGAAACAAAAGTAATTTGGTTTTATAGTTACTTTCTTGAGGATAAAATAATTTTTTACCGTGCTTAAAAGCAAAGAATAATGCAATTCCAAGTAAGATAGTAGTAATAATTAAGGAGGGTAAATAGCTTTTTATAAGTGTTCCTACTACTTCTTTAGGGTAAATTAGATAATCTAAAAACAAACGATTTGGACGTGTATCGTATTGATTAATGAAATCTAATGTAGATAATTCCATTAAAAGAAATAAGAAAAGGAAAAATATAAAGTAAAAGTTTAAAAACTTTTTAAAATAATGTAAGATGGAATCGGGTAACAGAGATATTAAAACGGCTGGTAAAAAAGCTAAATAACAAATAAGAATTAAATCGAAACGAAGTCCGATTAAGAAAATAGATCCATAATCTTCGTTTTCAACAACACGTTCTTTAAAAACCAAAAAAAGGAAAATTCTACTTAAGGTTGTAATACATAAACCTATTAAGAAAAAACTAAATATAGGTTTTAAGTAACGTAAATTCTTCATAATTAATCAACTATTTGTTTTGCACAAAATTAAACTTTAAAACTAAATATTTGTACTTAATAAATGTTAATATTTTTGGAAAAGAGGAAATAAAATGTAAATTTGCAGTCCGTTCAACTAATGGCGTCGTGGCCGAGCGGCTAGGCAGCGGTCTGCAAAACCGTCTACCCCGGTTCGAATCCGGGCGATGCCTCTAAAGAGTTACTAGAAATAGTAGCTCTTTTTTTTAATTTTTAAGAAAAATTAATTAAAAATACTCCGGGCGATGCCTCTAAAACCTTCTAAGAAATTAGGAGGTTTTTTTATGGGATAATTTTTAGAATTAATTATATTTCTGAAACGAGTTCAGAATGACAAACATTGAAAAATATTATTCAGTTACAGTTGTATCAGGTAATAACTTATTGGTTATCATTTCTTTTTCTTTTGGGAAGAAACCTTGAAGGATGAAAAACAATCCAAAAATTAAGATTACTACACTAATTACACGTTTAATTTTGTAAATGTTGATTGGTGTTAATCGGTGTTTTAATTGTTTGGCTAATAGAATTTTTGCTACATCAAAAGCTAAATAAAAGAATAAAATAGCAGCAAAAAAGATGGAAATTCGAGAAGTATTCATTTCCATTTGAGGTCCGTACGTAATGATAATCATCATCCAAAAACCTAATACTCCAATGTTGATGAAATTCAATAAAAAACCTTTGAAGAATAAAGCAAAATAATTCTTTTTAGGAATGTTATCATCGTCTTGTTCTACTACTTGTTGCTTTTGGAAATTTCTTTTTAGCATGATGAATGAAATCAATCCGTAAGCCAACATAATAATGCCACCAATAACAAACAAAGTAGGATTATCTTTTAATTGTTCTAAAAGTTGATTGGTACTTAAATACGCGATCAAAATAAAGATAATATCCCCAAAAACTATTCCTAAGTCAAAAACAAAAGCTGCTCTAAACCCTTTAGTAATACTAGTTTCAAGTAATACAAAAAAACCAGGACCAATTGAAAAAGCTAACAAAAGTCCCCAAGGAATTGCGGTAAGTATATCGTGTAAGTACAAGTGTTCAGTATTCAGTTATTAGTGTTCAGTGCATTTAATAAAATACGAATTTACGAAAAAATCTGCCAACTAAAAACTCCCGATAGCTATCGGGACTGATTACTATTATTTCGCTTGTTCAATTGTTCCTCCAGCGATTTTCTTTTCGTTGATTTGTTTTGGTTTTCCATAGATTATAATTTCACCACCAGCTCTTGTTTTAGCATCTACTAAATCTGTTGCATGCACGTGAGCCATACCACCAGCGTTTACCGTAACTACTGTTTGTTCTGTTTTACAATCTTGACCATCGTATTTTCCACCTGAATTCGATACAATATCTTGGTTTTTTACTACTCCTTTTGTAGTTACAATACTTCCTTGTGAAACACGAACTTGTAAACGATCAGCTTGTAAATTAGTTAATTTTACTTCAGAACCTTCTTTACAAATGATATCAAAATTAATGGCTGATATTTCATCTTTTGAAGCAACTCTACTTCCTTCATTTGCTTCAACTGCATCAATTTTTTTAAAATAAACCGTTGCAGAAACATCGTCACCACTTAACATTTTTGTTAAAGGCATTCTGATTTTTAATTCGCCATTTTTGTTTACTAATTCAACTTCATGCGAATTTGCTCCTGTTAAAACTACTTTGTTTTCAGTTGATGCCACCAAGTTGACATCAATTTTATCAAAAGCAGTTACTTTAGTAAAATCACCAACGCTTTTTTCGGTTTGGGCTATTCCAAATGAAAAGATGGAACCGATTATAAAGGTTAAAAATGTTTTTTTCATTGAATAAAAATTTTAAAAAAATATATTAAAATGAATATAAGCAAAACAACTTCAAAAAAATTTAAATTAAATTTATCTTTAATTAGTTGTTTTAAAATAAAATCTATAATAAAAAGAAATAAGCCAAGAGTAAAAATTATTATTGTAAAACCTCTAGTATATCCATGATAATCAGGCTCATTTATACTTGTTAAAAATATAAAACAAGATAATAAAACAAAGAAAACTCCAAATATTAAAAATATAGAAATATTACTTTTTACAAATTCAACTATCTTCATCTTATTATGAGATTTAGCTTCACTGAACTAACGTTTCTCCTAACGTCGAAATAATAATTTCGTACGTAACTAATCACTAATTACTTTTGACTAATCACTTAATTACTCTCTCTTTCTCAAATAATGAAAATCCAATTGTTTTTTCACTAAATCGGCATTTTTTACTTTAACGTAAACTTCGTCACCTAATTGTATAATGTTTTTAGAAACTTCACCCACTAATGCATATTGTTTGTCATCAATGGTGTAATAATCATCTCTAATTTCTCTGATTCTAACCATTCCTTCGCATTTATTTTCGATGATTTCTACATAAATTCCCCATTCAGTTACACCAGAAATTACACCTAAAAACTCTTGATCTTTATGGTCTTGCATGTATTTTACTTGCATGTATTTCACAGAATCGCGTTCGGCATTAGCCGCTAAACTTTCCATATTAGAAGAGTGCTGACATTTTTCTTCATACAAATCAGCATCAACACTTTTTCCACCATCTAAATAATATTGTAACAAACGATGTGCCATAACATCAGGATAACGACGAATTGGCGATGTAAAATGACTGTAATAATCAAATGCTAATCCGTAGTGACCAATATTTTCTGTAGAATACGCTGCTTTACTCATACTTCGAATAGCTAAAGTATCCACTAAATTTTGTTCTTTTTTACCTTGAACTTCGTTTAATAAATTGTTTAACGAATTAGAAATATCCTTTTTTGATTTAAAATTGATTGAATATCCAAACTTAGAAATAACCGATTGTAGTCCGATTAATTTATCTTCATTTGGTTCATCATGAATACGATACACAAAGGTTTTCTTTTGTTTCCCAATGAATTCCGCTACTTTTCTATTCGCTAACAACATGAATTCTTCAATCAAATGATTGGCATCTTTACTTTGTTTGAAGTAAACACCAACCGGTTCTGCGTTTTCATTTAAATTAAATTTCACCTCTACTTTATCAAATGAAATTGCTCCAGCTGCCATTCTTTTTCTTCGAAGAATTTTAGCTAATTCATCCATTTTAAGAGTAGCATCAACAATTGGTTTTGGAACGATATATTCGCTTCCAGTTAATGAAATTTCAGCTGGAATTTTATCCGATTTTGTTTCTATAATACTTTGTGCTTCTTCATACGCAAAACGTTGGTCAGAATACGTTACTGTTCGTCCAAACCATGCATCTACAACTTCCGCTTTATTATTCAATTGAAAAACAGCTGAAAAGGTATATTTTTCTTCGTGAGGACGAAGCGAACAAGCAAAATTAGATAATACTTCTGGAAGCATTGGAACCACTCGATCTACCAAATAAACAGAAGTAGCTCTATTATAGGCTTCTTCATCTAAAATAGTTCCTTCTTGTACATAATGCGAAACATCAGCAATATGAACTCCAATTTCGTAATTTCCATTTTCTAAAACTTGAAATGATAACGCATCATCAAAATCTTTAGCATCTTTTGGATCAATTGTAAACGTTAAAACATCACGCATATCGCGACGTTTAGCAATTTCTTCTTCGGTTATTGAAGTGTCCATTTTGTTTGCAAACGCTTCTACTTCAATTGGAAAATCATATGGTAAACCATATTCGGCTAATATGGCGTGAATTTCGGTGTTGTGTTCGCCTGGTTTTCCTAACACTTTTATCACAGAACCGAAAGGAGAATCGGCTTTTTTTGGCCAATCTTCCATTTTTACTAAAACAACATCACCGTGTTCCGCTTCACCTATTTTATTTTTTGGTATAAAAATATCGGTATACATTTTAGCATTAGCTGTAGTTACAAAAGCAAAGTTTTTTTGAATATCAATTACACCTACAAATTCAGTTTTATCGCGTTCTAAAATCTCTAAAATTTCGGCTTCTGGTCTACGTGAGCTTCTTCTGTTGTAGATATAAGCTTTTACTTTATCTCCATCTAACGCATGATTTAAGTTGATAAACGGAATAAAAACATCGTCTTCTAATTCGTCACAAATAAAATAACCTGTTTTACGAGACGTCATATCAACTAGACCTTCATAATATTCTGCTTTGGAAATTATTTGATATTTTCCAATTTCCGTTTCATGAATTTTATCTTGTGCTTTTAGAATTTTTAAATCTCGTATTATTTCATTGCGACTTTTAGTATCGCTTAACTCTAAAACTGCAGCTATTTGTTTGTAATTAAAAGATTTAGAAGGTTCTCTTGAAAGTATTTTAAATATTTGTGCGGTAAAATCTTTTGGTTTCTTTCCTAATTTTTTTGGTTTCTTACTCATTGTATCATTTTCAATTATTGCTGAAAGTTACGAAATTGTTATAAGTTATTGATGAAGGAGGCTCAGTTTTAATGAAAAAATAACTTTTCGTATATTTGTGAAATAACGAAAAATGTAAAAGATATGAATGATTTTGTAGTAGTTGCTATTTTCAACAACCAAAGAGAAACCATGAAAATTAGAAGTATTTTGGAACGAAAAAAAATTCCATATATAATTCAAGATGAAACGGTAGTATCAGTTGATCCATTACAAAGTATAGGTTTTGGAAACATTAGTTTAAAAACAGAAGAAC